>NZ_VOZO01000005.1:0-295416 GCF_013419715.1 Acinetobacter sp. YH12063 | reverse complement strand
TGAAATTCATGCACGTGTAGCAGTCCTCAACAGATTTACGGAATTAGGTCGACCACTTACCCAAGTTACGCCTTAAATTTGGCTCAATTAGGGGGCTTTGTATTTCAAATCTTTGTGCAACAAAGCCAAACAGAATTGTCTACATTTTTTTGGCAAGGGACATGGATGGTGATTTTAGGATCCCTTATTTGTTGGGTCTCAACAAATTGGAAAATAATGAGTCAAAAAATAAAAAGATATATAGATATATTCTAATAAACTTTTGATTATTTACATGATGCAGAATTAGTTTCAGGCTAATTCCAGATTAATTATTTGGTTAAGCCTGAATCACTAAATAGCATTTAATAAATTAACTCCTTACCCGTGTCCGTTCTGGGTCATAAAAAGGCAAACTGGTGACGCGCGCTTTTAAGCGTTTTTTTAAGCCATCCAACTGACCCACTTCCAGCTCTGTTCCGACAGATGCATATTGCGGCGCAAGGCGGCACATGGCAATTTGCTGATGCAACAATGGAGAATTTGCAGCACTGGTTACAACGCCAATTGGGAAACGTCCTACAAATACAGGGTCACCATGCTGAACAGCTTCATTGCCCTGTAAAATCAGCCCCATCAGCTTGTGTCGGCTTTCTGGTGCTTGGTTCAGCATTGCTTGCTTACCGATAAAATCTTCCGTTTTGGTTTTCATCGGCACAGTGAAGCCAATGCCGGCTTCATAAGGATTTGTCTCAGCGCAGAACTCATGCTGTGCAAAGATTAAACCTGCTTCAATACGCAGCATGTCCAAAGCGTCAAAGCCCATAGGCGCAATACTATAATGCTGTCCTGCATGCCATACAGCATCCCAAACTTCTGCTGCATCGTTAGGGTGGCACCAGATTTCAAAACCCAGTTCGCCAGTATAGCCTGTGCGTGAGACCATGAGTGGAATGCCATCAGGTCCACCCAATTTGCCTAAAGTAAAATGAAACCATGCCAATTTTGATACATCAGGCTGATGCTCAGGCGTCCATATTATTTGCTCCAAGAGCGCGCGGCTTTGTGGCCCTTGTACTGCAATATTATGAATATGTGCAGATGAATTGCGGATACTAACCTGATAGCCATGTTGCTGCGCGAGCTGTTTTAGCCATGTGCCGGAATATTCATCGCTGCAAATCCAGCGGAAACAGTTTTCACCCATACGGAAAATCGTACCATCATCGACCATGCCGCCTGTGTCTAAACACGAGGCTGAATATGCAATTTCTCCTACTGCCAATTTACGCACATTTCGGGTCAGGGCATATTGCATGAAGGCTTCTGCATCGGGGCCGGTAATTTCAAATTTGCGCAAGGCGCTTAAGTCAATCATTGCGACACGTTCACGGCAGGCCAAATACTCTGCTTTTGCGCCCCAGCCGTCATATTCATTGGCAATCCAAAATCCATGATATTCACTGATTTTGGCAGTCAGTGCTTGGATGCGCGGGAAAAAACCAGATGCTTGAGTCATACGGGGCTGTTCCTCTGGGTCAATTCGGTAATGTTGTGAACGCGGAAATTCCTGATCTTCATCATAAATCCGCACAAAAATATCTGTCGGTATCCAGCCATTGGAGGGATCAATATCGTCTGGGCAGGCGGAAGATGCGCAGAGTAGATCGCGTGATGCACGCAGTAATACAAAGTCCCCTGGCTTTGACCACGGCTCTGCCATACTGATTGCACCGTTAGCTTCAGCAAAGGTATTGTAAAATAGGTTAATGGCTGGCCAAGATGCACGGTTGGAAATGCCATAAGGCTTCAGCACTTGATTGAAATTGTCTGTGCAGGAGATATGCTCGAAGTAGCCAGAATCATTATAAAATTTAGGACTGCAGGCATTCAGGAACATGTCATGGCGTCCGACAGTATCCTGCACCGTTTCAGCGAGAGCTTTCATATCTGTGCCGTAAAATTTGGCATGCAGTCCAGGTGCAGGAACGCTATGGCCCAAAATGGTTCGTGTGGCCGCTGCATCCAGTCCAATTTCTTCACCTGCTTTTAGGGCGTGCTCATCAAAAGCCAAAAAATCAGAACATTGTTTACCTGAAAGATCAATAATTTGAACCCATTGACCTGCTTTAACATGGTAGGTACGCGCAGTAGCGCGAGGTACCAGTATTTCTTGTATCGGCGCAGCGAGTGGTGGCGGTAGATAATGTGTCAAAGGCACTGCTTTAATTATGGTAATTGCAATTTCTTCGACACAGGACTGCTGTGTAACGTCCATATCTAGTCCAGTATTCAGTACAGCGATACGCAGTGCAGCGGTTGCCTGAAATTTATATTTACCACTGTGTGTAAGGGTTAAAGCTTGCTTAAGTACATCATGATCAATGTCATGATGCGTCAACTGCTGCTGCAGTCTAGTCGCAGTTGCCGAACTTTGTGCTAATTGTGCAAAGCTTGCGGTAGCTCCGTTATTTATCCATGCGCTAGGAGGTTGCTCCTGAATCAGCAGATCAGGCTGTAACTGATGTTCGCTATTCCAAATCAGCAGGTCAACACTTTGCTGATCTGGGAGATCCAGCAGAATGCGATCGCCTGCTTCTAATTGAAATATCTGCACGCTCTGCGCATCCACTCTTAAATGCAGTTCCTGTAAGCGAGGCTGTAAATGGATATAGTCATCCATTGCATCATTTGAAAATGCTTGCCCCAAAGGTGGAAGAAGATTTCCCATGCGATAACTCGCTGTATGGCTTTGATTTTATCTATTTCACATGGCAGATGCAGTTTAAACAATTTCTCAAGAGAGATACCTTGAATAGGGTATGTCAGTGACTTGGCATGATTACTGCTCAAATAAATTTACTATGAGGAATATTTGATCATTATGGTGCACTGACAGAGTGAAGCGATGAATTTAGGCCAGTTCAAAACAGTACATGTGCCGCAGGTGCATGATCAAGATGATGTCTATGCGCAGTTGCAGTGTAGTCAGCTGGAATTGTTTTATGCGAAAACTCAATTGCACTTACTGCAGTTACAGGACTTGCACGCGGAATTACCCGCATTTCTCAGATTACTGAAACAGAGTAGTCCACTTGAACAAATGCCTGAGACCTGCTTGGTCATGTGTTATCCGTTTACTCAGGAATGCTTCATTTTTCATGCACTGGATGGCGCCTTGGCGCAGCACGATATTCGGCTGTTGCAAGAACAGCTACTCTCAAGGTCATCGCCGCAGCTAGAGCAGCAGGACACCGAGTTTGCATTAAGGCAGCATAAGTGCAATTTGCTGTTAATGGGCAGCAGTTGTGCTGTCTGGCGGGTGTATTTGAATGTGCCTAGAGATTTTTTAGAAACTGAATTTTTGCAGCAATTGGATACACAGCTGGCGCTCGGCTTTCAAAAGCGGGAAGCGCAGCAGAATAAAATTCAGCAGATTTTACAGCAAGAGCGCCGTGAATTTTCAGCAGAACTGCATGACAGTATTGCTCAGATCATTGGTTTTTTAAGACTTAAGTCAGCTCAGCTGAACCAGCAATGCCAGCAGGAGGTGCTTTATGCACCGTTAGTGGAACAAACTGCAGAAATTGCCTCATATACGCATTATGCCTATCAGCAGATACGTGAACTGATTACCGCCTCACGGCTGACCTATCAAGAATTGGATTTTTCCACTGCATTGAAAAAAATCATCACTGAGTTCGAGCATCAATCCAGCATTGCATTTGGGCTGGATAACCGTGCTTCTAAGCTGAAAGTCAGCGCTAAACAGTCGGTACAGCTGCTGTACATTATTCGTGAAAGCTTGAGCAATATTGTGCGCCATTCACATGCTACTACGGCTGTAATCAGTATTCGGCAAACAGGACGGCAGCTGCAGATTCACATTTCAGATGATGGGCGCGGCATGCATGCTGCTCAAAAACGTGCAGACAGTTTTGGGCTGGACATTATGCAGGAGCGAGCTGAACGCATTGGTGCTGAACTGCGTATTGAGCCAAATACTCCGCAAGGCACACGTGTACAGCTGAGCTTAGATATGATCGCAGATACATATAAATGAACTGAAGCAAAGGTCTAATCAGTATTTCAAAAATAAAAGAGGGATCAAAACAATGAATAAATTTGCAGTCAGCATCGTCGATGACCATGCACTATTCAGGCGTGGGGTAGCCGATATTATCCGCCAGTCTGCTGATTTTCAGGTACAGAAGGAATACAGCAGTGGCTTAGATTTTTTAAATGAATTGCCACATGCGGATATTGATGTACTGCTGCTGGACGTGCAAATGCCAGAAATTACGGGTATAGAGGTGCTAAAGCAAATACGTGAAAAGCAGGCACATTTTAAGGTCATCATTTTAACTGCAAGTTTAGAAGACAGTATTGTGCTGGATGCGATCCGCTATGGCGCCAATGGCTTTCTGCCAAAAGATACGTTGCCGGAAGACATTCTGCTGAAACTGCAGCAAGTGATGCAGGGCGAAATAGTACTGCACGCCAATGGCATTCATGTGCTGGCAGAGCAGTTTCGGCATTCAGCGCCTTTGACAGTTGTACAGCCACTGGATAAGACAGTACTTGAAACACAGCGTAAATTGCTGTTAGAAATGACCCAGCGTGAACAGGAAACTTTAAGGCTTATTGCCAAAGGGTTAAACAATAAATTAATTGCACGTGAGCTAGGCATCAGTGACGGTACAGTGAAAGTTTATGTCAAAAATCTGCTGCGTAAACTGAGTGTACATTCACGTTTAGAGCTGTCGGTATGGGTACATCAGCATTTGAACAGTTCAGATTTTGAAATCCACTCTATTGAACGGCATTTTTAGCTTCAATCAGCTTTTGTACAGGAGTAGAGATGTTACCGCTTTTAAATCTGGAAACCGATCAATCCGCTGCTGAATTAGAGTTGTTTTGGTCTGCTGCTTTTGAGCAGTTTCAAGATATCGTATTGCTGCTAGATGCAAATGGGAAAATTCTGCGCAGCAATTCAGCTTGGTGCAATATGATGCAAAAGGCACAGCCTAGCCAGCAAGCTCATTTGCATGAGCTGCTATACAATCATATGTTCGGCACTGCTGCTGTGCAGGAATTACCGCTGCCAGATCTAAAAGCATGGCTGTACCCCGATGACGTTCTAAAACTGCAATGTGTTTTGATGAACCAAAAGCCACAGAAATTATTGCTGCCTTTGCTGCTACCAGCACAGCCTTTGGCATGGTTTAGCTTAAACTTTCAGCCGCTGTTTTCAACGCAGCTGCCGCATGCATTATTGGGCTGGTGTGTGATTGGCGCTGAACAAACTAAACTGATTCAAACGCAGGAACAGCAGGGTGCCGCTCAGCGTAGCTTGAATGATTTGCTGTCACGGCTGCCGCTGATGCTGTACCGTTCGCGCAATGATTGGAATTGGACGATGGATTATGTCAGCAGCGGCTGTGAACAGCTGACCGGCTGCAAGAGTCAAGATTTAATCAATACGCCTATTTATGGGCAGCTGATTCACAAGGATGATCAGCAGTATGTCTGGGAGAGTATTCAACAAGCCTTGCAGCACCATACGGTATTTAGTTTGCAGTACCGTTTGCTAAGACTTGATCGACGCATTGTGCAGGTTCAGGAAGTGGGTCAAGGATTATATTCGCACAGTGATATGGTGCTTGGCGTCGAAGGTGCGGTATTCGCAGTGTAGTGTAAACTTGTCTATTCAGTATTAAGTCATCGGCTATTTTTTATCCCCTAATGCATACTCCATCTGAGGAATTTCTAATTCAAAGCGGCCTGTCTAAGGTAAATGGCATCACGGCAGTTTTGTTTTAGACAAATCACATGGAGATTCACCATGACACGAGTTGCAATTATTGGCGCAGGGCCAAGCGGGATGGCGCAGCTGCGCGCGTTTCAATCAGCACAGAGCAAAGGTATAAACATACCCGAAATGGTGTGCTTTGAAAAGCAGGCCGACTGGGGCGGGCAGTGGAATTATACTTGGCATACAGGTATGGATGAACATGGCGAACCTGTACACAGCAGCATGTACCGCTACTTATGGTCAAATGGCCCAAAAGAATGCTTAGAGTTCGCGGATTATACATTTGATGAGCATTTTGGCCGGCCAATTGGTTCTTACCCGCCGCGTGCAGTACTTTGGGACTATATAAAAGGACGAGTGGAAAAGGCGGATGTACGCAAATATGTCCGCTTTAACAGTGCAGTGCGCAATGTACAGTTTAATGCTGAAACTAAGCAATTTTCAGTCACTGTGCATGATCATGCAGTGGATTCTGTATATACAGAAGGCTTTGATTTTGTTGTTGTGGCATCAGGCCATTTTTCCACGCCTAAAATTCCTGAATATGAGGGCTTTGGCAGTTTTGGCGGGCGCATTTTACATGCGCATGATTTCCGTGATGCATTGGAATTTAAGGATAAAAGCGTACTCTTGATTGGCAGCAGTTATTCTGCTGAAGATATTGGCTCGCAGTGCTATAAATATGGCGCTAAACAGATTATTAGCTGTTACCGCAGTGCACCTATGGGCTATCACTGGCCAGAAAATTGGTCGGAACGTCCGCAGTTACTGCGCGTCGATCAGACACATGCATATTTTGCAGATGGAACATCAGCACAGATTGACGCTATTATTTTATGTACGGGCTATTTGCACAGTTTTCCCTTTATGGAAGAAGATTTACGCTTAAAAACCAACAATATTTTATATCCGCAGCATTTGTATCAAGGGGTAGTGTGGGAAGCTAATCCGCAGTTATTTTACTTGGGCATGCAAGACCAGTGGTATTCCTTCAATATGTTTGATGCACAAGCATGGTACGCGCGTGATGTCATGCTGGGCAAAATTGAACTGCCAAATTTTGAGGATATGCAAACGGATACTTTGGCTTGGCATGAAGCTGAAAAGCAACTTGAAGATGCACCGGCAATGTTTAAATTTCAGGGCGACTATATTATGCGCCTGATTAATCAGACTGATTATCCAAGCTTTGACATAGAATCCGTTAGGCTGACTTTTTTGCAATGGAAGCAGCATAAAAAAGACAACATTATGGCTTTTCGAGATCATACCTACCGCTCACTCATGACTGGCACAATGGCCAAACCACATCACACAGCTTGGATTGATGCCTTAGATGATTCCTTAGAAGCTTATTTACAGAATGGGCCATCCATACAGCAAAAAGCGGGCTAAATTTATAGTTTTAATAGAATCGCCGCGGTCTTAAATACAAAGACATTTAGTACTCATTGATCGTTTTATGATTTCAAAAAATCTTCAATTTCCTGTTTGGCAGCTGTTTATCAGCTGCTTTTTTTATAGTTACTCCCACATTCTTATGTATAAGAAAGATTCGCGCCAACAGGGTGTTTTACCTCTTAGGGGGTATGTTTTAAAGGGAATGGCGGTGTTTATCAAAAAACTTTAAATATTGATTATTAAGTTTTTATAAGAGGCTGAACCAATGATGGAAGCCATGCACAGTACGCCTAAATACCAAAGTCTGGATGCTTTAAATTGGAATGCTCCAGCATTTTTAGTGCTGACTCAGTCTGCGGATTCAGCGCTTGCTCAGCAACTAGAGCTCCGTTTGCAGCCCCATCAGAAATTGCAGGTGTTAAGTTTGCCTGATGCAGCTGATGAGTCCTTTGCCCATTTTTGCAATCAAGTACAAGCGTCTTTGCAACAAGCCAAGGCAGGAATGCATACCGTGATCTGCGGTGACGAGTCCTTTATGTGGATGATGCAGCAATGCGCCGTACGTAGCGGCAGTTTAAAAGAAGAAATCAGTTTGCTGCTTGAAGGTGGTATTAGGCAGGCCCAAATGAAAAAAGTGTACTGCGTGCACTGCGGTCATACGCAAAAAACGTCGGCAGATGATTTTTGTGCATGCGCAAACTGTCAGGTAGAGCTTTTAATCCGAAGTCATTTTTCAGAACGGTTAGGCGCGTATATGGGGGTGTGTGCCAATGCACATCAGCCGATGGGAGCAGCTTCATGAATCAATCAATTGCCGTCAGTGTGACCAAAATTCAGCAAGTTACGCCGATGATTAAAGAATTCAGCTTTGAAGCGCTGCATCAGCCTTTAATGCCCTTTTCTTCTGGCAGTCATGTGGTAGTGCAGCTGCCTATAGCAGATCGGATAATCCGAAATGCATATTCTCTGTTGAATGATCCCTATGAACAGCACCAGTATCAAATTGCAGTACGGTTGCAGGATAACTCACGCGGCGGTTCTAAATATTTGCATGAAAATATACAGGTGGGGGATCAGCTGCAGATTTCAGCGCCGCTGAATTTATTTTCGCTGCATTCTCAAGCGCAGCACCATGTATTTATTGCTGGTGGAATCGGCATCACGCCATTTTTATCGCATATGAAATATTTGCTGCATGCTGGGCATAGTTTTGAGTTGCACTATGCCTGCCGTGACGGCATCAGTAATGCTTATGAAGATATGCTGCTGCAACTGTTTCATGACCATGTACAGATTTATTCAGAAAAAAACCAGCAGCGTCTGGATATTCAAGCATTGCTGCAAAAACAACTTTTGAGCAGCCATGTTTATATTTGCGGGCCAGACCGGTTAATACAGGCCGTAACCGGCTGTGCATCAGCGCTAGGCTGGTCACTCAAGCGCGTGCATTGGGAAGCGTTTACATCACCATCTGCAGGTGCACCTTTCGATGCAGTACTGAACAAAAGCCAGCGGAAAATTCATGTGCCCAGCGATTTCAGCTTATTGGAAGCATTGGAACAGGCAGGGGTTGAAGTACCGAACTTATGTCGCGGTGGCGTTTGCGGTCAGTGTGTGACGGCATATAGCCAAGGTGAAGTTGAACATTTGGATCATTACCTCAGCGTGCAAGAGCAGGCTGCACAGTTAATGCCTTGTGTGTCACGTGCGAAGCAGGGCACTTGCCTGCACTTAGACCTTTAAACGATAAAATTTACTCGCTTTGGGAGATCACAATGACGATTCAATTTAACCCCAATGAAAATATGCACGGCCAATTTCATTATCAGAACAGTGCAAAAGCCATTGCCCGATTTCCGTTTCCATTTCCAGAAGACAGCTATATGTATTCGGTCAATATTGAACCTGCAGTGTCTAGGCCCGATACGATCTTTGAGCATTGGTTTGATGTTGATGAGCACTATGTGACAGAAATGAATGAACGCCGTCTGACTTTGGCGCAAGACCCGAAACGCTGCATTGTTATGCCGCATATGCAGCAGGCCAGCTGGGATTTTTTAGAAATGGTCATGCTGCGATATTCGACAGATTATCCAGCGCATTTTGTCTTAGAGCGTGATGGCCTGAATTGGCATTGGATCAATAAGCCGCTGCAGATAGATGTGCATTTTATTTTTGGTGATGCACAAAGCTTAGAAATGCATCCATTTGAGTTTATCAGCCGGCAGTTTCAGGGTGATGTCGCTTTGCTTGACCAGCGTGACGGCGATTTATATATGGATGCAGGCATGATCACTGGCCCAGCAGACTGGTCTTTAAATTTTGATGCGGGCATGAGCTTTAAGCAATGGCATGCACCTGTTCCAAAGTTGGCGCATAACTTAGGTGTATTTGAACGCGCTTTAAAGTTTCTGCTGAATATTCAAGTCGGTCAGCCTTATCGACGTTTAAATTGGACCATGACCATTAATCCACGCATGGATACATCATCTGAAACCTACCATTTATGGGGGCATGAGCGAGGCATGGTCACGGCAGAAAATGCAGGGGAAATGGTACATCTGCGTGTTGAACTGCAAATGATGCCACGCCTTGCTAAGAGCAATGCTTTGCTGTTCAGCATTCGTACTTATCTCATCAGTTTAAATGATTTATGCACCAATCCAATATGGGCAAAACGTTTATACCGCGTGATCCGTGATTTGCCTGAACCTATAGCGGAATACAAAGGCATACACGAATACCGTGAGCCATTGTTGCAATGGCTAAGCCAGTTTGATCTTTCAGAAGATTAATGAAGACCTAAAACTTACAGAACAATTTTTTAACTGAATTTTTATACAGTACTTTTAAACAGAAATAAGGAACTATTTATGGCAAATTCTTGGCGCATTTCGGCATTGTCTACAATTCACCGTCAACTTGGCTCAAAACTGGAAGATTGGAATGGCATGGGCACGGCATGGACCTATGATTCTGATATTGCAGATCACTATACTGCCATCCGTACTAAAGCAGGTTTAATGGATGTTTCAGGGCTGAAAAAAGTTCATTATGTTGGCCCGCATGCTGAATGCCTGTTGGAATATGCCACAACCCGCGATATTTCCAAGCTCTATTCGGGAAAATCTGTATATGCAACCATGCTGAATGAACAAGGTAAATTTGTAGATGACTGTGTTATTTACCGTACTGGGCCGAATGCCTTTATGGTGGTGCATGGCACAGGTATTGGTCATGAAATGCTAGTTCGCTCTGCTGTCGGGCGTCAAGTGGCGGTGTTATTTGATGATGATCTGCATGACCTGTCCTTACAAGGGCCTTTGGCCGTGGACTATTTGGCAGAGCACGTTGCGGGTATTCGCGACTTGCCGTATTTCCATCATATGCAAACCAAGCTGTTTGGTGCTCCAGTGATGATTTCTCGTACGGGCTATACAGGGGAGCGCGGTTACGAAATTTTCTGTAAAGCTGCTGATGCACCTATGATTTGGGAAACCATTTTAGCGACTGGAAAAGACTATGGCATTATTCCATGTTCATTTACGACACTAGATTGGTTACGTACAGAAAGTTACTTACTTTTCTTTCCGTATGATAATTCAGAATATTTCAATTTTGAAAATGATGTAAGCGGCGATACGCTGTGGGAATTGGGGCTGGACTTTACCGTTTCACCGAGTAAAGGAGAGTTCCGTGGCTGCTATGAACACCGCCGTTTAAAAGGGAAAGAGCGTTTTAAAATCTTTGGCGTACTGCTGGAAGGCACTCAAGCGCCAGAAATGGGTGATACCTTATGGGATGGAGATAAGCAAGTGGGGGTGATTACCTGCGGAATGCATTCACCTTTGGTCAATAAAACCATGGCTATCGCGCGTTTGGACGTACCTTATGCTGAACACGGTAAAGCCCTTCAGGTCAAAGGCAGTTTAGAAGTGAACGCAATGGCGCATACTATGCCGTTTGATGATCCAGATAAATTGAAACGCACTGCAAAAGGCTAAAGTTTTTATTATTTTACGTGGTTAACGGTATTTAAAAAAATCCTGCCATTGTGCAGGATTTTTATTAGTAATATCACTTTAAACAGTTACAGCATTACGCAGATGCACATTTGAAAGAATAGGCTGACTCATCAGCATAGCTTTTCGATTTAAAGTCTTTGAATAGTAAAATGATGAAATAAACGTATTTAAACTTTTAAGCAGATGGTTATTTTTAATTGTTTTTGTTATAGAAAAAGCCATTCAAGGTGAATAGCTTATATCAGGCTATACAGTAAATGTGTTTAGATGGCGTCTGTGCCAGTTTCACCAGTCCGTATCCGGATCACTTGTTCCAAAGCGCTGACAAAAATTTTACCGTCACCGATTTTACCAGTAGATGCAAATTTGCTGATGCATTCAATCGCTTGTTCAAGCTGAGTTTCACTGACTGCGACTTCTAATTTTACCTTGGGCAGAAAATCTACATTGTATTCTGCACCGCGGTACATTTCAGTATGACCTTTCTGCCGACCAGTACCTTTTACTTCAGTCACAGTCATGCCATGAATGCCTTGATCATTCAATGCTTCACGGACATCATCCAGTTTGAATGGTTTAATAATAGCTGTAATTAATTTCATATTTCCCCTCATTTTTATCTATTCAATATTGTTTCAGGTAGAGCACTATTCTTGGTGCAAGAATAATGCCTAATTTTTGATAAATAATATAAATATCAATAACTCAGATTAAAAAATAAATCTGATTTGTTGAATATAGTTACACTATTACGGTCTTTTATTTAAACACCACCGTACGGTCATCATTGAGAAATACACGATGCTCAACAAAATATTTCACCGCTTTTGACAATGCGACGGTTTCTGTGTCGCGTCCTACTGAAACCAAGTCCTCTGGCAAGTAAGCATGATCCACGCGCTGTACTTCCTGCTCAATGATCGGGCCTTCATCTAAGTCACCAGTGACAAAGTGCGCTGTTGCGCCAATCAGTTTCACGCCACGTTCAAAGGCTTGGTGATAGGGTTTAGCGCCCTTAAACCCGGGTAAGAAGGAATGGTGAATATTGATGGCGCGGCCCGCCAATTGCTTGCACAGATCATCCGACAGAATTTGCATATAGCGCGCCAGAATCACCAATTCAGTCTCAGTTTCATCCACAATTTTTAGCAATTCAGCTTCCTGCTGCGCCTTGGTGTCTTTGGTCACTGGTAAATAAATAAAGCGCAGGCCTTCACGTTCAGCAATCGGACGTAAATCCAGATGATTTGAGACAATGGCAGTGATTTGAAAATCCAACTCGCCTTTATGATGACGGTAAAGCAGGTTAAGGAAACAGTGATCAAATTTGCTGACCATGATCATGACTTTCATTGGCGCGCTACAGTCATAAAATGCAGCCTGCATTTCAAACTGCTGTTCAACCTCAGCAAAATTGGCTTTCAGGCTATCTATGCGGTCGATACCGTCCTGAAAGCGGAACACAATACGGGTAAAGAAATAGCCAGTGATTTCATCAGCATACTGCGCCATTTCACTGATATAGCAGCCATTTCCGGCAAGACATCCACTAATGGCCGCAACAATGCCAGATGCGGTAGGACAGCGGATATTTAAGACATATTGGGCGGTATTGTGCATGATCATTGGTGCTTTTCTCCAGTTTAAGCAGGCTGATTTCTCAGTATTGGTATTGAATATTCTTTAGAGGAAAAATTATTTCTTATTTATTTTTATATAGAAATCAGTTTACTGCTGTCCATGCCCCTTCGTGCTAAGCCATGGCTTTAAAGGGGTATTGCTTTTGAGGTATAGGCAAAGCCAAAGCTGCTTTGCATTATAAAAATGAGGTTATGAATTGTGAAACTGCACGAAGACGTTGGTTAGCCGTGTGTGCAGATAAATATTTAGAGGGGGGTATGAATGGCATGGGTCATTTTATTTTTAGCGGGCATCTTTGAAATTATTTGGGCCTATTCCATGAAACTCTCAGAAGGTTTTACACGGCCAATACCGACGATGGTGACCATATTCTTTGTGATCTGCAGTTTCTTGTTATTAAGCTATTCCATGCGGGTTTTACCTTTGGGCACTGCTTATACCATTTGGTCGGGTATTGGTGTCGTTGGTTCTTTTGCAGTTGGCATTTTAATTTTAGGTGAGCAGGCCAATGTTTTACGTATTGCAGCGGCAGCTATGATTATCGGCGGATTATTATTGATGAAATTGTCTGCACAGTCATGAATCGCAATTTGGTGCATGAGACGTTAGACATGCGCATTTTTAATGCAAAAAATATTCTTAATAAGAATATATATAAGGAGAGGGCTTATTAATACAAGGAAATACAAGATTTTAAATATTGGCGCAGTATTTGCATTTTAAGTTTTGAACTTTCGAAGAAGGAGAATGCCATGAGCTATCCGGAACACTTTGTGATAAAGAAAATTCGTTTGTTAACACCGACCACTTGCGAGGTGTATATGTTAAACATGAACAAGAAATTTATGAAGGGATGGGTGATTCGCTGCAATCAGGCACTGACAAATCAGTTTTATGAACAGATGAATAATTTGATGCAATCTGCCCAACCGTTTCAGGCGCTGATGCAACTGAAGCAGTTTCATAAAGTAGATGTAATCTGTTAATTCCAATCTTACCGGCAGGGGGTAAAACTTCTGCTGGTGATTCTTTGTATCTATATAAAAATCAATAATTTAAAAAATATTCTTAAAAGTAAAAAAAGTTTCCTCAAGCTATAGACGGGTTAAAAAAAATTCGATATAAATTCTTACAGAGAAAATAATTTTCCTAACGAGAAAATTAAAACCTATTTCAGAAACACTCTCTGTAGATTGAGAATTGATAGGAAACAGTCCTATGCCACAGAACAAACCAGCCCAATATATTTTGAAAATCCGCTGTCCTGCCGCGTCTGGCATTGTCGCGGCCATTAGTGGATGTCTTGCCGGAAATGGCTGCTATATCAGTGAAATGGCGCAGTATGATGATGAGATCACTGGCTATTTCTTCACCCGTATTGTGTTCCGCTTTCAGGACGGTATCGACCGCATAGATAGCCTGAAAGCCAATTTTGCTGAGGTTGAACAGCAGTTTGAAATGCAGGCTGCATTTTATGACTGCAGCGCGCCAATGAAAGTCATGATCATGGTCAGCAAATTTGATCACTGTTTCCTTAACCTGCTTTACCGTCATCATAAAGGCGAGTTGGATTTTCAAATCACTGCCATTGTCTCAAATCATCTGGATTTACGTCCGATTGCTGAACGTGAAGGCCTGCGCTTTATTTATTTACCAGTGACCAAAGACACCAAGGCGCAGCAGGAAGCTGAATTGCTAAAAATAGTGGATGAAACTGGGACTGAATTGGTGATTCTGGCGCGCTATATGCAAATTTTGTCGGATGATCTGTGCAAGCAATTGGCTGGCCGCGCCATTAATATTCACCATTCTTTCTTGCCTGGGTTTAAAGGCGCAAAACCCTATCATCAAGCCTTTGAACGTGGCGTGAAACTGATTGGCGCAACAGCGCACTTTGTCACTGGCGATTTGGATGAAGGCCCGATCATTGAGCAGGAAGTGCAGCGCGTGGATCATGCTTACTTGCCAGAGGACTTGGTTTCAGTAGGACGCGATACAGAAACAGTCGCATTGTCAAAAGCGGTGAAATATTTTGTTGAGCACCGTGTATTTCTTAATGACGACCGTACGGTGGTGTTCAAATGAATATTGTGATGAATACCCAGCGCTATGCGCAGATGATTGATGGCAAAGCGACCGCACAAAAAGTTTTGGAAGAAATTAAAATTGAAGTTGTTGGCTTAAAAGCCGCAGGTATTGAACCTTGTTTAGCGGTGGTGTTGGTGGGTGATGACCCTGCTAGCCATGTTTATGTACGCAATAAGGTTGAAAAAGCCCTATTTGTCGGTATCCGTTCATTGGAATACCGAATGAGCGCCGAAACTGCGCAAGAGGTCTTACTGCAGAAAATTGATGAATTGAATGCGGATGCAGCTGTGCATGGCATTTTGGTACAGCTGCCATTGCCAGATCACATTGATGAGACCGCTGTGCTACAGCGTATTAACCCAATGAAAGATGTAGATGGTTTTCATAGTGAAAATGTCGGCGGTTTAAGCCAAGGTCGTGATGTGCTGACGCCATGTACACCCACGGGCTGTATTCGTTTGCTGAAAGATACGTTGGGTAATGATTTATCTGGACTGCATGCTGTCGTGGTCGGGCGCTCCAATATTGTTGGTAAACCGATGGCTGCGCTGTTGCTGAAAGAAAGCTGTACCGTGACGATTGTTCATTCCCGTACGCAAAATATTCAAGAGATTTGCAAAACTGCTGACATTTTAGTGGCGGCGGTAGGCAAGCCGAAAATGATTGATGCGTCTTATTTAAAGCCAGATGCTGTGGTGATTGATGTCGGTATTAATCGGATTCAGGAAAACGGTAAAAACCGCTTGGTAGGTGATGTGGACTATGAAGATGCCTTGACGGTAGCGCTGGCCATTACCCCTGTGCCAGGCGGTGTTGGGCCAATGACCATTGCTTATCTCATGAAAAATACGCTTGAAGCCGCACGCATGCAGGCAAAACAAATTTAAAAATAAATACGGCATTTCAAATGCCTTGGAGGACATGCCATGCCACTTGGTTTACTCAAATATGGATTAAGCAGTGAATATCCTGTTGAAGTTGATTTGCCTCCGCCGAAGGAGCTGAAATCACAATATGACGTGGTCATCATTGGCGCAGGTGGCCATGGTTTGGCAATTGCTTATTACCTTGCTAAATATCAAGGCATTACCAATATTGCTGTACTGGAAAAAGCTTATTTAGGCGGTGGCAATACTGCGCGTAATACTGCGGTGATTCGCTCGAATTATTTGACCTCCGAAGGGGTGAAGTTCTACGCAGAGTCAGTCGATTTATTTAAAAATCTGTCGAATGAATTCGATTTTAACATTATGTATTCGGAACGCGGTCAGTTGACTTTAGCACATACCGATTCAACGGTTCGGGCATTTCGTCAGCGGGCTGAAGTGAATAAACACTTTGGCGGGCGTACAGAAATGATTGACCGTCAGCAGATTAAAGAGCTGGTGCCGTGTTTAAACTTAGATCCTGCACACTTACCAGTATTGGCAGGCCTATGGCATATCGATGGCGCGACAGCTCGTCATGATGCAGTGGCGTGGGGTTATGCTAAAGAAGCTGCTAAGCGTGGTGTAGAGATTCATCAGCTGACAGAGGTTCAGGATTTTATCGTTGATAAAAACCAAGTGACCGCAGTGAAGACTAACCGCGGGACCATCAAATGCGGCTGTGTCGTGCAAGCAGTAGCAGGGACGTCTAGCTTGTTAATGAATAAACTGAATATCAAATCGCCGATTCATACTTTTCCACTGCAGGCTATGGTATCGCAGCCATATAAACCTTTTATCAATCCCTTGATCAGTTCTTCGGCGCTGCATTGCTATGTACAGCAAACCAGCCGAGGTGAAATCGTTTTTGGTGGCGGTTCTGATCCATATCCACTGTATAACACCCGTTCAACATTGGATTTAAAAGAAAGCCTGCTGGCGCATGCGATCGAAATGTTCCCATTTATGGCCAATGTCAAATTAATGCGTCAATGGGCGGGTATGACTGACATGACGCCAGACTATAGTCCGATTATGGGTAAATCGCCTTATGACAATTATTACTTGGATGCAGGCTGGGGCACATGGGGCTTTAAGTCTACGCCGATCTGCGGAAAAACTATGGCGGAATTGGTTGCGACAGGGCGTACACCAGACCTAATCAAACCCTTTGAACTATCTCGTTTCAGCCGTTTCCAACAAGTGAACGAAATGGGCGCCACAGCGGCAAGCCACTAAGGAGCAGAAAAATGAAAATGATGAATTGTCCTTTAAATGGCCTCAGAAATATCTCTGAATTCACTTATGGCGGTGAACTGAAAACCATGCCAGATCAGAACACCTGTACAAATGAAGAATGGGCGGATTATGTGTTCAATAAAAGCAATATTGCTGGTGTAGTGCTGGAATGGTGGATGCATTCGCCAAGCAGCTATTGGTTCATTGCAGAGCGTCATACCGTTACAGATGAAATTATTCGAACTTTTGATGCCAAAGAAATATTCCAACAGCGCGTTGATTTTGAAACTGCAGAGAAAAAAGCAGTTCAATCTACCGAAGCTGCAGTACAACAGGGGGTGCCAGCATGAGCAATAACAATTTAAGTCGTTTGCCGTTACCTTATGGTCTGCTGATTGACCGCAGTCAGCCCATCAGCTTTGAATTTGATCAGCAGAAGTTCAGCGGTTTTGCTGGTGACAGTATTGCCAGCGCATTAATTGCCAATGAGCGCTGGATTATGTCGCGCTCATTTAAATATCACCGTCCGCGCGCGCCATTAACGATGGCAGGACAAGATGCCAATACACTCATTCAGCTGCCGCAGGAACCGAATGTTTTGGCAGATATGACCAGTATTGAAGCTGATTTATCTGCGATGGGGCAAAATTATTCGGGCTCTTTAATGAAAGACTCGGATGCTTTCTTGGGTAAGTTTTCTAAATTTATGCCAGTCGGGTTTTATTACCGTTCATTTTATAAACCTAGAGGCGTATGGAAGCTTTGGGAGCCATTGATCCGTAAGAAAGCTGGTTTAGGTTTTTTAGATCTGAATTTTGAACCTGAATATTATGACAAAGCATATTTATTTACCGACATCGCCATTGTTGGCGCGGGCCCAGCTGGGTTACAAGCTGCGCTGACTGCGGCAGATGAAGGACTAAAAGTCTTACTGATTGAACAAGATAAAATCTTAGGCGGCAGCTTGCACTATGCGCGTTTTGATGCCGCGGGTAAGAAAGCACAAAGCTTGGCAGCGAAATTGATTGCGCAAGTAGAGCAGCACAGCAATATTACGGTCATGACATCGTCTGTCTGCAATGCTTGGTTTACCGATCACTATCTGCCAGTGATTCAGGGCAAGCGTATGTATAAAGTGCGCGCCAAGCAGTGCATTGTCGCGAGCGGCAGTTTCGACCAGCCTGTGGTATTCCGTAATAACGATTTGCCGGGAATCTTGCTGACTAGCGCAGCGCAGCGTTTAGTTAAGCTATATGCAGTACGTCCAGGGCAAAAAACCGTTATTTTAACAGGCAATGACGATGGTTATTTGGCAGCCTTAGACTTGGCGGAAGCAGGGATAGAAATTGCTGCATTGGTGGATATGCGTCAAGGCACGACAGACACAGCCTTGTTGCAAGCTGTGAAGCAGCAGAATATTCCGTGTTATTTGCAAAGCATTGTATATGAAGCGATGCACAGCAAGGGCATGCAACGTGTGACCGGTGTTGATATTCGCCGCATTGAAGCTGAAGGCAAAGTTAGTGCACAAACTCAAATTGTGTCATGCGATACACTGTGTATGTCTTCTGGTTATATGCCGGTGTATCAGCTACTGTGCCAAGCAGGTGCAAAACTCAGCTATAACGATGCTAAAGCGCAATTCAGTATTTCCGGCTTGCCTAAAGGGCTGCAAATTACAGGTTCAGTTGCAGGCATTCATGATCTGGATAACTTGCTGCAAGATGCATCACAAACAGCGCTGAACGCTGTACATGCCATCAGTAGCGGTTTAGATATTCCGACGAAGCCTGAATATGCTGAAACCGCAGTCAACTTTCCATGGCCGATCTTTGAGCATCCGAAGGGCAAAGAATTTGTCGATTATGACGAAGACTTGCAGATCCGTGACATTATTAATGCAACAAAGTCGGGTTACCGTGATGTGCAGCTGGTTAAGCGGTTTTCAACCGTAGGCATGGGGCCTTCGCAAGGACGTCATTCTGCATTGCCGACAGCACGCTTAGTCGCAAAATACACTGACCGTACGGTGAGTGAAACAGGAGTCACCACTGCGCGTCCGCCATTTACTGCAGAAAAACTGGCGCATATCGCAGGACGCGGTTTTGACCCGTACCGTCAAACACCAATGCACCGACGTCATATTCAGGCAGGTGCGCAGATGATGCCAGCAGGCAACTGGCAGCGTCCTGCATATTATGGAGCTATCGCAGATCGCTTAAAAAACATTGAAACTGAAGTACGCAATGTTCGTGAAAATGTCGGCATCATTGATGTTTCCACACTGGGCGGTTTAGATATCCGCGGCCCAGACAGCGCAGAATTTTTAAACCGTTTATATACATTTGGTTTTGTAAAATTGCCAGTCGGAAAAACCCGCTATGCCGTCATGGCAGCAGAAGATGGCGTGGTCATTGATGATGGTGTAGCAGGACGTTTAAGTGAAAATCATTTTTATGTCACAGCAACGACAAGCGGTGTAGACAGAATTTACCAGCAAATGCTGAAATGGAATGTGCAGTGGCGATTAAATGTTGATATTGCCAATGTGACTTCTGCATTTGCCGCCGTGAATATTGCGGGGCCAAACTCCCGTGCAGTGATGCAGAAAATTTGCCAAGATGTAGATTTCAGCAATCAGGCTTTCCCTTATTTAGGCCTGCGTGAAGGTACGATTCAAAATATTCCAGTACGTTTATTGCGCGTGGGTTTTGTTGGTGAGTTAGGCTATGAAATTCACTTTCCAGCCCGCTATGGCGAGTTTATGTGGGATCTGCTGATGCAGGCTGGTAACGCATTTAACATTCAGCCTTTTGGTGTAGAAACTCAGCGTCTCCTTCGTTTAGAAAAAGGCCATATCATCATCAGCCAAGACACCGACGGCATGTCGCATCCTAAAGAAATAGATTTGGGTTGGGCTGTTGCAAAATCTAAACCTTGGTTTGTCGGCAAGCGTTCTATTTCTATTTTGGAACAGCAGCCGATGAAGCGAAAATTGGTGTCCTTTGTTTTAGACAAACAGCTGGAAAAACCAATGGAAGGCCATATTGTGCTGAATGGTGAGAACATTACTGGCAATATCACTTCATGTGAATATTCACCTACTTTGGATAAAATAATTGGCATGGCCTATGTCGGAATCGAGCAAAGCGAAGTCGGAAAACAGTTTGAAATCCGCGTAGAAAAAGGCGCAAGCGTGTTTGCAGAAGTGGTTAAAGCGCCATTTTATGATCCAGCCAATGCCCGTCAGGAGATTTAAATTATGAATCCTTTATATCAAGCGCAAACAAGCCCGATGGAGCGGATTGCTGGACCATATCAGTCTTTTGGCATGGGACAAAAATTTCGAGCAGGTCGGGCAGAGGCACAAATTCAGCAGTGCGCTATTGCCGATTTGACACATTTGTCTCGTGTTGGGTTTCGTGGAATAGACAGCGCGGCTTATTTAATTCAAGCGGGTTATCAGTTGCCAGATCGGCCGAATATGCTGCTGAAACAAAATGATGGCACAACTGTAGCAAGACTTTCAGCCACGGAGTATTTACTTTTAGGCGCATGGTCAGACTTTGGTGAATCGATTGCGCAGCTAGAGCAAAACTGGAGCATGAACGAGCAGGCAAATTATATGTTGCCACGTCAAGACAGTCATGCATGGATTCAACTTACAGGCAGTTCAATTGCGCTGGTCATGGCAAAACTCTGTGCTGTGGATTTATCTGCCGAGGCCTTTACAGTTGGACAGATAGCACAAACTTCAGTTGCTAGAATCAATGCCATTGTGATGAATGTCAGCGATGCGCAAGCTCCAAAATTCAATATTTTATGTGACCGTGCAGCTTCATTGTATTTATGGCATGTTCTGCTCGACGCTATTGCCGAATTTGACGGTCAAGCGGTAGGTATTGAGAGCTTAATTGCTGTTTAAAATTCCCCCGACTGTAAGCCCCCCGAATGGCTACTGGCATAAGCTGGCAGCCATTTTCTTTGTCTGTATTCTTAAAATATGAGCTTTATGCAACTGCAGAAGTACCGCCATGAAAGCTCTTGATATATAAATATAAATAAACGCTAATAATCTGCAGCATGAGTACTTCAATCATTATATTCGTCTATAAAAATCTGCTATGTGAACTCAAATTTTTCTAAAAATACAGATGATGTTCAAATCTCTAAAATATGGCGCCTTTTCTTTATTTTTTTTAGTATCACTTAAGCATTAAGCAAGCATGAAATGTTGCAGATGTACTTTTGGGCATCGCAGGAACTAGTTTAGCTGCTGCATTTAGGAGTACTTTGAACCTAAATAGCGCATAGTGATGATTCAGGTGTATAGCATGTTGATCTGATTCTAAAAATGGTGAGTGTGTTCGGGAGCAAACTGATTTTTGGGTATTAATTTTCAATGTAAACGTTTAAGAATAGTGTGAAGTGATTTATCTAAAGAATGAAGTGGCATTGGGTTAAACATAAGATCTCATTTGAGGCCATGAAAAGGTTTAAATAGAATAAAAAATAAGGGCAGAAGCCCTTATTTTATGCAGTAACATGAAGCCTTATTCAGCTACCATTTAGTTGTTATAGGCGCGTTCATTATGATCACTGACGTCCAAACCTTGTTCTTCTTCTTCAGGGCTGACTCGGATACCGATTGTTTTATCCAAAATGATCAGTAAGATCCAGCTTAATACGCCCACATAGATACAGGTTGCGACAATACTTGCCAGCTGTGCCAGCAATTGTGTGCCAACATTGATGCCTTCAACATTTCCGCCTAAAGCAGGAATACAGAAAATACCCGTCAGCATACAGCCTACCATACCGCCAACGCCATGCAGATAGAACACATCCAGCGCATCATCCACACCAATTTTGCGTTTAAGTGCGGCAATGCAGTAGTAGCATATAGCGCTGGTAATTAAGCCGATAATAATTGCACCAAATGGACCGACATAAGCCGCTGCAGGTGTAATGCCGACTAAACCTGCAATTGCCCCTGATGCTAAACCAAAAGCAGTGACATGGCCTGAATAGACTTTTTCTGCCAGCATCCAGCCGACAATACCGCCGCAAGTTGCGAGCATTGTTGTTATTAAAATTAAGGCTGCAGAGGCGTCAATCGCTAAAGCTGAACCAACGTTAAAGCCGAACCAGCCTGCCCAGAGCAAGGCTGCGCCTATCATCACAAATACAACGTTATGCGGCGGCATAGGCGCAGTTGGCCAGCCTTTGCGTTTGCCTAAAACTAGTGCTCCGACAAATGCTGTAACACCTGCACCCATATGTACTGCAGTGCCACCGGCAAAGTCCAGTACGCCCCAGTTATGGAATAGTGCGCCATCGCCACCCCAAACCATGTGCGCCATTGGGCCGTAGACAATGATCAGCCAAAGTGATGCAAAGATAATCACTGCACTGAATTTCATACGTTCTGCAATTCCGCCTAGTGCAATGCAAGGCGTAATCATGGCAAAGGTCATTAGAAAGACGATCACAATATATTCAGGAATGCCACCGGCCATGCTTTCGGCAGTTACACCAGATAGCATGAACTTATCTAACCCACCGACGATACTATTCAGGTTGTAAACACCTGCTTGCATATTCGTCGTGTCGGTTGCCAAACTGTAGACCAGTCCAACCCATAAAATGCCGATAATGCCTGCTACAGCAAAAAACTGTGTAAAAATGGAAAGGACATTTTTAGCACGGACCATGCCGCCATAAAACAAAGCTAAACCAGGGATAAACATCAGCAGTACGATGACAATAGATACCATGAGCCAGACAGTTGCAGGGCCATCAAAAGCGTCTGCAGCAAAAGCCGCGGGCGATACAAATAGGCTGAGTAAGAGAAGTTTTTTGAAAAGCAGAGTCTTTAAATCGTTCAAGATCATGAATTGCTCCAGAATATAAATTTACATGACTTAGACCATCATTGTTGTGTGAATGGATATTACTAAGGGGAATATAAGTTTCATAAAGAGCAATGCAATTCATATGCCATTATAAAAATTAATGTTATTATTCAGTGTTATAAATTTACCTATTCTTAAGAGGTTAACTTATTAGAATATCGAGCTGAGAGACAAAAAGTCTATATCTCTTAAGAGGTAGTCTGAGCGTTGAGTGTTCACTTTATTGCTATTTACAGGACATTCTTTATATAGGAAGCGAATGAGATAAGGCGCAGCTAAAGCTTAGTTGTAAATCCAGCACATAAAAAAAGATGGCTTAGCCATCTTTTTTGCGTTGAGTTCTGTTTTATTAGGCAGACAAATTAATTTTCGTATATCACCAGCAGATACAATTTATTCAGCGTGATTGTCACCATAGTTGACCATTGAAATCATGCGGATCGGCACTTTAATCAGTTTTTCAGGGCCATGAGGAATTTCACCGTCTAAAGTTAAGCAGTCGCCCGGCTTCATATCAAAGACTTCATCGCCATGGCGGTACATAATTTCACCTTCAATGAGATATAGCATTTCTGTCCCTGGGTGGGCAAAGGTCGGAAATTCCTCGCTGGCATCATCCATACTGACTAAATAGGCTTCAAAATTTTTACGCGGCCCGCGTGAATGCGTCAGCAAATGATAGGTATGGCCTTTTTCTGTGCCACGGCGCACCACTTCCATTCCTTCGCCAGATTTTACAATCATGGCACGGCTTTCCTGTTGGTCATATTGACTGAACAGGGTGGACAGCGGAATCCCTAAAACTTCACATAATCGGCTCAAGGTTTCCAGACTGGTAGACACTTGCGCATTTTCAATTTTGCTCAGCATACCTTGACTGATATCGGCAGTCTGCGCGACTTCAGCCAGTTTCAGGCCTTGCTCCTGACGGCAGCGTTTGATCTGAATGCCAATGTATTGCTCCAGCTTAAGGCTGTTTTTATTTTGTCTCATTATGGATCAACTCGCACTGTTTTGACTCTGAACCGATTGCTGCATCTTAATCAAAATTAAAAAACAGCGCCAATGATGTCAGGGTGAATTTTTATGAATAAAAATTTCCTATTAGGAATATAAAGGCTTTTAGCAGAAAAACATAATAATTTTTTACGGTCCTGAAAAGTTGGCAAGGGAATTGCTTTCTTGTTAGGAAAGAAAGTTTCTTCTGTTGAATAATACAATCGAATAATAAATTCTTTGCATTATTCGAGCCAAACATCATTTTTTGTCATATTGGGAGTATGTCAAATATGTTACAGCAGGCCGTTATAAAAGAGTTCTTTGAAGAAGAACAGGACATCATCACCAAGCCAAAGTACCGTGCAGAAGTGCAAAAGGTGATTGATGAACATCAACTAAAATACGTATTGGCTCAATTTGTAGATATTCATGGTTCAGCCAAAACTAAATCTGTGCCGATTTCAGGGCTAAAAGCAATAGAAGGTGCTGGTGTCGGTTTTGCAGGATTTGCCATCTCGGGAATGGGCATGCAGCCACATGGGCCTGACTTTATGGTGAAAGGTGATTTATCTTCTTTAACACCTGTGCCATGGCAGCCAGGTTATGGTCGTGTAGTTTGCGAAGGCTATGTAGATGGCAAGCCGCATCCATATGATTCCCGCTTTGTACTGCGCAAGCAAGTTGAGCGTTTAAGTGCAAAAGGCTGGACATTAAATACCGGTTTAGAGCCTGAATTCAGCCTCTTCCGCCGTGCTGAAGACGGCAAACTTAAAGCTGTGGATGACTCTGACAATTTAGATAAGCCATGCTATGACTATAAAGGCTTATCACGTTCACGCGAGTTTTTAGAGCGTTTGACTGAAGCTTTAATTCCAGTCGGTTTTGATATTTATCAGATTGACCATGAAGATGCTAATGGGCAGTTTGAAATTAACTACACCTACAGCGACGCCATGAATTCGGCAGATATGTTCACGTTCTTCCGCATGGCGGCTGGTGAAATTGCCAATGATTTGGGTATTGTCTGTTCATTTATGCCTAAGCCAGATCCGAAACGTGCGGGAAATGGCATGCATTTCCACTTGTCGATTGGCAGTAAAGAGTCGAGCAATCTATTTAATGATGATTCAGATCCGCAAGGCATGGGCCTTTCGAAAATGGCATATCACTTTATTGCTGGATTATTGGCGCATGGGCCAGCACTTTGTGCATTCTGCGCACCAACCGTAAATTCGTATAAACGTCTGGTTGTAGGACGTTCATTGTCTGGCTCGACATGGGCACCGGCCTTTATTGCGTATGGGTCAAATAACCGTTCTGCCATGGTGCGCATTCCATATGGTCGTATTGAACTGCGTTTGCCAGATGCTGGCTGCAACCCGTATCTAGTTTCAGCTGCCATTATTGCAGCAGGTCTTGATGGTATTGAACGTCAACTCACACCACCGCCGGCATGCAATGAAAACTTATATACCTTGAGTTTGGAAGAAATTGCCGCACGTGGTATCGAAACCTTGCCGCAGTCTCTAAAAGAAGCCATAGAAGCATTAAAAGCTAATCCATTGTTTAGAGAGCAGTTGGGCGCAGAAATTGTTGATGAATTTATTAATCAAAAAAGCATGGAATGGGTGGAATACAGTCGTCATGTGTCGGATTGGGAAGTTCAGCGTTACACCGAATTTTTCTAAGTAGCTTTAGAACGAAACAGTTCCAGTAAACAAATACAGTGAATATCACTATTTCACCAAAACGATTGAATTAGAACTTTGAATTAAAAAACAGCATTTAGCGGAGAATGATTATGTGCGGAATCGTAGGCTTATATTTAAAAAATCCAGCTTTGGAATCACAGCTGGGCAAACTGTTTGAACCGATGCTGGAATCGATGACAGGCCGCGGTCCAGACAGCGCTGGCTTTGCAATCTATGGCGATGAAGTGACAGATGGCTGGGTAAAACTGACATTGCAGTCAGTAGAAGAGAGTTTTGACTGGGCGGCATTTGCTGAACAGCTGAAAGCGGCATTGAACACTGAAATGGACTGGTTCCAAAATGCTACAGCAGCCGTAATTAAAGCCAAAACAGATGAAGATGCCGTGCGTGCTGCCATTGAGACAATTGCCCCGCAATTAAAAATTATGAGTGTTGGACAAAGTATTGAAATCTTAAAAGGCATGGGTTTACCCGTTGAAATTTCAGAACGTTTTGGCTTAGCCAATATGAAAGGCAGTCATATTATCGGTCATACCCGCATGGCAACCGAAAGCGCAGTAACCATGGAAGGCAGTCATCCATTTTCAACCGGTCAAGACTTGTGTTTGGTGCATAACGGTTCACTGTCAAATCATGCACGCTTACGCCAAGAATTAAAACGCGAAGGCATCCATTTTGAAACAGACAATGACACAGAAGTAGCGGCGGGTTATTTAACTTGGCGTTTACAGCAGGGCGATAATTTAGAGCAAGCCTTGAATAATGCCTTAGATGATTTGGACGGTTTCTTTACCTTTGCCATTGGCACCAAAGATGGTTTTGCAGTGATCCGCGATCCGATTGCCTGCAAACCTGCAGTGCTTGCAGAAACAGATGATTACGTTGCGATGGCGTCTGAATATCAAGCTTTAGCTTCATTGCCAAATATTGATAAAGCCAAAGTTTGGGAGCCAGAGCCAGCGACTTTGTATGTATGGGAACGCAATTCGGTTCAAGCAGCTTAAGACAAAATAGAGAAAAGAGGACACGACTTATGAATACAGCAGTAGCAGAAAAAATCAGCACTTCTATTTTAAAAGATCAATATGACTTAAGCATCGACAGCATCCGTGACTTAAACCAAGCGCTGCATAGCGTCGAACTGACTGAAAGCATTATCGACTGGACAGTGAGTAACCCAGGCGGTCAGCACAATATTGCCGTTGGCATTAAAGCGCCTGTCAATGTAACGATTGACGGCCATGCGGGTTACTACTGTGCAGGTATGAACCAAGAAGCAAATGTCATTGTAAACGGCAATGTCGGTGTTGGTGTTGCGGAAAATATGATGTCAGGTTCTGTACATATTAAGGGCAATGCCTCACAAGCAGCAGGTGCAACGGCACATGGCGGACTGTTAGTTATTGAAGGCGATGCTGGTGCACGTTGCGGTATTTCAATGAAGGGCGTGGATATTGTAGTGGGTGGCAGCATTGGTCATATGAGCTGCTTTATGGGGCAAGCAGGCCGTTTAGTGGTTTGCGGTGATGCAGGAGATGCTTTAGGCGACTCTTTGTATGAAACCCGCATTTATGTGAAAGGCATAGTGAAATCGCTCGGTTCGGACTGCATTGAAAAAGAAATGCGTCAGGAACATTTAGACGAACTGGTAGAACTTTTGGCGAAAGCAGGTTTTGAGGAAGATCCTTCAAATTTCAAACGCTATGGCTCGGCACGCCAACTGTACAACTTCAAAGTCGACAATGCATCTGCATACTAATCTTTGCGTAATAATGGAGAATTAAATCATGACCCAAACAATCCAAGAATTTGAACCTGTATTACGCGAATCTGCTACTTTTGACCGTTTGGCGATTCAGGAAATTCAACGCGCAGCAGCGACAGGTATTTATGACATCCGCGGTGGCGGTACGAAGCGTAAAGTTCCACACTTTGATGATTTGCTGCTTTTAGGCGCAAGTATGTCGCGTTATCCGTTGGAAGGATATCGTGAAAAGTGCGGTACAGATGTAGTGCTAGGCACACGTTTTGCCAAAAAACCGATTCATCTGAAAATTCCGGTAACGATTGCAGGCATGAGCTTTGGTGCGCTGTCTGCCAACGCTAAAGAGTCTTTAGGTCGTGGCGCATCAATGGTCGGTACGTCGACAACTACTGGTGATGGTGGTATGACACCGGAAGAGCGCGGCCATTCAGAGACGTTGGTGTATCAATACTTGCCTTCGCGCTATGGCATGAATCCAGATGATTTACGTAAAGCGGATGCGATTGAAATTGTGCTAGGCCAAGGTGCTAAACCAGGTGGAGGCGGTATGCTGTTGGGCATGAAAGTCACTGAGCGTGTAGCAGGTATGCGTACTTTGCCAGTCGGTGTTGATCAGCGAAGTGCATGCCGTCATCCAGACTGGACAGGTCCAGACGATTTAGCGATTAAAATTGCAGAAATCCGTGAAATTACCGACTGGGAAAAGCCGATTTATGTGAAAATCGGTGCAAGCCGCCCATACTATGACGTCAAGTTAGCTGTTAAAGCAGGTGCAGATGTCATTGTGCTGGATGGTATGCAAGGCGGTACTGCAGCGACTCAAGAAGTGTTTATTGAGCATGTGGGTATTCCAATTTTGCCAGCTATCCCGCAAGCAATTCAAGCATTGCAGGAAATGGGCATGCACCGTAAAGTGCAGCTGATTGTTTCGGGCGGTATTCGCACAGGTGCAGATGTCGCGAAAGCGATGGCTTTGGGTGCAGATGCGGTTGCAATTGGTACAGCCGCACTCATTGCACTGGGTGACAACCACCCTCGTTTAGACAAAGAGCTGAAAGAAATCGGTTCAGGTGCTGGCTACTATGATGATTGGCAAAATGGCCGTGACCCAGCGGGTATTACCACGCAAGACCCTGAATTGGCAAAACGTTTAGACCCAGTCGAAGGCGGGCGTCACTTAGCGAACTATTTGCGTGTATTGGTGCTCGAAGCTCAGACTATGGCGCGTGCATGCGGTAAATCGCATCTGCATAACTTAGACCCTGAGGATTTAGTGGCGCTGAATGTTGAAGCAGCAGCAATGGCGCGGGTACCGTTGGCTGGCACCAATTGGGTTCCAGGACAAGTGCAGTATTAATCTAGTTAACAATAAAAAATGAGGAATAATTTCCTCATTTTTTATTTTGTAACAAAGTACTTGTGACACCATAGCGACACCACTCGTTTGTAAGTTATAGATTTAAAAACGAATTATTCTACGTTGACATCGTAGAGGTCAGCAGTTCGAGTCTGCTTATACCTACCAAATTCAAAAAGCAGAATCAGAATGATTCTGCTTTTTTTATCTGAAATTATTAGGGTCTGTTGACATTTACTGTTCATAATTAACCCTATAAAGGTAGCCATAAAAATATACAGGCTAAAGCAACAGAACTTTGATAATTCCTTTTGAGCTTGTCATATCGAGTAGCTATTCCTCTAAACTCCTTTAATCTGCAAAACATATTTTCAACTAAATGCCTGATTTTATATAAATACCAGTCCATATGGTCATTGTTCGATTGGCTATTCGTTTTCCTTGGTATATTCGCTTTGGTACTTGTTTTCCTGATCTGTTCACGCAGTGGTTCTGAATCATAGCCTTTATCTGCGCATACGACTTATGTCTCTTTTAAATCTAATGTTGATATTAAATCAGGTGCAACTTTAACATCATGTGTGGTTCCATCGGTAATCATGAAATCAATAGGATTGCCATGTGCATCAACAATCAAATGTATTTTTGAGGAGTTTCCTCCTACACTTTTAGAAATAGATTGATTCGCTATGCCGGCAGAATGTTGATGAGCACGTACATGAGAGCCATCAATAAAAATCCACTCCATATCGGGGCATGAGGCTAGTAATTTGAATAATCTAAGTAACTTACCGCTGCTTGACCAACGATTAAAACGTTTGAAAATAGAGTTTGAATGACCAAAACAAGAAGGAATATCTCGCCACGGACAGCCTGTTCTAATTCTATAGAGAATAGCTTCAATAAAATTGCGTAAATTTGAGTTGTGGTGAATGGATAAATTACGCAGATTAACTTTCAACTTTTGCCAGTGTTGATCTGTCAGCATGGTACGAGGCATAGCGAATAGTAAAATTGGGTTTGGCGATTTGATTTTACTACTTCGCTATTTTTTTAAGCTAAAAGTGTCAACACACCCTAATTAAAGTGTTATTAAGACTATAGTTGAATCAAATCGACTTATATGTAAGGTGTTCTTCGCAATCGTTTTCAATCGTATTTGGCTTGAATAGATTCATATGGATTGAGTCGTAAAATCATCATGAGATGGAATTGGGTGTAAATGCATCTATGTGCAAATACATCAATTTGGATATTGATTGTTTAAGTGATTAAGCCAAACTTCTTTGGCTCATATTTCTGCGTTTATGACTATATAGCAGTGCTTTATACAATGTATGCTATAGCGGATTATTTGAAACAAAAAAGCCGCATTCTATGCGGCTCTTAATTGAACAAATAAATTATGCATCTTCAGTTTCTAAAATTTCGAAGTCATGGGTAATTTCTACACCACCATCCATCAGCATTTTACTAGCAGAACAGTATTTTTCAGCAGAAAGTTCAACCGCTTTTGCAACTTGCTTTTCCTTCACGCCATGACCAGTGACTACAAAGTGCAAATGAATTTTAGTGAATACAGCAGGAATAGTGTCGGCACGTTCTGCATTTAATTCACAACGAACATCAGTAATGTCTTGGCGTGCTTTCTTTAAAATCGTCACAATATCGAAAGATGCACAACCACCAAGTCCTGTTAAAATCAGTTCCATTGGGCGCGGACCACGGTTTTCACCGCCATATTCTTGTGATCCATCCATCATAACAGTGTGACCACTTTGAGTTTTTGCTTCAAAAGCAACATTCTCTAGCCAATGAACACTAGTTTGCATTGCAAGTCCCTAAAAAAAGCTATAAATTTACGCAGTACCTGTACACTAACATAAATTGAGTTGATAAGGAATTTCAACTCTTACGTGTGACAAGTTCACTTTAGGTCTTGTGCGATCTATAAATTATCCATATTCGGAAACTGTTAGCATGACTTCAAACTTTTCACAACTTAGCACAGATGCGCTATCTCCGGGGCAGTTACCTGAGTCGGTGAAGGCATTATTAAAACGTGCATATATCAATCGTTACCCAAAACGTACAACAATCATTGATGCGGGCTCAGAATCTAAATCTTTGTATTTAATTCTTAAGGGTTCAGTATCTATCATTTTACGTGAAGATGATGAGCGTGAAATTGTGGTTGCGTACTTAAATGCGGGTGACTTTTTTGGGGAAATGGGTCTATTCGAAGCAAATGCACAGCGTACTGCAGAAGTGCGTACGCGAGATGTATGTGAAATTGCTGAGATTACCTATGAAAACTTTCATGAATTAAGCAAACAATACCCAGACTTAAGTTATGCGGTATTTGCACAGCTTGTACGCCGTCTTAAAAATACGACGCGTAAAGTAACCGACCTTGCGTTTATTGACGTGTCAGGTCGTATTGCACGTTGCTTAATTGATTTATCTTCACAACCTGAAGCAATGATTTTGCCAAATGGTCGTCAGATTCGTATTACTCGTCAAGAGATTGGTCGTATTGTGGGTTGTTCCCGTGAAATGGTTGGTCGTGTTCTAAAAACACTTGAAGAACAAGGTATGATCGAAACTGATGGTAAAGCGATTCTAATTTTTGATGCATCGCTTGAAGAGAAAAGCCAATTGGCTTCTGACGAATTTGACGACGAAGAATAATCATTCTTCTAAATCAAAAAAAGCAAACTCAGGGGTTTGCTTTTTTTATGTCTATTCATTTCTCACTATTATATCTGAACAAGCTTTTCTCACATTTTTTGACAAGTAAACAGAAAATTATGATTTAAACAAAGCCGATATCTTAGGTAAGCTACTTCGTGACTTATATATTGATATTTAAAATAAAGAGGGAATTTGCGGCATGCAATTTAAACCATTGGCACATACCGGCATTTTAGTTCCAGAAATTTGTTTAGGCACCATGACGTTTGGTGAACAAAACACCCAAGCAGAAGCTTTTGCGCAACTGGATTATGCTTTAGAGCGTGGTCTTAACTTTTGGGATACTGCAGAAATGTATCCTGTCCCACCGAAACCTGAAACCCAAGGTTCAACTGAAACTATTATTGGTAACTGGATTGCAGCTCGCGGTGGACGCGATAAAATAATCTTAGCTTCAAAAATTGCAGGACCGTCACAAGGCGGTAGTCATATTCGTGACGGGCAAACTAAATTTATTGCTTCGGAAATTGAGTCTGCACTAGATCAATCTCTTCTGCGCTTACAAACAGATTATCTTGACTTATACCAGCTGCATTGGCCGCAACGACCAACCAACTTTTTCGGTAAATTGGGTTTTGGCAATGCCGAAGCGAACAATACGCAAACCATTACCAATTTAGAAGAAACATTGGTTGCTTTAAGTTATGAGGTGAAAAAAGGCCGAATTCGTACTATTGGACTCTCCAATGAAACACCATGGGGAACTTTAAAATTCCTACAACTTGCAGAAAAGCATGGTTTAGAAAAAATTGTCAGTGTGCAAAATCCGTATAGTTTATTGAACCGTACTTATGAAATAGGTTTATCTGAAATTGCACACTACGAAGGCGTGGGCTTATTGGCATATTCTCCATTGGCATTTGGTTATCTAACAGGTAAATTCCGTCATGGTGCGCGTCCTGCCAATGCTCGAGTAACACTATTTTCACGCTTTAGCCGTTATTCAAATGCGGAGAGTGAATGGGCAACAGAACAATATGCACAATTGGCTGAACAGCATGGTTTAACGTTGACACAGTTAGCCCTTGCATTTATTAAGCAGCAATTCTTTGTCACCAGTACAATTATTGGTGCGACGAATCTAGATCAGTTGAAAGAAAATATTGATGCGTTTGATGTGAATTTATCAGAAGACATTTTAAAAGGGATTGAAGATATTCATCGCCAGCAGCCAAATCCTGCACCTTAAGCTGAACTTTTTAGTGGATTAAGCAAAAGCCTGCATGTAAATGTGGGCTTTTTTGACATTTGTATTATTTAAGCAAATGGAAAATCATTGAATTTTATTGTCAGAAAGTCAGTTGAGTTGACAAGAAAATTGCCTAAAAATACATATGTATTTAAACAATATAATAAAGTACTAAATTCTTCAATAAATGACTTGAAAAGTATTCTATTTATACCAATATTATAATTGAGATTTATCTTTATCTTAAAATTAACTCATTGAAAAATATTTGAAAAATGTATTTGAAATTTTAAATATGACTCCCATATATGCTTCAAGTACAGAATTTGTTGTGAGGAATAACAAGAATGCGATTCGAAAAATTCACAAACCGTTTGCAGCAAGCATTATCCGATGCCCAATCTTTAGCAATGGGGAAAGACCATACAGCCATTGAAGGAATCCATATTCTTTCGACATTGCTTGAAGAGCCTTCGAACCAAAGCTTGTTACAACAGGCAGGTGCTAATCTTCCTGAGTTAAAAACCAAACTTCAGCAAGCCCTACAGGATACCGCCACCATTGCGACGCCGACAGGGGACATCAACCTAAATCCTGAAGCAGTCAAAGCGCTAAATTTAGCCGATAGTTTTGCGCAAAAAGCTGGAGATGAGTTTCTTTCTACAGATTGGGTGATTCTCGGTTTAGCTGAAACGGGTAAAACCAAAACCTTATTAAATAGTGTAGGCGTAACGACAGATAAATTACGTAGTGCAATTGAACAAATACGAGGCGGTGAACAAGTCATGAGTAATAACCACGAAGATCAACGTGATTCACTCAACAAATATACCTTAGACCTCAATGCACGTGCATTAGAAGGTAAGCTAGATCCGGTCATTGGTCGTGACGAAGAGATTCGCCGTACCATTCAGGTTTTATCACGCCGTAGTAAAAACAACCCCGTACTGATTGGTGAGCCGGGTGTGGGTAAAACTGCAATCGTTGAGGGCTTAGCACAGCGTATCGTCAATGGCGAAGTTCCTGAAAGTCTGAAAGGTAAACGTGTACTTTCACTCGACCTTGGTTCATTGCTTGCAGGTGCAAAATACCGCGGTGAATTTGAAGAACGTCTTAAAGCAGTTCTAAAAGATTTGGCCAAATATGATGGCGAGATCATTCTCTTCATTGACGAATTACATACGCTTGTTGGCGCAGGTAAAGGTGATGGTGCAATGGATGCAGGGAATATGCTTAAACCTGCGTTGGCACGTGGCGAACTTCGCTGTGTAGGTGCAACCACCTTAGATGAGTACCGTCAATATATCGAAAAGGATGCGGCATTAGAACGCCGTTTCCAAAAAGTGATTGTTGATGAACCGAGCGTGGAAGACACCATTGCGATTTTACGTGGTCTAAAAGACAAATATGCAACCCATCATGGTGTGCAAATTTTAGACTCTGCAATTATTGCTGCGGCAAAAATGTCGCATCGTTACATCACAGACCGTCAGTTGCCAGATAAAGCCATTGATTTGATTGATGAAGCAGCATCACGAATCAAAATGGAAATTGACTCAAAACCTGAGCCACTTGACCGTTTAGATCGCCGTTTAATTCAGTTAAAAATGCAACTTGAAGCGGTGAAAAAAGATGCAGATTCAGTCTCAAAAGCTGAAGTTGAGCATTTGGAGAAACAAATTGCTGAAGTTCAAAAAGAATATAGCGATTTGGAAGAAGTGTGGATTGCGGAAAAACGTCTGGTTGACGGAACGAATCAAGCTCAAATTGAGTTAGATAAAGCACGTACTGCCTTTGAAAAAGCACAACGTGAAGGTGATTTAGCAGAAGCGAGCCGTTTGCAATATGGAGTCATTCCTGAGTTGCAAAAACGCTTGAATGAAGAAGAAATTGCGGAGGTGAATGAAGAGCCGAAACTGATTCGTACCAAAGTCACTGAAAATGAAATCGCTGAAGTGGTAAGTGCAGCTACAGGTATTCCTGTTGCAAAAATGCTACAAGGTGAACGTGAAAAACTCTTACACATGGAAGAGTTCTTACATAACCGTGTAGTCGGTCAAGATGAAGCGGTCGTAGCAGTATCAAATGCGGTGCGTCGTTCTCGTGCAGGATTATCCGATCCAAACCGCCCAAGTGGTTCATTCTTATTCCTTGGGCCAACAGGTGTAGGTAAAACTGAGTTAACCAAAGCTCTAGGTAACTTCTTATTTGACAGTGATGATGCGATTATTCGTATCGACATGTCAGAGTTTATGGAAAAGCATTCGGTGAGCCGTTTAGTGGGTGCTCCTCCGGGCTATGTGGGCTATGAAGAAGGCGGTGTATTAACTGAGGCTGTACGTCGTAAACCTTATAGTGTGGTGTTGTTTGATGAGGTTGAAAAAGCCCATCCAGACGTCTTTAACATCTTGCTTCAAGTGTTAGATGATGGTCGATTAACTGACTCACAAGGTCGTGTGATTGATTTCAAAAACACCGTAATCGTGATGACCTCGAACTTAGGTTCAACCGATGTTCGTGAATTAGGTGAAAACCCGTCGAAAGACGAAGTTCGTGCTGTGGTCATGGCTGCTGTATCTGAACATTTCCGTCCTGAATTTGTGAACCGTATTGATGAGCTAGTGGTTTTCCATTCTTTACAAAAAGCGCAAATTCGTGGCATTGCAGATATTCAGTTGGATCGTTTACGTTCACGTTTGGCTGACAAAGACATGAGTTTGGCAGTTGAAGATAGTGCCTTTGAGTTACTTATCGATGCTGGTTTTGACCCTGTATATGGTGCACGTCCTCTAAAACGTGCCATCCAACAACAAGTTGAAAATACACTGGCACAGAAAATCTTGTCAGGCGCGTTCCAACCGGGCGATACGATTGTTGTTCAAGCGGAAGGAGATCACCTAAGTTTTGACAAGATGAAACTCAATTAAAAGGTACAAATTAGCCACGTTCAGTTGTAAAAACAGAAACCCGGTTTAGGCCGGGTTTTTTTATTTTACGCTTTTCGTGATTTTCGTTTAAATACGTAAAGTTGATTGCATTTCATCATTTTCACCCACTAATATGACGTCCGCACGCATCCAACGAGATGACTGTGTTCTGTAAAACAAAAACAATATCGCGCGTTCATCAAGAATGAATGGCAACAGGAAATTATGATTATGATGGAATTTAAACTGCTTAGGCAGATCAAAAAAGAACCTTATAGTTTATATAAACATACTGGTGACATCACTGTTCAAGAACTCAAACGTATGTATGGTATTTATCAAAAGTATTATGCCAATACCCGTTATGAAATTTTTGAACGCGACTTCTTAGAAAAAACCGGTGTTTTTTTTATTATTGAACCGAAAAATAATCAAATTGTCGGATTTTCGACGGTTATGGAACGTGACTTTGTTGTTGATGGTAAAGCCCGACATGCTTTTTTCAGTGGAGATACCATTATTGAGAAAGAGTATTGGGGAAATCGTGCATTAACTAGAGCAATGTTCCGTTATATTATTAGTTTTAAATTTCGTCATCCAAGAACACCTATATATTGGATTTTAATTTCTAAAGGCTTTAAAACTTATCTGCTCTTAGCCAATAACTACTACAGCTACTATCCACACTATGGTGAGAAAAATGCTCATCTCAAAGACTTTGTTGAATCGTACTGTAAAGAATACTTCTCAGAATATTATAACCACGAAACGGGTCTGCTGAATTTTGGCGAAGACTATCAACCACTCAAAGCAGATGTTGCGCCCATCACCCATGAAATGCGCGAAAATAATACCAAGATAGCTTTCTTTGAAGATAAGAACCCAACTTGGGTCGATGGAACAGAACTTCCGTGCATTGGTGAATTACGCTGGAGCGATTTATACCGTTATGTAAATCGATTCTTAACCAAGACCACCAGTGTGAGCAAACATGATAGCAAGTTACGTTATAAGTCACGTACATTACATATTGCGACAGGTTCTGACTCGAAGGTGGCCTAATGGGATTGCTTCTCACCACTGCACATCAAGTTTTGAATATTGCCTGCCGCAAAGCGTTTCAACGCTATACACAGCAGGCAAATCAGCTAGAAAATGTGCAACGTAAAAAATTAAGCCATTTTTTAAAGCAGCACATTTCGCAAAATTTAAGCTATGAGCAATTTGCCAAAAAGTATCCGCTTTCTCGTTATAGCAATTGGAAAAGCCAAATTGAACAATCCAGACAAAGTGGCAAAAATAGTTTGGGGCCTGAAAAAATTGTACGGTTTCAACCGACCAGTGGGTCGAGTGAAGCAATTAAATTCATTCCCTATACTCAGGCTTTTTTAGATGAACTGGATGAGGCTATTGGTTTATGGCTGACTAATTTATATCGGACACACCCACAACTTAAAAATTCAACGCATTATTGGTCGGTTTCATGGTTGCCTGAAAGCCAGCGAAAGCTTTTAGAAAATAGTAATTTAAATGATGACAGTGCGCTGCTTAATCTGTCGAAGCGAGTGTTGAGTAAAATTACTCAATCGGTACCGACTGAAATTGCGATGGCAAATTCAGCCGAAGATGCCATGTTTGCAACCGCGGTGTATCTCGTTGCAGATAAGCATTTAGGCATGATTTCGGTATGGAGTCCTACATTTGCATTGCAATTGCTGGATATTATTCAAGAACATCAAGCTGAAATTGTACAGGTCTTAAAAACTGGACAATGGCAACGTGATGGTTTGAGTTTTCTGCAAGTTCCGAAATCTTGTCAACAATGCTATCGCTTACAAGACTTGGATTTAACCCAAGCAACGGCGTGGAAAAAACTGTGGCCTAAACTCAGTCTAGTTTCGAGTTGGGATACAGCGAGCGCAGAGCAATGGGCAGTACAGCTACAGCAACGAATTGCAGGGGTGGCATTTGAGGGTAAAGGTTTATGGGCAACTGAAGGCGTAGTGACGATTCCATTTGCAAACCGTTTTACCTTAAGTTATCAGTCACATTTTTATGAATTTATTTTGCAAGACAGCCAAAAAGTGGTGCCATCTTGGCAACTGAAAATAGGCGATATCGTTAGTCCTGTGATTACTACAGGTTCAGGATTAATTCGTTATGTGATTGATGATGAATTAGAAGTCACCGACTTTTATCAGCAAGTGCCATGTTTTAAATTTTTAGGTCGAAAAATGACGGTTGATTTGGTCGGAGAAAAGCTCGACCACAATGCAGCAGTTAAAGTCCTTGCAGAGTTTAAACAAGTGGATTATTTACCAATTAGTATCTTGGGTATCGAACAATGTTCGGTTAAAAAACCGCATTATGTTTTACTCAGTGAAGGCAATGTAGACAAACAACCGTCTGCTCAAGCGCTAGATCGGTTACTAAAACATAATTTTCATTATGAATTGGCACGCGATCTGGGGCAGTTGGATGAACCTGAAGTGGTACATGTACAAGATGCTTGGGACTACTACAAAACACTAGCCATGAACAATGGCATGATTGAAGGGAATATTAAGCCTGAGCCGCTTAAGAAAATGAAAACAAAAATAATTGAGTATTGAGATGGATATCGATGTGTTAGATGCACCGTTCGACGAAACGGCGTTATATCATTCAAAGAATGAGACTAAGTTTGCGGTTCGAAATGCGACTGTCGAAGATGATGAGCAACTAATGAAAATTAGTGCTGAGACTGTGCCAAGTAATGGTATTACCTTATCTTATGAGCGTCACCCGAGTTATTTGGCTGCTAGCCATGCACAGTATAATCGACCAGATTTAAAAGTGGTTGTCCCTGTGGATGATCCATCTATTGTGATTGCGATGATGAATTTGGGATGGCGTTATTGTTATATCAATGGTCAGCCTGACCTAATGCGTTATGTTGCCGATTTAAGAATGAATCCAGCGTATCGTGGTGCTAAAGTCATGCGCTTATTAATGGACTATGTCCACGATGAAATTCCGCAAGATACGATTTTTGAAAGTGTAGTTTTAAACGCTAATACTGTTGCTGCTAGTATTTTACATCATGAAAGATCAGGTTTTCCGTTGCCATATTTTTATGACGAAATCCGAACCTTTACTGTTTCACAAGCAGTGAAACCAAAAGCTTTCAATCAATATCAATTTAAAACCCTGACTGCTGAACGTGTAGATGAAGCAAATGATTTCATTTTAAAAATGAAAGACCATTATAATTTTTTACCTAGCTATGATTTTAATGCGTTGGTTGATGGTCAAAATCCATTTTGGGCAGGCTTAAATCTGGACGATTTTTATTTGATTTATGATCAGCACAATCAGTTGGTTGGACTCTACGGATTATGGAATCAAAAGAGTTTTAAACAAACCCGCGTAATCGACTATTCGCGTCCATTAAAGTTGATGAAGCCTTTTTATAATGCCTACGCCAGTGTGCGTGGTGTATTATCACTGCCAAAAATTCAGGGAACTTTCGATTATTTAATGCTGCATAGTCCACTATGTCATCCTGAACATCTAGATGTATTTGCAAGTTTAGTTTTTCATGCCAAGCAACAGACCAAGCGACGTGGCAAAGAAACCTATTGCATCACTCTGGCAGAGAAGGACCCACGTATAGGATGGATGAAAAATACCACCTCTCACGTGTTAAAAGCCAAGCACTATTTTCATAGTTTTAAAGGCAATCCATATGCAGCTTTTGATCGTAAACGAATAAGTTATTTTGAAGCTGGGCGTATATAGTTAAAGTGATAGCCATCAAAAAATCAATTAAAACTGCCAAATCAATCATTTAATATCATTCTAATTGTGTACTTATGTAACTGAGTTCTTCAGTATACTGCGCAAAGAATAATCAGAATGAGAAAGACATGTCAAAATTGATATGGGGAATTGGCAGTTTAGCGGTGCTTTCAGCAGCTGTGGTGGGAGGAAATTTATATGCAGATAAATCTCTTGCCCAATTTTATACACAGAATAATTGGTCCGCAGCTGTACAAGATGTTGATGTAAAGTACAGCAATTATCAAATGGGCTTGATGGGTGGAACAGTCGATTGGGTATTAACCCTGAAAACAGACCCGTGTAAACCGAAAGAAGTGATCGTGTTGAAGGGTACCGATCAGATTCAACGTGGGTTGAAAGGCTATAACATCAACTCGAATTTTAAGATTGTTCAACAACAAAGTACGTCCGAATATGCCAAGCTTTTTGGCACGGACTTAACGGCAAAAACGTTGGTCAATTGGATTGGTCAAAGTAAAACAGATTTACAGATTCCTGCATTTAAAACGACTGCACAGGGTGCAACGGTACAAGCTGATGCCAGCCAATTGCAAATTCGGATCAGTAGTTTACCGGGGCAAGTCACTAAGGTATCTGAGCTTTCAATCCATTTACCTGTGGTTAGGTTGAGTGAAGGTCCAATGCAAACCATGGTGCAAAATTTTTCGATGAAGACCAATCAAGGTCTAAATCAGAAAAATCTTGAAAATGGTTTTGTTGAAATTCAAGCGGGTTCTATCAAACGTTTAGATCAAAAGTTCTCAGGCGGCATGCGTGGTATGCAACTGCGTTGGGAGACCGAACTAAATAAACATGATGTGGACTTTGAAGGCTATTTAAAAGCAGATGAGATGGATTTCCCAGGTTCACCGGTCACCAAAGATTTCGCACTGAATTTGGCATTGCATAAAGTCAATTTGGATAAAGTTCGAGCATTTAGTGAACTTTGGCATCAAGTGGAAAACTCATGCGATGCAGTGGGTGAATCAAGTGAAGAAATGACTCAAGCTTTCTTAGCAATCGCAAGTCAAGGTTTTGATTTTGAGTCTAAAGATAACTCGATCAGTATTGGTGGAGGTACAGCCTCTGCAAATGTCGTGGGGAAAGTCATGCCGGGTCACCATGCTTCAATGGAGTCTTTTATCAAAATGGTGCCAAGCTTACTGGATTTTCAAGCAGACTTAAGTTTTGATAAAAATATGATGACTGCAATCATGAATAACTTTTTGCAATTACAGGGCAAAAGTTTGTCAGGACAGGAAGCCGAAGCTATGTTTGCTGGTTTTGAAACATCCGGGCAAGGCAAGCGCGATGGCGATAACATGGTCATGAGTATGCAATATAAGTTCGGTCAAAAGCTTTTTGGTCAAGCCATACAAAAGAAATAAGCAACAAGTGGTTAGTCGTTTAGTTTGAAAATATAAAACCGTCATTGATTGACGGTTTTATATTTTTAGCTGCGGAATCATGATGTTCACTTTATCGGAACTCAGCGGCCTAGCCATTGTTGAACAGTTGAAAAGTTGCTAGCGTCAATGGGCAACTAGCCAATCAAAACAACAATAGGAAAGACACCATGTCACACGATTATTTTTTTAGACGGAAACTTGTTCAATCATCCATGCCTAAATGTTCTTGGGTAAAACACAGTCTTATTAGTAGCATTTTTCTGATCGCTGTTCAGTCTACAGCTTTTGCGGGTACTTCAATTTCAGATCAACGTTTGTCGAATGAAACGCAAGGTAAAAAACAATTTAGTTAAGAAACCTTAGATATTATTGAGAGTGAAGCAGCTAAACCCAAAGAAGAGCAGCAGAACAATTCAAATCATAAATCTAATCGTAATAATAAGATCATTCAGGAGACCCAGCTTGAAGGCTCAACCATGAGTGATTATTTGCTTCAAAAGAAAAGGGCAGCGGATCAGGTCGGGTTAATACAATCTCCTGAAGTTGCACCGATTAACCGTATTGTGCTGCAAGAGCGACATGAAAATATTCGAGTAACGTATCCAGATGGCGTCGTGGTTGAAATGAAGCACTGACGCGCTTCATTTCATAGATCAGGAATTTCTAAAGTTAAACCTTAGATTTGTGGATGGGTAATTTTCCATGCACGGTGAATTTTGGTATTACGTTTAAAGTCTAGGCCAATGGTTTCATTGCTGATTTCTTCAACGTCAAACATTGCCATGATCACATCGTCCATCTCAAAACCACGGTAGTTGTTTGAGAAGTAAAGCGTTCCGTCAGTGGTTAAACGGTTCATGGCACGTTTAAGCAAAGACATATGGTCGCGTTGGACATCAAACGTACCATAGAACTTTTTAGAGTTAGAGAATGTTGGTGGGTCAATAAAGATCAGGTCATATTGCTCGTGACCTTCTTTCAACCATTCAAAACAGTCGCTAGAGAAGAACTGATGTTGTTCATCTGCATGATCTACTGTCAAACCATTCAGTACAAAGTTCTCTTTAGACCAGTTTAGGTAGGTATTTGACAAATCGACACTGGTCGTACTTGCTGCACCGCCAAGCGCTGCATGTAAGCTCGCTGTAGAGGTATAGCTATATAAGTTCAGGAAGTGTTTACCTTTGGCTTCTTTGGCAATACGTAGACGCATTTGACGATGGTCAAGGAACAAACCTGTATCGAGGTAGTCTGTTAGGTTCACCAAAATCTTTGCTTTGCCTTCTTGAACGATAAAACGTTTAGACGCAGTACTTTGTTTGGTGTACTGATTTTTACCTTCTTGGCGGGCACGTGTTTTAATGAAAATCGCATCACGACCTAAGCCTGTCACTGCACGAATCGCTTGCAGTGCTAAGTTAAAGCGTTTTTTGGCTTTCTCAGGGTCAATTTTTTTCGGTGGTGCGTATTCTTGTACGTGTAAACGATCACCATACAAATCTACCGCGACATTAAAGTCTGGCAAATCGGCATCATATAAACGTAGACAGAAAATATTTTCTTTAACTGCCCATTTTTTAAGATTCTGCATGTTTTTTTGCAGACGGTTAGTAAAGTCTTCTGCACCTTCAATTTTTTCAAATTGTTGAGGTTCCCAATGCTCGAGGAAAGGCTTTTGAACTGCCGCAGGTTTGACTGTACCAAAACGGACGTAAATTGGCAGCTTACCATTCATCAAACGCAAAATTTGCGGATCATTAAAGGCAAGGACATCGGCCTGTTCAACTTGTGCTGCAATAATCGCAGCAGGCTGGTTCGGGAAGTTCTTTTGTAATAGTGCCGATAAACCTAAATACAGTGCGCGGTTAGAGGCTTTATCACCTAAACGCTCGCCGTATGGCGGGTTGGTGACAACAAAGCTTTTCTTACCTGTTGCTTGGAAATCTGGCCAGTCTGCAAGTGTACGTTCTTCAATTTTAATTTGATCAAGTACAGATTCGAAACCTGCAGCAATAATATTTTGTTTGGTCGCTTTTACCGCTTCCCAGTCTGCATCAAATGCATAGAATTGTGGGAGAGGATTTTCAAGTGCAGCTTTATGACGTTCAGCAGCTTCGCCTTTGATCGACATCCAAAGTTCATGGTCATGACCATTCCAACCATTAAAACCAAAACGACGAACAAGGCCTGGCGCGCGGTCAGTCAAAATCATTAAAGATTCAATGATAAATGTCCCTGAACCACACATTGGGTCCAAGATAATATCGGGTTGATGCTGTTTAAGTTTTGCTTTCTGTAAGATGGCAGCCGCTAGGTTTTCTTTAATCGGTGCATCTGTCATATAGCGACGGTAGCCGCGTTTATGTAGAGAATCACCTGATAAATCTAAGCAATAAGTATGTTCAGTTTTGCCAGCTAATACATACAACGTAATTTCAGGTTGCTTAATGTCAATGCTTGGACGTTTGCCCACAGCTTCCATAAAGGAATCGACCACACCATCTTTAACACGTAAAGTTGCGAACTGAGAATTGACTTTGATGTCACGTTCGATATGTAAACGAACGGCAAATGTACTTTGTGGTGCAAAAATAAGTGACCAGTCAAAGTTTATTGCACCTTCATAGAGCTCTTCCGCTACATCACGTGCATCATGTGTGAACTCTAATTCATGTGTATGAATGGGGGTGAGTACACGTGAAGCCAAACGTGACCACATGCAAATACGGTACGCATCTTCAAGTGTGCCTTTGAATACAAGACGACCCGGGAACTGTTCAATATTTTGAACACCTAAACCTTCAATTTCCTCGCGGAGTAAGGTTTCCAGTCCATCTGCACAGGTAACCCAATATGTAGAAAGACGCGGTTTCGAATTCATGTAAATTTCCAAAGGCAAAAAAGCAATCGCATATTTTAACGTATTTTCGTGGATTTGGGCGGACGATATTGCGCTGAAACGGGAGAAATATCGGTAGATTTGAATGACTTTATCAAATTTATTCTGTGTACATTGTGAGAAATATCACTTAATGGTACAAAAATTGCTATAACACTGATCAAAATTCGATCTTTATAATATTGATATCATTAGGGGTATTTATGACAGGGCTGGCAATCAATAGTCAATCAAACGCATTTTCAATCGCAACCTTAATCTATGCGCGTTTACGTCGTGTGTCAGGTCGGGTTATTGACGCATTATATGTAGTTGAAAATGTCGAATATGCACGCTTTGTTTCTAACTTGGCTTTGGAAACGGCTGATCCTGAATTATCCCGTTTGGTTGCACGTTTGTATAGCGAGTTGAATTTGCATGAAGCTGCCGTTTCTGAAGCAGAGGAACTGACAGACAGTTCAGTACAGCCTGAAACAGCTGAAATTTTAATGAGCGAACCGACTGCGGAAGATATCTATAAAGCACAGGTTGCACATCGTTATATCGGCGCATTGCGTTAATTCAATCATGCTGTGAGCAGCGGCGTATATTTTCTGCTGCGCACAGCCTGATGTATCAACCATCTTTCTATGTTTCAATAGTTGTTGAACTGCGCAGAAGGCGGCTGTTTATAGCTGAACTTTATCTGTTTGAAAGTATTTAATTCAATCAAAAATAAAGATGGATTGAAGTTCTGTTTGAAGGCTTTTTGAAAGGGGAAAGGTGAAGTTTAATTTAAACCGTTTAATTTATCTAATTGAAATGATAGATAGGAATTTAAAAATTCATTTTGAATAACATCATGAGTTTGCATTGAACGTTGAAAACTTCAACTGCCATTTGCCAAGATTCTCTGTATAATGCGTTAACTTAACGATAAGGAATCTCTCATGCACTTGGCGGCATTGCATACACCGAGCCAGATTCAACTCAACCAAGATGGTAACTTAAAACATTTCCTCACCATCGAAGGCCTTTCTAAAGAAACTCTCACAAAAATATTGGACACTGCACAGTCCTTTTTTAATGACCAAAATCAGCTGATTACCAACAACCTTTTAGAAGGTCGTACGGTAATGAACCTGTTTTTTGAAAATTCAACACGTACCCGTACTACTTTTGAAGCGGCAGCAAAACGTCTGTCTGCAAACGTATTGAACATTGATATTGCACGTTCAAGTACATCAAAAGGCGAGACACTGCGTGATACCTTGTGGAATTTAGAAGCGATGGCGACCGACATTTTTGTGGTTCGTCATTCATCGTCAGGCGCGCCGCACTTTATTGCCAAAGATGTTTGTCCGCATGTGGCAATCATCAATGCAGGTGATGGCCGTCATGCTCATCCTACGCAAGCCATGTTGGATATGTTGACGATTCGCCGCGAAACCAAAAAGAATTTTGAAGACATTTCCATTGCCATTATTGGTGATATTAAGCATTCTCGAGTTGCCCGCTCAGATGTCGCTGCATTGCAAACATTGGGCTGTAAAGATATTCGTGTCATTGCGCCAAATACTTTGCTGCCTTACGGTTTTGATGACTATGGCGAAGGCGTTCGTCTGTTCAACAACATGGAAGCCGGTATTCAAGACTGCGATGTGATTATTACCTTGCGTATTCAAAATGAACGTATTGATTCTCCTGCGCTGTCATCTCAAGCCGAATTCTACAAAATGTACGGTTTGAATAAAGAGCGTCTGGCTTTGGCAAAACCTGACTGCATCGTGATGCATCCGGGACCAATGAACCGCGGTGTTGAAATTGACTCAAGTATTGCCGATGGCACTCAGTCAGTGATTTTACATCAGGTAACCAATGGTATTGCGGTGCGTATGGCGGTACTGGCTTTGGCAATGCAAGGTCAGTTGCAAGAAAAAGGTTTAATTGAAGTGATTGCGGTTTAAAGGATAGTCATGAGTATTGTTAAAGTTGAAAATGTACGTGTCTTAGATCCAATCAATCAAACTGACAGCGTACAGACGGTTTATATTGAAAATGGCCGATTGGTTGCCGAAAGCAATGCCGCTGAAACCATTGATGGACAAGGCAAATGGCTGATGCCAAGTATGGTTGACCTTTGCGCGCGTTTACGAGAGCCGGGTCAGCAGCAGCACGGCACTTTAAAGTCAGAAGGTAAGGCTGCACGTGCGAATGGTATTTTGCATGTGTTTACCCCGCCTGACTCTAAACCGATTGTGCAGGACAATGGCGCATTGATTCATGGCCTGGTGGAAAAAGCCATGCTGGACGGCGGCATTTATCTGCAGGTGATTGGCGCGCAAACTCAAGGTTTGTTAGGCAAGCAGCCGGCGAATATGGCAGGTTTGAAAAAAGGTGGCTGTACTGCGGTATCGAATGCCAATGCGCCATTTATGGACGATGATGTAGTGATTCGCACCTTGGAATATGCTGCGGGTCTGAACATGACCGTTGTGTTCTATGCCGAAGAGCCGCAGATTGCCAAAGATGGCTGTGTGCATGAAGGTTTTGTCGCATCTCGTCAAGGTTTACCGATGATCCCTGCATTAGCGGAAACCGTAGCCATTGCAAAATATTTACTGATGATTGAAGCCACTAAAGTGCGTGCGCACTTTGGTCTGTTGTCATCAGGTGCATCTGTTGAATTGATTAAACATGCCAAAGCGAAAGGCTTGCCGGTGACTTGCGATGTAGCCATGCACCAATTGCATTTAACTGATCAGTTGATTGACGGCTTTAATTCACTTGCACATGTACGTCCGCCACTGCGTTCCGAGCAAGATAAAGACTTGCTCCGCCAAGCGGTGAAAGACGGTGTAATTGACGCGATTTGCACGCATCATGAGCCGCTGAGCAGCTCTGCGAAAATGGCGCCTTTTGCTGAAACTCAACCCGGTTTTACAGCATTTGATACTTATGTGCCTTTTGGTATTCAATTGATTCAAGAAGGCTTATTAAGCCCGCTGGAATGGGTTGAGAAAGTAACGTTAGCACCTGCAAAAGTGGCCAATATGCAACAACGTTGGGCAGGTGAAGCGGGTTGGGTACTTGTCGATCCAGAACTTGAGTGGACCATTAATAAAGATACGATTGTATCAAATGGTAAGAACACACCATTAATTCAGCAAACGGTAAAAGGTAAAGTGCTTCAAGCTTTTTATGCCGTTTAAGCGGAAGCTTAATATGGAAATCTTTTGATTCTTAGCATTTTAATGAGACATCTAAAAGTCAGCTTCGGCTGGCTTTTTTTAATATTGATTAAAAGTAAAAGCAGAATTTAAAACGTTGACAAGTCCGAACAAATTATTACATTTGATCAAAAAATAAGCATATAAACTGAAGTACACATGAAAATAATGACAACTGCATGGAGTACAAATATGAGTATAGATTTATTAGCGCTGATTAAGCAGCACGTCTCCTCGATTGTGCTGGACGGTGATACACAACACTTAGCTGAAAAAAATTCAGCCATTAGCCAGTTTATTCCATTCCTGTTAAATATTTTTCGATCCAAACCTGAATTTATTGATGCCTTTCAAAAACAGTTAAACCCTCGTATTAGTGATATATTTTCAGCAAATCCCACATTAAAAGAACAATTTTTGCAACATCTCGGTGGCGGTACGGCCCCAACGTCAGAAATAGAGCAAACCTTAAACCACTCTATAGCTCCAACTTTAGGGACACTTGAAAATGAAGCGGGTTCATCTGATCCCGTCGCAATCACGCATTTACTGGATAATCATGCAGATAGCATTTTGGCGGCACTACCACAATGGGCAGTACCTTTACTCGCAGGTTTAGGGGTCAACACTGCAGCTGGCCGTACATTACACCAAGCACCTGTTGTTGAACCAACACCTGTTATCGTTGAAGAAAAACGCTCGAATTGGTTATTGCCAATTATTGCGCTGCTTATATTATTGGGTCTGATCGCATTTTGGTTTAAGTCTTGTACCAATAAAGAAGAACCAACCACCTCTGCAACAACAGTTGCACAGCCTGCTGCATCTCAGCCAGCACATTTGCAATTTAGCACCGGTACAGATGGGCAGTTAACCAACTGTCAAATTCAAACTGGTGATTCAAATTATCTTGAAATTTTGCAGCAACAAGTCAAACAGATCTTTAACTTTAATACGGGTTGTGGTGCTTCATCTGATGCCAGTTACCATACTCAATTTATTGATCAAGATACCATTCCAACGGTTCTGCAAAAACTTAAAGGTGTGCCAAATACCACTTTAACCTGGACAGAAAATCAGTTATCAATTTTGTCGCAAAATCCTGCTGATGCTCAAAACCTTGCCAATCAAATTAAGCCTTTAGCAAAAAATATGACGGTATTGGTTCAAGAAGGTGTGAGTGAACAAACTGCTGTAGATAACAGTATTACCGATGCACAAAAAGCACTAGCGAGCATTAACCCTGAACAAGTTCGTGCCCTAGATGTTGCGACTGCGCTGAATTTACAAATTATTAATTTTGCGACAGGTTCATCTGATATTCCTGATGTGAATAAATCGATTTTAGATCAGGCGGCAGCGTTAATGCAGCGTGCTACAGAAGTACATCTGACTGTACAAGGTCATACCGATGCTGTGGGTAATGCGGAAGCGAATAAAGCTTTATCGCAAGAGCGTGCACAAGCTGTGGTGGATTACTTGGTGTCGAAAGGCGTTGATCCTGCACAGCTTCAAGCGGTGGGTTATGGTCAAGAAAAACCGGTAGCAGAAAACAGCACCAAAGAAGGTCAATTCAAAAACCGACGTATTGAGTTTGAAGTTTTAAATACTGAGAATGGCAAAGTACGAGATGTTACCAGTGAAGGCGTGACTGAAAAGACCAATTAAAACCGTACTAAATGAGATGATATATAAAAAATCCCTGCACATGCGGGGATTTTTCTCGTCAAAGCGCTGTAATTTTGAGTAAAATACGCCCGAAGAATAAAATCATAATGGTACTTATACAATGAAAAAAATAGTCATCACGAGCCTCATGTTGTCTGCGGCATTAATATCCGGCTGTGATAATTTTAAAAATAAAAAAGATACTGAAGCCAAAACGGAAGCGCCTGCTTTGGAAGATTGGAGTTGTACTGCACAAGCCAATATTGACCAATTGCAAGATCACTTAAAAAACGAATATCTCAAAGAATTAAACAAAGAAATACGTCAGTCCGATTATGAAGCCGATCAGCAACTCATGGATCTGATTGTAAAAAATCTAAAATTTAACATTCAAAATGTCACGACTTTAACTGAAGACCCTAATAAAGCCAAAACATTGGAATGTAGCAGTCAATTGTTGGTGGTTTTCCCTAAAGGATTACAAAAGCGTGCTGAAAACGCCTTTGCTGAACGACCATGTGACGAAGGCTGTGAAGAACGTGGTAATTATACTTTGAATGATTCACTCGAAGATGGTGAGTCAGGCTTAAGCATGGACAATGATCAGCTTAAAGGGAACTTTAGCTATAGCATCACTAAAACGGACAAAGATGGTTTAAGTTTAAGTGTCCCAAGTCAAAATGACGTAATTGATAGCGTTGTAACAGTGACACGTCATGCGGTGCTATATGCGGCATATAGTGCTCAAAATAAGCGAAACGAAGAATCCTATCAGCAAGGGATGGAGAGTCAATCTCAACAAATGAGCCTTGCACAAAAGGCAATGGATATTCGTAAGAAAGAGCTAGATCAGGATAATGCCAAAGTGGTGGATCGTCTCAATCAGACTTGGGATCGTTTTAGTGATGAACAAAAGGCGCAGTTACAGCAAGATCAAGCAGACTGGTTTGAAAAGCGTGATATCGATTGTAAAGTGCTTGCACAAAAAAGTGTTTATTCATTAAATGAAAGTGAAAAAGAGACTTATCAAAAGCATTCGCAATACTGGGATGAGGCGATGAATACGCAAAATCAAGAGTTGCAATATACCAAATGTTTTAATCAGAAAACTACAGAACGAATTGTGTATTTAAATAACGTGTTTAATTGATCTAAAAGAAGAAAAGCCCTCAATGAAGGGCTTTTTTTTGAATCTTAGTTTATTGCTTGATGATCAAAACAGGAATTGGGCACTGCGTTAAAATATTTTGTGCCACGCTGCCCAGCATGGCTTTTTTCAAACCTGTGCGTCCATGCGAACCCATGATGATTAAATCCGCAGAGATTTCATCAGCCACTTGTAAAATCCCTTCAGTTGGCGATACACCATGAATCAAACGGGTTTTAACCTCGATACCATCGCGTACAAAGGTTTGTTTGATATCTTCTAAACGCAGCTGAGCACTTTTTTCAGCTTGCATAAAATATTCAGTGATTGCGGGTGCAACAGCATAGAAATCGACACCAACAAATGGATCAACAGCAACAACACTGACAATGGTCACTTGTGCATTTTGACTTTTAGCCAAGCTGAGGGCATGTTCAACAGCAGAATATGAAATTGGAGATTCATCCACAGGGACTAAAATTTGTTGATATTGACTCATATCTGCTTCCTTAATATTTTAAATGTTATCAATCTAATCTTGCTCTATTCACGATATTGTATGAATTAGACAAAAGGGTAAGCTTATTAGTGAAGGGTGTGCTGAATACAAAAAAGCCCACATGATGTGGGCTTGGTCATCTTAAGCTTTTACAACCAACACAGGTAATTCAGTATTACTGAGTACATCTTGTGCGAAGCTGCCGAGCAGCATTTTCTTAAAGCCTTTGCGACCATGCGAACCCATCACGATCAAATCAGCTTTGACTTCATTGGCTGCTTCTACTACACCTTCAGCAGAAACTTGGCCTTTAATAATCTTACTTTGTGCTTCTACACCCACTTCAGTTGTAATTTGCACAGCTTCTTTCAATGCAGATTCTGCATTTGCATAAGCTTGTACGAAATATTCTTTCATGATTGATGAAGAATAATAGAAGTCTGCATCGGTAAATGGGTCTTCAGCAACAAGGCTGATTAAAGTGAGTTGGCTGTTAAATGCCTTGGCAATAATTGCAGCTTTTTTAACTGCAGAAAACGAGATTTCTGAACCATCGACAGGTACTAAAATGTTTTGATATGACATGGAACAATCTCCTGTAATTTTGCTTTTAAACTCTATAGATTATTGATAACACATTGTCGTGCATGGTTCAATTTATTAATCTAAAAAATATTGTAAATTCATAAAATTACATAAATTAATGTCGATAAATCGTCAAATAAATCTGAGCAAAAAACTCGGACTTTGCTCAAAAATATTAAAATAAAATCGACCAATTTTCTCGGGTTTTTAGCCTAAAAGATCAATTTGAACTTTATGAAAATAAGCCTAAACTATATACAGTTTTAAATCTAAGATTTATAACAAAATTGATGCGATTGGATAGTTTGATATGTCATATAAAGCAGGGTTGGTTGTACTTAGCATGTGTTCAGTGTTGCATTTGTCTGGTTGTCAAAACACGCAAAGTAGTACCAAAGTGATTGCAGGTGCTTTTAATTTATCGACACAAGTTCAAAAGACCTTCATCAACCTACATGCTCCTGACAATGTTATTGTGCAGTCAAATATTCAATATCTACAAAATCCAAATTTAAACTTGGATATCTATCAACCTGAAACAAGTATGGTGATTGCACCAAGACCAACGATTGTTTGGATCCACGGTGGCGGTTGGGTCTCAGGCTCAAAAGAGCATGCAGGTGGATATTTTAAACGGCTCGCAGCCCAAGGCTATAATGTGGTTTCGGTTCAATATCAGTTTGCACCTGACGCCATTTATCCCACACAGCTCAACCAAATAGATGCAGCACTGACGTTTTTGAATCTACATGCAGCACAATATGGCATTGATTCGCAAAATATGTATTTGGCAGGGGATTCTGCAGGTGCAAATATGGCCAGTCATTATGCCGCCTTGGTTACGAATCCAGATTTTGCGAAAGCGTCAAAGATTCAATCTGTATTAAAGCCTTCACAGCTTAAAGGGCTGATTTTACATTGTGGTATTTATGATTTAAACAGCTTTGTAAATACTGCACCCGCAGAGATTGGACTGATCGAGTGGGGCGTCTATAACTTAGTTCAGGCGTATACCGGAGACAAAAAAGATGATGCCGAGTTTTTAACGCGTATTTCAACGGCCTCAAATATTAATGCAAATTATCCGCCTGTATTTATCAGCGGTGGCAATAAAGATTTTTTAACCAAAACGCAATCTGAGCCTTTTGTAGAAAAATTGAAGGCAAATAATGTACCTGTGACGGCGGTATTTTATCCAGATTCGAAAGAATATTTGGTACATGAATATCAATTTATGATGAGTAAAAAGGCTAGCCAGCAGACCTTTGATCGCACTTTAGAATTTTTGCAACAACACGTACAGTCCGTTAAAAATTAAAAACAGACTTAAAATGCTTGCAGAATAATCTCTAACTTAATAACATACCTACCAGTTGGTATGTTTGTTTTGGAATGAATAATGAATTCGGTAACATTGGCGTATGGCTTACTGTCATTGGCGATTATCTCAGAAGTAATTGGTTCGACATTTTTGGTGAAGTCAGAAGGGTTTACCAAACTTGCGCCTTCATTGGCTGTCGCAGTTTTATTCTGTTTGGCATTTTATTTATTGTCTCAGGTGATTAAAGTCATACCACTTGGTATTGCTTATGCCATTTGGGCAGGTGTTGGTATTGTTTTAACTGCACTAATTGGCTACTTTATCTTTCGTCAAAGTTTAGACCTCCCAGCCATGTTAGGGATAGGCCTGATTGTTTCAGGTGTGGTCGTGATCAACCTGTTTTCAACTTCAGCTGGACATTAATATGGATAATCCGCATCAGCGCAAGAAAGAGCCTCAACTGATACGCCAAAGTATTTTGCAGCACGCAATCCTTCTTGCTGCTGATAAAGGTGTTAATGGGGTGTCGATTCAAGCCGTTGCGGATTTAGTTGGGGTTACAAAAGGTGGTGTATTTCATCATTTTTCAAACAAACAAAAGCTCTTAGAGTCCATGATCGTCATGCTTTTGGCTCAATTAGACGAAGTCGTTGACCGTTTAATTGACGAAGACCCTGAGCCGTACGGTCGCTTTACCCGAGCTTATATTGAAATTACTTTAGAAAAACAAATCATGGGTTTGCAACAGTCTTGGTCCGCGATTTCGATGACCATGCTGACAGATAAAACATTTAATGAATATTGGATCGAATGGATGAACTCACGTCTAGAGCGTCATCATCAGACCGATTCGGATATAGAACTGAAAATTGTTCGTTATGCAGCTGATGGTATTTGGCTCACCGCTTTTACAGAAGTGGAAGACGAAAGCGAAACCCAATTATTAAAACAAGAACTGATCGCCCGAACGTATCGAGCGAAATAGATTAAATAACTGATTTTAAATATGTAAAAGTAATTACGCATTTTTAAAATGATTTTTAAGTCTATTCGACAGAGTCTTACATCTAGGGATTGAATAAAGGGATTAGCCTTCGGCTGGAGGTGCTTTTGTTTAGGTAAAATGAGAAGCGTGCTTCGTAAGGAAACCATCTTGCGGAGCATTGCTCCTCACCGCAAAACTTGTTCACTAGTGTCTAATTATTCAAAGTACCGCAAAAATATTTTTGATTAGAAATAGTCCTATATCAAACACTTGCGGATGACGTTACCGCGTATCATTCTTTTATTTGAAGCAAATTATTTAACTGAGGGCTTAATTTCTCTTATATTTGAAAATAGCATGTACGACTAAACCAAAGACCAAACCCCAAAATGCAGAGCCAATACCAAAAAACTGTACGCCCGATGCACTAAACAAGAAGGTGAGTAGAGCGGCGTCACGTTCACTCGCTTCTTGGAAAGCAATGACGATGTTGTGTCCAATGGTGCCTAGTAGGGCAATGCCTGCTAAAGCGGTAATAAATACCAATGGGAAAGCGGTTAAGAAACTCACCAAAGTGGCTGCAAACAGGCCCATCAAAATATAAAAGAAGCCACAGGTCATACCTGCGATATAGCGCTTTTTCTCATCGGGGTGGGCTTGGTCATCTAGACTGATGGCAGCACTAATCGCAGCAATATTGACACTAAAACATCCAAATGGCGCGAGTAGCGTTTGGGCTGTCCCAGTCCAACCGATCAGTTGATTGACGTTGGGTTGATAGCCATAACTTTTAATCATGGCTAAACCCGGTAAATACTGAGAGGCCATATTGATTACAAAGAGTGGTAGCGCTAAACCCAGTATTGCTGAGATCGAAAATTCAGGTGTGACCCAAACCGGCTGTGCGAGTTCTAAATTAAGCGCCGGTAATTGAAAGCCAAGTAATAATGGGCAAAGCATAATGCCAATGATTACCGTAATGACAATGCTATAACGCGGTAACAGTCGTTTACTGAGGACATAAGCTGCGAGTAAACCAAGAACGAATGCCCATTCATTTTGTAAACTGACAAATAACTCAATACCAAATTTAAGGAGTACGCCTGCTAACATTGCACTGGTTAGACTTTGTGGGATATAGCGCAGTATTTTTTCAAAAATACCTAAAAATCCGAGTATTGCTGTCAATAAGCCGCAAACAAGAAATGCACCTAGGGCGGCATTCATGCTGTAACCATTTGCGGTCGCTAAAATCAGTGCCAGTCCTGCAGTGGACCATGAAGTCGCAACAGGATATTTAAATTTCCAAGACAGAATCAGCCCGCTTAAGCCGATACCCAAACCGAGTGCCCAAAACCAAGAGGTAATTTCTGCGGTGTTGGCACCGAGCAGTTGTGCAGATTGGATCACCAAAACAGCCGAAACGCTGATCCCGACTAAGAACGTAATAAAACCTGCAAAAGCAGCTGGAATGGAAAAGTCTTGGAGTAGTTTTTGCATAATGATCGAGCTATGACTATTGTTGGCGCAGATTTAAGATGACATTTTTCAGGATGATACGCTCAAGTCCTGTACAGTAAAAGTGCTCATCGAGATATTATGGAAATACTTTATTTATTCACAAACGACACTTTAACAAACGGCACTTTAATAGAACGAATTGACAACCACACATTGTGGATGTTTCATCCATTCAAAATTTAAAGGCATCGTAGATTATCCGGAGTTAAAACTTTGAGCTTTGTACTGTATACATATCATTTACATGGTAGATGTCGCAAGCTTTAGACCAAATCCGCAAAATAGAAGACCAACTGCTGCCACACAACATGCCGTAAATTTATAACGATGGCTAAAATAGGTGGCCAGTTTTGCACCCGAAAAGATCAAAATCGTTAAATAGCTCATACTAATAATTTGCAGTACGATCGCGAGTGCGGTGAATGTAATCGTAGGATATGGATATGCAGGATCGACGAATTGCACAAAGAACGATAAGTAAAAAAGAATGGCTTTAGGGTTTAAAATACTGATGGTTAATGCAGTCTTAAACGGTTTCAATTCATTCAAACTCAGTTGCTTGGTGTCGAGTTGTTCTGGCATTTGAACGGCATTCCATGTTTGGTAGGCAGCCTTGAAAAGTTTGATACCTAGATAACTTAAATACAGCGCACCGACAATTTTTAATAATAAGAATAACCAAGGGAAGGCGTGAAGTAAGGATGCAGCCCCTAGAGCGGTGAGTAAGATTAAGATTAAATCGCCAGTATAAACGCCAAAAGCGCCTAAATAGCCGACCTTAATGCCATAGCGAGAAGCAACAGACATGACATAAAGTGAATTTGGCCCGGGTAAAATCACAATTAATATCGTACCAATAATAAAGGTCGTTAAGTCTGTGATTCCAAACACTGAAGACACTCAAATAAAAAACCGAAGCTGTAGTATACAACTTCGGTTCTAGATGAAACTGAAAATTTCTAATTTATGCTTTTATTTCAGCATCTAAGCCAAAAGTTTGACGCAGTAAGCTACTTAATTGCTCACGGGCTTTAATAAAGCCATCAATACCGCCTTGTAATAGTTGGAAAGACATTAAGTCTTTTTCAACTTCAGCTTTGAAAGTTTGCTTGTCGAGCACTTGTACATCGTGTTGACAGTGTGCATGTGCATGATGATTAGACAGTTGCACTTCAACGGTACGCTGATCTTTTTCCAGTTCTGCCAATAAATTTGGTGAAACTGTCAATAAATCACATCCTGCTAAGCCGAGCACTTGATCAATACTACGGAAGCTAGCCCCCATAATTTCAGTTTTGATGTCATGTTGTTTATAGTAGTGGTAAATCTGCTTAACTGATAACACGCCTGGATCTTTCTCAATCGGGTAGCTATCCACATTTTCAGCTTTTTTGTACCAATCTAAAATACGACCAACAAATGGCGAAATCAGCGTGACTTGAGCATCTGCACAGGCTTGAGCTTGATGCAAACCAAACAACAGAGTCAGATTACAGTGAATGCCTTCAGCTTCAAGGGCTTTAGCGGCTTGAATGCCTTCCCACGTTGAGGCAATTTTAATTAAGATACGATTTTGATCGATACCATACTGTGCATATAAAGCCAGTAACTCTTTAGCTTTTGCAATGGTGGCATCAGTATCATAGGACAAGGCTGCATCGACTTCTGTAGAGACACGTCCTTCGATCAATTTTAAAATTTCTACACCAAATTTGACCGTAAGAATATCGATGGTGCGCTCAACCAGCTCATCATTTTGATAACCTTCTTTACGCGCTTGTTCAAAAGCACTTTCAATTAGTTCTTTATTTTCAGGTTGATTTGCCGCTGCTGTAATTAAAGATGGATTTGTGGTCGCATCCAATGGACGGAATGTATTAATCGCAGCTAAATCACTGCTGTCAGCAACAATCGTTGTTAGGCTTTTTAATTGGTTTAACGCATTTTGAGTCATTTGAAATCTAGTTCTTAATGTTCTTGGTGTACATACTTTTATAACACAATCTGTTTAGAACCCAACCAAAAAACGCCCAATTAGGCAGTCTAAATCGTAGTTTTTCGTGAATTTCGGATGTGATTAATCAAAAAATGAGCAGCCGAGCCGAGAGGTTTTTCACGGTTCCAGACCAAGTCGACGAAATATTCAAATTTGGGTGTGAAATCTTGAAAGCTTAAGATTTTGAGTTGATCTTTGAGTGTCGGATTTTCATTAAACATCTCTAATGGAAGCACACCCCAACCCAGACCTTGAATAATCATCGAACAAGCAGAGTGGTGGTTATCTGTACGCCAACTGTGTTTGGAAAATAACAACTCTGGTTTGATACTTTTATCACGACTTGCAACCACGATTTGCCGACTTTGCAAAATTTGCTCAAAACTGACTTGCTTAAATTTCGACAGGCCATGTTTTGTCGCAGCAACAGGAACCAATGCTTCACGTTTCAATTCGACAAATTGTTCATAACTCTCAAGCTGTTCACGTTCAAACATTAGAGCAAGCTGTGCTTGACCTAGTAATAACATCTTTTGGGCATCTTCTTGAGGCGCAGAAAAAATATTGATTTGCAAAGATGGAAAATGAACTTCTAGCAAAGAGATATAGTCGGTCCACTGCGTATGAAGCAGTTCTGATACCACCACGATATTCAGTGATGACTCTAAACCATGACTCAGCGCAATTGCATGCTGTTTCCACTGATTGATTTCTATCAATAATTGTTCAGTTTTTTCATACAGGTTTAGCGCTTGAGCGGTGGGCACAGGCTCACGACCAACGCGCTCAAACAGTTTAAGGTTGAGATCAATTTCGAAATTGGCAATGGACATGCTGACCGCTGAAGGCACTTTGCCGAGTTGTCTGGCAGCTGCGGAAAATGATCCTGTTTCCATGACTGTTTTAAAAATCATCAGTTGTTCTTGATTAATATTCATGTGCATTTAAAAAAAATTGGGAATACAACCTTTCAATAATATTGAAAGAACCTAACTCGATTAATCAATAATATAAAAATAAAATAAGTATTTTACAAATGATAGAGTGTTTCAAAATGACGATTTCCAAGAGAAGGATTATTCATGCGCTAAGCTATGAGATCATCCTATTGGTGATCATTGCTATTGCGTTAAGTTTTATTTTTAAAGTTCCGATGGAGGTGACAGGTACGCTCGGTATTGCGATGGCGGTCACTTCTGTGATTTGGAACATGATTTTTAATCATTATTTTGAAAAATTTGAAGCAAAAAGAAAGTTAAAAAGAACCTTTGGTGTACGTGTTTTGCATGCGATTGGATTTGAGGGCGGCTTAATGCTTGCAACCATCCCAATGGTGGCTTATGCCATGCATATGACCTTATGGCAGGCGATTTTGCTCGATTTTAGTATGACCATGTGTATTTTAGTCTACACATTTATTTTCCAATGGTGCTATGACCAGATTGAGGCGCACTTGGGTTACCAACCACAATATCGTTAAATTTCAATAAGAAAATCACATTGGCCTGTATTGATATGTACAGGCCTTTTTTGCATTAAAATAGTGCAAAATTTTACAAATAACAATATACAAAAACATAAACTAACTATAAAAAGTTAGAATAATTACATAACTTTTAAATATAAGAACAAAGAATGTTTTTATATATTAATTAAAAAAATATGCAAAACAAGGAGTTAGCATATGAAATTGATAAAAATTGTCACACCTGTTGTTTTACTTGGGCTTACACAATTTACATTTGCAGATGGTAACTTTAAGCGCTTTTCTGTATCTGCAGGTTGGTTACACGTGATGCCGCAAGGAAAGGCGAATCCTTTTAACATTAATACTTCTGTGGCAAATGGGACACAGGCCAAAGTTGGAAGCATTAGTGAAGAGGGTTTTTTACAAGCAATTGACCCAAATGCAACGATTCAAGACGGTGATAACACAGTAAATTTAAAGGAGACTTTAGGAACATTATTAGAAGATAGTTTTATTAATGGACTCATGACAGATGGCAAAGGCAATATCAAACCAGATATTGCAGGGACATCGACATTATATGGATTGGAAAATTGGTCAGCAGGAGGCACTGGTCTAGAAGCAGAGGATGTTGATACTTTAGGTTTGATGGTCAATTATTATATCAATGACAACGTATCCTTACAGATGATTGGCGGTATTCCTCCCAAAGTGGATATTCAAGGGAAAGGGATGATTACGGCACCTTTATCTGGCAATGCAATGCCGGGAGGTCTTGCTGGTTTGCTGTTTCCGGACGGTTTACCTTTGGATTATGATGTACCAATTACCAATCTGGATGCTTATAGTAAAGCAGCAACAGCGCGTGCTTGGACGCCAGCATTTCAAGCTCAGTATCAATTTGGAAAATCGGGCGTGAATAAATTCAGACCTTATGTAGGTGCAGGGATTATGTATGCGTATTTTAATGATATTGAACTCAATAAAGGTATTGAATCTGACTTAATTGCTGCAGGGCATATGATTCAAAATATTAAGGATAATCTTGCAGGTGCTGCATTAGACGGTAAAGAATCATCAGGTAAAATGGTGGTCGATGTCGATGCGGATGATGCGATTGCTCCAATTGTCACACTCGGTTTTACCTATGACTTCACCCCAAATTGGTTTACAGCAGCTTCAGTGTCTTATGCAAAGTTAAATAATAAGACCAAGATCGATGTGATTAACCAAACGACCGGTGAACAGTTAATTCATGCAACGACAAAGATCGATATTGATCCCATCATTACTTATTTAGGTGTCGGTTATCGTTTCTAAAAATTATGAAATCTCTGAAATAAAAAACCGCTCATAAGAGCGGTTTTTTGCTTTAAAGCATAAAGGATTATTTTTCAATAATCGCTGTTACGCCTTGACCACCCGCAGCACAGATCGATACAAGTACACGGCCTGAACCTTTTTGGTTCAATAGTTTTGCAGCAGTTGCAATAATACGACCACCAGTTGCAGCAAATGGGTGACCTGCAGCAAGAGATGAACCTTTCACGTTCAATTTAGAACGATCAATTGAACCCAATGGTGCATCTAAGCCTAAACGTTCTTTACAGAATTTAGGATCTTCCCATGCTTTCAGTGTAGACAATACTTGAGATGCAAATGCTTCATGAATTTCATAGTAATCGAAATCTTGTAGCGTAATACCTGCACGTTCAAGCATACGAGGCACTGCATAAGCAGGCGCCATCAATAAGCCTTCTTTTTTCTCGACAAAGTCAACCGCCGCTGTTTCTTGGAAAGTTAAATAAGCAAGAACTTCGTGACCGTTTGCTTTTGCCCATTCTTCAGAGGCAAGAAGGACACATGACGCACCATCAGTCAGTGGAGTCGAGTTACCCGCAGTCATCGTACGTGCATCGCCTTTACCAAACGCTGGTTTTAACTTCGCAAGTTTTTCTACAGAAGAGTCTGCACGTAAGTTGTTGTCACGTTCTAAACCTAGGAATGGCGTAATAAGGTCATCGAAGAAACCTTCTTCATATGCAGCTGCCATTTTTTGATGTGAAGATGCAGCAAGTTCATCTTGCGCTTCACGAGAGATACCCCATTCAAGTGTCGTAATTGCTTGATGGTCACCCATAGAAAGACCTGTACGTGGTTCACCGTTCTTCGGTGCATCCATCAAATCTTTAACATTAATTTTAGTTAATGCTTTCAGGCGGTCTTTACCCGTTTTAGCAATGTTCAACTCAAGTAAAGCTTTACGTAGGCCATCACCAAAAGCGATCGGTGCATCAGAGGTTGTATCTACACCGCCAGCAACACCCACTTCGATTTGACCCAAAGCAATTTTATTAGCAACTAAGAAAGCAGCTTGTAAACCCGTACCACATGCTTGTTGAATATCGTAAGCAGGTGTTTCAGGAGCAAGTTCGGTATTGAGTACACACTCACGGGTCATGTTAAAGTCACGACTATGTTTTAACACAGCGCCAGCAACAACTTCACCAAGGCGTTGACCTTGAAGGTTGAAGCGTTCAACAAGACCATTTAATGCAGCTGTGAACATATCGCTGTTCGATGCAGTGAAGTAAGCGCCGTTAGAACGAGCGAAAGGAATACGATTACCACCGATAATAGCAACGCGGCGAACTGTGTTTTGACTCATGGTATTATCCTGTTGAACAGACGTTTGAGTTGTTGATTTTAAAGCTGTTTTAGGGTTTGAAGCGGGTGTCTTAGTACGTGTAGATGCACGACGAGGACGGCTCGTTTTAGCGACATCACTTGTAGACTTGGTTGCTGTGCCCGTACTTTTAGCGGTACGTGGCGTACTCTTTGATGTATTTGACACAGTTTCCGTAGTCGGACTTTCGACTGCTGGATTTTCTTGAGTTGTTTTGCTCATAAGGCTTTTCCAAGCATGTTGATGATCTTCTTGACGGCTACATTAGCATATTCACCAAAGGGGTAAATTGACTAAAATGACATTCGCTAAAGCATTCAGGTCAAGCCATCTGCGGTTTAACTCAAGTATGATTCCATGGAAACTGATGGAACTATTGAAATATAAGTATCTGACATCATCTTGAAGTTAAAGGGATATCTTCAGATCCATCAAAAATTAATCTGTATGAGAGATAATAAACATGACTGATCAATACCAAACATTTGCAAAATCTCCTATTGGTAAATTTGTCATCAAAAATTTAGGTTTACCATCACCGACTTTTTTAGAGCGTTTTGAGTCTGCAACACCTGTAGTTAAAGGTGCGGTTTTATTCGGTGCAGCGCCTGCTTCAACATTATCTGGTGCTATTGCACAAGTCTTGGCAAATATTCATGCCAATAGCTATGCAGGCAATAATGCGGAACTACAGCAAGCTGCGGCAAAATCAGGTCTAAACTTAAGCGCATTCAACGAAGGCGATAAAGAGTCTAAGTTTAAAGTTGTGGTGTTTGATGCTTCAGGTATTCAAAACTCAGAACAATTGCATGCCTTATATGCCTTTTTTAACCCAATCGCACGTCAAATTCAGGCGTCTGGTCGCGTTGTCGTTGTTGGTACAACACCAGAGACTGCGAAAACTGTGAAACAAGCCATTGCACAACGTGCATTAGAAGGTTTTGTAAAATCAGTGGGTAAAGAGTTTAAGAAAGGGATTGCAGCACAATTAGTTTATGTGGATGAAGGTGCTGAAGCAAACTTAGAATCTGCATTACGTTTTGTGATTTCACCACGTTCAGCTTATGTATCGGGTCAGGTGATTCGTGTATCTAAAGCAGATGTTGTGGATGTTGACTGGAATAAACCGCTTGCAGGCAAAACAGCTGTAGTAACAGGTGCAAGCCGTGGTATTGGTGAAGCAATTGCACATGTATTGTCACGTGATGGCGCGCATGTGATTTGTTTAGACGTTCCACAGCAGCAAGCAGACCTTGACCGTGTTGCAGGTGAAATTGGCGGTTCTACGCTCGCGATTGATATTACTGCAAGCGATGCCGGTGAAAAAATCAAAGCGGCGGCAGCTGCTCAAGGTGGTTTGGATATCATCGTGCACAATGCCGGAATTACCCGTGACAAAACTTTGGCCAATATGAAGCCTGAGCTTTGGGATTTGGTGATTAACATTAACTTGTCTGCGATTGAGCGTGTAAATGATTACCTTCTTGAAAATGATGGCTTCAATGCAAATGGTCGTATTGTTTGCGTATCTTCTATTTCAGGTATTGCTGGTAACTTAGGTCAAACCAATTATGCTGCTTCTAAAGCAGGTGTTGTTGGTGTGGTTAAATTTACTGCTCCATTATTGAAAAATGGCGTAACCATTAATGCTGTTGCTCCAGGCTTCATTGAAACGCAAATGACTGCTGCGATTCCATTTGCAATCCGTGAAGCAGGTCGTCGTATGAACTCGATGAGTCAAGGTGGTTTACCTGTAGACGTTGCTGAAACGATTGCGATGTTTGCTTCAACGGCATCGACAGGCTTGAACGGTAACGTGGTACGTGTGTGTGGTCAAAGCTTGTTAGGGGCTTAATTAATCCCTCCCGACCTCCCTTTGAAAAAGAGAGGAGAAGTCCCCCTTTATCAAAGGGGGATGAGGGGGATTTAAAATATCCTTCTTTAAAAGGAAGGGAACTTTATAAAGATAAAACTTCCAAAGGTTTAGTATGAATACTCGCCATTTTAGTCAACTTCCAAAACCTTATTTAGCCTATCCAAAAGTGATTCAAGGCTTGATTTTTAAAAAGCCTAAAGCTGAAAAAGTGCTGCCGCAAGTTGAATATGTGGTGGATTCATTTAAGGTTGATCAAAAGCATTTAAAAGCCTATAACGAAGTGTGTGGCTTTAAAAACAATGGTTATATCCCAGCGATTTATTTGGCTGTGCTTTCTCAAAGTTTGCAAATGCATATGATGACCACGGAAGCTTTTCCTTTTGCGATCTTAGGTTTGGTACATATTCGTAACCAAGTGAAGCAATATCGCAAAGTCGGTGTGAATGAAACACTGTCATTGTCATGCAAATTTGGTGAATTACAGCCACATGATAAAGGCGTGCAATTTGACTTTATTACCACTGCAAAAGTGGGCGATGAAGTGGTTGTAGAATCATTAACCACGTATTTAGCACGTCAAAAAACAGAGAACAAAGCTGCGGCAAAATCTACCGAAACAAAGCCAGCAGAGTTGCAAGTTCAAGCTGAATGGAATGTTTCTGAAAATACCGGTCGCCGTTATGCGTTGACTTCTGGTGATTTTAACTTAATTCATATTCATGCTGTAACCGCTAAAGCGTTTGGTTTTAAACAAGCCATTGCACATGGTATGTGGAGTAAAGCCAAAGCCTTGTCGAGCTTAACTTTGCCAGATGCGTATGAAGCAGATGTCTGGTTTAAACTGCCGATGTATCTCCCATCACAAGTTGAGTTTTTAACGGCTCAAACTGGACAAGATACCGAGTTTGCCATTCGAAATAGCAAAAACAAAAAACCGCATGTCGCGGGAAGTGTAAAGGCACTTTAAGACTTAAGCCTAAATCGATATCGGTTTAGGCTTTTTTGTTTTAATCTCAAGCGATTCATATTCAAAGGAATGATGATGCAGGCGCTCAAAGAATATCTATTTGCACAAAAGAATAATTATCAAGGTACGGTTGACGAGGCGTTTCAAGATTTGGCGGCGCAATTTAGCCGTATGCAGGATGCTCGAACCCACTTAGGCGGAGCCGCCTTAGTGGTGTATTTTAAAGGTCAAAAAGTCGTGGATATTTGGACCGGTAAAAAGTCAGCCGAAGAAGCTTGGCAGTCCAATACGCCCTCGGTCTGTTATTCCACGGGTAAAGGTGTACTTGCAACGCTTGCACATATCTTAGTGAGCGAAGGCTTTCTAGATTACGATACTCCCGTTGCCGTATATTGGCCGGAGTTTGCTCAAAATGGTAAGTCGGATATCACATTAAGGCACATGCTGAGTCATCAGAGTGGTTTATACGATATTCGTAATATCATTCAAACAGCATCTGAAATGGCTGATTGGTCACATATGCTTAAAGTCATCGAACAAGCTAAGCCACGTTTTGAGCCATCAACTGATGCAGCATATCAACCGTTAACCTTCGGTTGGCAAGTCGGTGGTGTACTTGAAAAGGCCACTGGTCGACCGCTTGCTGAACTAATGCAACACTATTTGGTTGAGCCTTTGGCATTGGATCATGCATTTTTTGGCGTACCAGAGCATCAACTTGGTAAGGTTGCACGCTTGATCCCGAAAAAGAAAAAAGAAGAACGTGCTGTAGATACATCTGCACAAGAAAATACCCAAGCGCAGACAACGAAAAAAAAGACAGAGACACGAAAAGCGTCAATCTTTGATCAGCTCCTGCAACTTTCTGGACAAAATTTGCAAGACTTTCAAGATGGTATGATTCCTAAAGGAATGCGCAAGTTTTCATTTTTTAGTGATGAGGGTTTACAAGCCATTATACCTGCGGCTACTGGTGTATTTAGTGCCAATAGTTTAGCGAAAATCTATGCAATGCTGGCTAACCAAGGGCAGTGGCAAGGACAGACCTTAATCACGCCACAAGTTTTTGAATCTTTAAGTAAAATTCAATATAAAAAACGTGATCGTATTATGCCTTTACCAATGAATTGGCGTTTGGGTTATCACCGCATTTTAACTTTAGGCAAATCTAGTGAAGGTTTTGGACATATAGGTTTTAATGGTTCTGGGGCCTGGTGTGATCCGCAGCGTGATTTAAGTTTTGCTTATACACATAACTTTGCGACGGGTTCAATCACTGGCGATTATCGCTTATGGGGCTTAACTCAAGAAACGCTACGCTGTGCAGACAAAGCACTTAAAGGACGTAAGGGCTGGCTTTAAGATACTTCGGGATAGAACAGGAATTGGGGAAATGTGAAAAATATGCTATTTTCCCACGTAGTTTTAGACTGCTGTGATATCCCTATGAAAAAAGTTGTTTTGATTCCCTTAGTAGTAACGTCGGCAATGTTGGGTTGTCAGGATTCAACTCAAACGAAAGCAAAAGAGATAGAAGCGATTACTGCCGAAAAACAGCAAGCTGCATGGGTCGGTGATTTTAAAGGTACAACGCCGTGTATGGGCTGTCTTTCTCGTTGTGAAGATTGTCCCGGTATGGCTGTGGCTCTTGAGCTACATGAAGACCAAACCTATACACTTACTCGTGAAAGTCTAAGTGGTCATAACGAAGTAGAAGTGCTAAAAGGTGTAATTCGTTTTAAAGATGAATCAAAGCAGCAGCTAGAACTTATGAATGTGCAAACGCGTAATCTTTTGTATGTTGATTTGGATCAGCAATTACTTGAAATTCGGGAAGACCAGACGGCGAAACGCTATCAAATGCAAAGTGATTTCCTTTTAAATAAAGCAGTTTAAGCATTCGTAATTTATATTAAATTTGCCTGATCATTGGGAGAGCCCAAGATCGGATTTTTATTGTCCAAACTCTGCCATTTATTTCACTATTAGACAAAAAAACAGTATGCTTACACCTGTAAAAAGGAGCATACATGTATCAAGTACTTGCACGAAAATACCGTCCACGAAATTTCATTGAACTCGTGGGGCAAAACCATGTGTCACGCGCACTTACCAGTGCCTTAGAACGTGGTCGGTTACATCATGCGTATTTATTTACAGGTACTCGAGGCGTGGGTAAAACCACCATTGCCCGTATTTTGGCAAAATGTCTGAACTGTGAAACGGGTGTAACCTCAACGCCGTGTGAAGTCTGCCCAACGTGTAAAGCAGTAAATGAAGGTCGTTTTATTGATTTAATTGAAATCGATGCGGCATCACGGACCAAAGTTGAAGATACCCGAGAGCTTCTCGACAACGTTCCTTATGCACCAACCCAAGGTCGCTTCAAGGTTTATCTAATCGATGAAGTGCATATGCTCTCTACGCATTCATTTAATGCGTTATTAAAGACTCTCGAAGAACCGCCAGAGCATGTGAAGTTCTTATTTGCAACCACAGATCCACAAAAATTACCGATTACGGTCATTTCACGTTGCTTGCAATTTACTTTGCGTCCTTTAGCCGTGGATGAAATCACCACGCATCTGACCGATATTTTACAAAAAGAACAAATTCAAGCGGAGCAAGATGCGATTTGGCAAATTGCTGAATCGGCTCAAGGTTCACTGCGTGATGCGCTGTCACTGACTGACCAAGCCATTGCCTATGGTCAGGGTTCAATTCAGCACCAAGATGTTAAAGACATGTTGGGCCTAATTGACCGTACGATCATTTATGATTTGATTTTAGCCATTCATCAAAATCAGCGTGAACGCGTGAGTGCTTTACTCATGCAATTCCGTCAACAAGCGTTGGATGTTTCGCTGGTATTAGATCAGTTGATTTCAACGTTACATGAACTGGCATTATTACAATACTTGCCAGACTTAGCGTTGAAATATAGCGCTGAGATCAATCAAAAAATTATGCAATTGTCGCAGTTGATTTCAGCTCAAGATTTGCAGTTGTATTATCAAGTCGCATGCAAAGGTCGGGCAGACTTGCAGTTGGCAGTCACGCAAGAGCAAGGTTTTGAGATGTGTGTGCTGCGTCTATTAGCATTCCGACCATTACAGCCAAACGAAATGTTGGTCTCTGCCGTACAGCAAGAGTCAGCCGCACAGCCACAGCTTGCTCAAAATCAGGCCGAAACAGTTCAGCCGACTCAAACACAGTCTTTGCAGCAACCCAATACCGTTGTTGAGTCTGCTGCACAGGTTGCCACTGTTGAGCAGCCTGAAGCTGTACCCGCTGTAGACACATCGCCAGCGTTCGATGATTTTGATGATTCACATTATGATGACGATGATGACGATGATGACGATGATGACGATGATGGCTATGTTTCTGCACCTGCAGCCGACGAACCTTCATCTGATGATTTTTTAGATGATCCTGAAGAAGACGCAATAAGCCAAACTTCTACAGCATCTACAGCAAATGGCACTCTAGATACGCAAGAGGTTGCACCGGTTGAGTCTGTATCGACACAGCAAAATGACACGCTTGTTATGGATGCCGTGGCAGAAGATACATTATTTGATTTAGATCCGACGCCGAGTACTGAAACTGAAGAAGTTGATGTGAGCGCTATAAATTTTGAAGATATTACACCTTTAGAACCAACAGCTTTAGAGTCAAAAAGTGTAGAGCCTGAAACAGCTCAGCCACATTTGATAAATGCCATTGAACCACAACATGTGGTGAATGAATCAGTTTCGGGTGCTCAAGGCGACAATGGTTTTGATCTAGCATCACCACAAGTTACGCAAAGTTCCGTTTCTTCGGATGTTGTTCAAACGGGTTCATCTTCTCCCTTGATGCCACAAGATATTTTGACTTTACAGCCTCAAACCCTTGAAGGTGAGTGGACGGTCGAAAAGTGGGAGTATTGGTTCCGAAATAGTCAACTTTCACCTGCGGTACAAGAGTTGGCGCAGCATGGCATTATGCGCGGTACGATTGACGGTGAATCGACTTTCCATATTCCAAAGCGATACGAAGCTTTAGTGACTCAATTACAGCATGTATTGGAACAAGCCATTCATGCACAATGGTCAAAATGTCGTTTCCATATCAGCTTTGAAGATGTCGAAGAAACCACACCGTATGCTTTACAGCATGTCCGCAAAGAAAAAGCGTTTGCACGTGCAAATGAGTTATTACATGCAGAGCCTGTTGTGAAAGACTTACTCAAAAGCTTTGATGGTGAGTTGCAAAATATCCAGCTCAAATAAGTTTTAAGCTGGATATAAAAATTAAAGTAAAAACTGAGTTAAAGCATATCGCATATCATCGGGTATCGAGGTGCTTTTTCGTGTTTGGCGGTCGACAAACACATGTACGAAATGTCCTTGGGCAGCAGCCTCATTTTGTCCTTGTTTAAAAATGGCTAAGTCATAACGCAGTGAAGAATTGCCAATTTTTTCAATCGAAACCCCAACTTCAATGATTTCAGGATAGGACAGTTCTTGTAAAAAGCTGCAGGCTGAATCGACCACTAAACCAATGATCGGGGTATTTCGCAAATCAAAACCGGCATGTTGAATCAAGAGCGCATTTGCAGCGGTATCAAAATAGCTGTAATAGGTGACATTATTGACGTGGCCATACATATCGTTGTCTGCCCAACGCGTTTGGATTGGAAATAAAAATCGATAGTTTTGGCGGCGTTTAGTTTCAGGTTTCATCGTTGGTATTTTCTTTATTTCAAAAATGAGTGAACTTTAGGCATAAATTGATTGGTAAATCTGGCGTGCATCTTCAAACTGCAGTTCTCGCGGATTATTTTGTAATAGTCGTGTTTGTAATAATGCGTCTTCTGCTAAACGATTGAGCATATTTTCAGGCACATTCAGTTGGCTGAGTTTTAGCACCAAACCGCTCTGATCTAAATGATTTTGCATATGATCAATAAATAAATCACATAAACCATCGGTACAGCCCGTACTGTATGGATCTAGCCAACTCATGAGTTCTGCATAATGCTGCTTGGCCTGAGGTGCATTAAACTTTAACACCTCGGCTAGAACCAGTGCATTGGTATGACCATGCGATAGATGAAAGTGTCCACCGAGTGGATAGGCGAGTGCATGCACCGCTGCAACAGGTGCATTAGCAAAGGCCTGACCTGCAAGCATTGAACCGACTAGCATGTGCTGACGCGCTTCAAGGTTATGTCCATCTTGTAAAACCAGTGCTAAGTTTTTATTGAGTAAACGCAAAGCTTGTTTGGCGAGCATATCCGCATACGGATTTTTTTTAATTTTTGACGTATAGGCTTCAATGGCATGCACCATGGCATCGATACCGGTTGCTGCGGTAATGTGTGCGGGAAGATTTAATGTAAAGTTCGCATCGAGGATACAGACATCGGCATACAATACAGGGGAGACAATACCAGTTTTGGTGGTTTCACCTGTAGTGACGATAGAGATTGGTGTGACTTCAGAGCCAGTCCCTGCCGTTGTCGGAATCAAAATGAGTGGCAAGCGAGGTCGTTTTGCATTAGCAACACCATATAAATCACTGATTTGTTGTGTTTGCTTAGGATGAGCTAAGATCGCAATAATTTTAGCCACATCCATTGAACTACCACCACCAAAGCCAACAATCAAATCCACTTTTTCATTCTTGGCAAATTGAACTGCATCTAAAACTATATGTTCTGCAGGGTCAGCTTGAATACTGGAATAAATCACATAATCTTGATGGATACTTTCTAAAATATCCAAAATGGGTAAATGTAATTGTTGTTGCAACATACCGGGGTCGGTCACAAGCATGACACGTTTGGCTTGAAAGTCGTCTAGGACCTCTCTCAGTTGGGAAATAGAGCCTAAGCCTGAAATAATATTGCTGACGGTTTGAAACTGAAATTGACTCATTGGCTTATCCCTAATTTTTTATATCCAAATAAACATTATTCTTGAGTGTTGATATAGGATTCATCCTGTAAATAACTTAACATAAGACGCTTGAAATAAAAGTAGTCTTGAGGTTGTTATGTCATCCAGCACGCCATATAAGGTGTTGTGTGTTTGTTTAGGAAATATTTGCCGTTCACCTACGGCTGAAGTGGTTTTTAGACATTTTTGTGATGAAGCGCAACTCAATATTCACGTCGATTCTGCGGGTACGAGCAATTATCATCCGGGTAAAGCGCCTGATCTTCGTAGTCAACAGCATGCAAAATTACGTGGCTATAACTTATCTGCATTACGCGCACGTCAGTTAACGGTTCATGATTTTATTAAATTTGATTTGATCTTGGCCATGGACTACGAAAATTTAGACAATATTCAAAACCTCATGCAAAAAGCGCAGCAACAATTGGGTCAGCTACGTGCCCAAGTGTCTTTGATGAGTCAACATGATCACCAATATCCGCAACAAGAAGTACCAGATCCGTACTATGGTGGTGATGCAGGGTTTGAACATGTATTAGATCAATGCGAATCTAGCAGTCAGGCTTGGGTCAATTATTTAAAAACTCAGTTACAAGCACAGCAAAAAAATTAAGGTTTAAGAATGCAAATTCAAACACAGGTTCAGCTTAAGCCATTTAATACATTAAGTCTCGATGCTGTAGCATCTCATTATGTACGTGTTCAATCGGTAGAAGATATCCAAGCAGCGCTCGACTTTGCCAAAGCTGAGCAATTAAATGTATTGGTACTTTCAGGAGGCAGTAATATGCTGTTGCCTGAGCAAATACATGCTTTAGTGATGCATATGGATATTCAAGGTATTGAATATGTACAAGACGATGCCGCAACCCAAACTTTAAAAGTGGGTGCAGGGCAAGTGTGGCATGACTTTGTACTTTGGACGACGGCACACCAGTTTTATGGCTTACAAAATCTAGCATTGATACCCGGTTTAGTAGGGGCTTCACCTGTCCAAAATATCGGGGCTTATGGTGTTGAAGCGGGTGAATTTATTGAATCTGTACAGGTCTATGATCGTGTAAAAAAACAGCAAAGTAGTATTAGCGCTGCCGATTGTCATTTTTCATATCGCCATAGTATTTTTAAAGATGAGCCAGAGCGTTTTATTATTACGCATGTCACTTTTAAACTTTTAAAACACGCCGATTTAAAATTAAATTATGGTGATTTAAAGCAGGCTGTAAGCGAAGACTTAAGTGCAGAAAACCTACAACAGCAAGTCATTCATATCCGCCAAACTAAACTTCCAGATCCCAAAGAATTTCCAAATGTCGGAAGTTTCTTTAAAAATCCTGTGATTAGCCAGCAAGCCTTTGACCAAATTGCGCTGCAATTTCCAAATTTACCCCATTACCCACAACCGAATAATGCGGTAAAACTGGCAGCGGGCTGGTTGATTGACCAAGCGGGTTGGAAAGGGAAATCTGTGGGTTCAGTGGGAATGTTTCATAAGCAAGCTTTGGTATTGGTCAATTACCAAGACGCCACGCTGCAAGATGTGCGTACAACTTACAAAGCTGTACAACATGATGTTTTTGAAAAATTTAATATTGAACTACATCCAGAGCCTGTATTATTTGATACAAATGGCTTGATTCGATCTCACGCAGATTAATAAAAACATAGGTTTTAGATTTATGCATAAAACACATTGGATGGTTCGCTTAGTACAAATTGCCGCAGTGCTATTTGTACTTTTGGGCTGTCTGATGATTTTTATCTATACGCCGTTTTATTCTAAATTGATCGTTAAAAGTTTAAATTATTTCGTTCCTGTAGAAGTCAATCAGCTCGCAGCGCAAAGTCAAAAACTCGGTGCTTTGAGTGATGATGATAACTATGAGCCGGGTTCTGACTTATGGATCGCGCGCCAAGCGTATTTAAAACTCATGGAGCAAGCCATACAGTCTGATGAGCCTCAAGACTTGACCCTTATACAAGCGCGTTATAAGGCTTTACAGCAGCTCATTGAAGAAGAACATGAAAAAGAAATAAGTGATAATCAAAAGGACATACCGAAAGTTCCTTTGCTGAATCCTTCTGCATCCGAGGCGGCATCCTCTGAAGCAATGGCGGAAAATCCTGCTCAAAAAATGAAAGAGCTGCTTGAGCTCAATAGTGCGGAAAATAAAGGACTCATGACGCAATATACAGAGTTCTTAAAAACTCATGAAATTGAACAAGCGGCTTCAGAAGCGGAACCGATCGATGATGAAACCTATCTTGATCTAGCCAAAATGAAAGATAAAACCCTGAAGAAACCAACCGCAGATCCGTATGCGATCGTGGTGTTAGGTGGTGGCTTAACTTTAGATAAAAATGATAAAGATATCGTGGTGAATGACTACACACGACTTCGACTGGAAAAAACACTCGATGTCGAACGCACACATAAGCTACCGATTGTACTGAGTGGTGTGGAAGCACCGTATATGCAAGCTTGGTTAAAGCAATATGATGTCGATGCGAAATTGCTTGAAAACCGGAGTATGAATACTTGCGAAAATTCACGCTTTAGTTCGTTACTTTTACAGAAAAAAGGCGGCGCACCGACGGTTATTTTAATCACCGACCAATATCATATGCCTCGAACACGGCGTTTATTTGCATTAAATGGTATCGAAACCATTCCTGTTGTTGCACCTATGCCAACGACATTAACCACATGGCGACCAAGTGAAAAAAATTATGACCATAGTCGTCGTGCCAATTATGAATTATTAGCTACCTTACGTGACGTTTGGTTTGGCTCAAGTGACTGTCGGGAGGTCCCATAATGTCAGATATCCCATTTCTTAATCCTTCGATCCTTAAACAATTAGATCTTCCTGTTCCAAGTCGAGAATTAACCCCACAATTATTAGAACCGCTAAATTTAAATCGGCCGTTTGAGCCTAGTGTCGAAATACAATCTTATCGACGACTCTACGGCTTAGATGCCTTGAACTGCGAACATTGGCAAGGCTATGTAGAAATGCCTTTGTTCAAACTACATGTACAAGTGTTTCAACCGAAACTAAAGGCTGAAACAGATGTCATTAAAGGCACTGTATTTTTATTACATGGTTATTTAGAGCATAGTGGAATATATCAGCCGATTATTCGTGAGCTCTTAGATCAAGGTTTTAGTGTTTTGACCTATGATTTACCGGGGCATGGTCTAAGCAATGGCTCGCCAGCCAGTATTCAAAACTTTGACCATTACCAACAAGTTTTGGAAGCGGTATATCGTTATGTGAAACATGCAGCTCAATTACCGACACCGTGGTTAGGGATTGGGCAGAGTACGGGTGGTGCGATTTGGCTGCATCATCTGTTAGATTTTGCTGAACATCGCAAAAACCCTTATGTCGAACGGGTTTTATTATTATCTCCGCTGATTCGTCCTGCAAAAACGGCATGGTGGCATAACTCGGTTGGATTAGGCATTATTCGTCGTATTAAACGTGAAGTGCCACGTCATTTTAGACGGAATAATCATAACCCTGAGTTTTTACGTTTTGTCCGCTTAAAAGATCCACTACAACCTCGAATGATGGGGATGGATTGGATTTTGGCCATGTCAAAATGGATGCAGGAGATGGAAGAACGCCCAGCGTGCCGTATTCCAGTGTGGTTAGCGCAAGGCGCACAGGATCAGACGGTAGATTGGCGTTATAACATTGAGTTTATACGTCGTAAATTTCGTTTACAGACGCTTCTCATGCTTGAAGAAGGTTCGCATCAGCTGATTAATGAACGTGCCGATATTCGTGCTGCATTAACAGGTTTGATCCCGGCATTCTTGCATGCTCAATCCAACAGTAAGTCTTATTACTAACTGATGTTACGCACTAACATCAGGAGCGTAATTTGATTCAAATAAAAGTACGATACGCGGGAAGGTCATCCGCAAGTATTTGAGACTGGACTACTCCTAATCAAAAATGTTTTTGCAATACTTTGAATAATTTGACGCTAGTGAACGAGTTTTGTTGGTGAGGTGCATTGCACCGCAAGATGGTTTCCTTGCGAAGCACGCTTCTCATTTTACCAAATGAGAAACAACGTTTCGTAAGAGTACCTCCAGCCGAAGGCTAATCCCGTTATTTAAGCCCTAGATGTAAGACTCCGTCGAATAGGCTTAAAAATTATTTTAAAAATGCGTAATTACTTTTACGCGCGTAACATCAGTTACTAATTGACGATTGAGCACAGCCTACCTTAATCGGTGTGATGGATCTAGACGAAAAAAAGAGGCGTAGTCGCCTCTTTTTTTATGGGGTAGGAATCAGAACTTTTCTAGATGTGCCATATTCCACATACGGAAATAGAAGTTTTCTTCATCTTTATTTTCACAGCTGAGTAACTCCCCATCTTTTAACCAAAAATGTAGCTGTGCATAGTTTTTAATTTCACGGTTGTTAATACGCTGTGCTAGATGGTGTGCACGGATATCCGACGGGTGTTGTAAACCCGCAGAGGCAATAAGTTCAGATAAACCATGCAAGGTATTTTTGTGGAAATTAAAAACACGCTCTGCTTTAGTTGGGACATGAATGGCTTTTTGACGGTCTTTGTCCTGCGTTGCAACGCCAACAGGACATTGGTTGGTGTGACAGCTTTGAGCCTGAATACACCCGACTGCAAACATAAAGCCACGAGCCGAATTGACCCAATCTGCGCCAATTGCCATGGTACTGGCAATATCAAAAGCACTAATAATTTTACCACTGGCACCCACTTTAATTTTTGAACGTAAGCCTGCACCAATCAGGGTGTTATTGACAAAGAGTAGGCCTTCCCGCAGTGGCGTACCCATATTATCGATCAATTCAATTGGCGCTGCGCCAGTCCCACCTTCAGAACCATCAACCACGATAAAATCGGGTGTAATCCCTGTATGTAACATGGCTTTTACGATACTCATAAATTGCCATGGTTGCCCGATACACAGTTTAAAGCCTACAGGTTTACCTTCGGAAAGCTCGCGCAATTGCTGAATAAATTGCATCATTTCAATAGGGGTGCTAAAGGCAGGATGGCTAGATGGAGAGATACAGTCATGTTCACGGCTGACACCACGGATTTGAGCAATCTCTTCGGAAATTTTGTCTTTAGGTAAAATACCACCATGGCCTGGTTTTGCACCTTGAGATAATTTGATCTCAATCATTTTGACTTGAGGGTGCTTGGCTTGTTCAGCAAAACGTACAGGATCGAATTGACCATCAATGGTACGACAGCCAAAGTAACCACTACCGAGTTCCCAAACAATGTCGCCACCATTTTCCAAGTGATACGGACTAATACTGCCTTCACCGGTGTCATGGTAGAAATTGCCCATTTTTGCACCTAAGTTTAAGGCACGAATGGCATTGGCACTTAAGCTACCAAAGCTCATCGCAGAAATGTTTAATATCGATGCACTATACGGTTGCTTACATTGTTCATTACCGATGTTAATACGGAATGTTTCAGGAATGGCAGGAATGCAAGGTGACAAGGAGTGATTGATAAAGCGGTAATCATTTTGGTATACATCAACAATTGAACCAAATGGTTTATCTGCATTTTGGTTTTTTGCACGTTGATAGACCAAACTACGCTGCATACGAGAAAAGGGCAGTGCATCTTGATCAGATTCAATAAAATATTGGCGAATTTCAGGTCGAAATTCTTCAAAAAGAAAACGAAAGTGCCCCATGATGGGGTAATTTTTTAAAATCGAATGTTTGTTTTGTATGACGTCATACAAACCCAATAAACTCAAAAGCCCAGTAATGACCCAGATACTATTCAATAAGGTCTGTGGAATAAAATATTGAATATAACGAGGGGAATAACCTAAATGAAAACTCGAAATGAGTAGGAAGATAAAAATACAAACAAACCAAATGGAATGCCGAGAAAAAAAAGTATTCAGTAGCTTGTGGCGAATAGTTTGCGCTGGACTGGCCATATTTTGAAAAATCTTATTCAGCTCATTTGCTCATAATTTGCCGAGTTTATGCACAATGCTCAAGCTTTAATTTGTTGATTCAGTGTAGCATTTATAAAAAACAGCACTGAAGTTGGATGAATTTTTCATTTAAAGCCAAATGAGATAAGAAAAGCAGGAATGTTCTTTAAGAAAATTTGTGAAAAGTAGCGCGGTTCTTGTTATTTCACAGTGCGCAAAATGAAGGTTAAAGTGATTTTACTTTCTAAACACGAGGTGCTGAATATGACTATGAAATCTATTCGTTATAATAATGCCGACCTAGCCTGCCTATGTCAGTAATTGATTATAGCCATGAGAAATTAGCGCTACGGCATAAGGTATTCAGCAGGTACTTATGCTGTAGTTCCTTTGACCTAAACGACTAAAATTACAAAAATATTCTAAGAAATTATCCAGTCCCAGCGTTGGGACTTTTTTATGTGTTGATATTTTAAGGGAAAATCTAAGCATAAATAATGTACTAGATATTCATTATGCGTTAGAAGTTGTCACCTCAAATAAAAGAATGATACGCGGTAAGGTCATCCGCAAGTGTTTGAGACAGGACTACATTTATTTAAAAATGTTTTTGCGATACTTTGAATAAGTAGACGTTAGTGAACGAGTTTTGCGGATGACAATGGTTTTGGGTGCTTTTGCCGAAACAAAAGTACCTCCAGCCGAAGGCTAATTCATTTATTTAAACCCTAGATGTAAGACTCCGTCGAATAGACTTAAAAATCATTTTTAAAATGCGAAATTACTTTTATGTGCGTAACATTAGTTAGTATTTCAGGTAGCAGAAAACCTTAGATCGGTTTAGTCATTGCGTTGTTGTACAACGACAGCGACTTCTTCAGGTTCAATTTTCTGAATCTTTTTACCAAAACTACGTAGCCACCAAGTTAACTGAGAGGTAAATGGTACTGTTGCGCTAACTTCAACCCAGCCATCTTCGGTTTTTTGAATCACTTGATCTTTACTTAGCTGACTTTCTTCAAAATAAACTGCTTCTGATTCCGACATGGTTAATTTGAGCTGAATCATTTCAGTCGGCTTATTGAAGTCCACACGGAAGCCAAGCGCTCCAGAGTCAATATAGGCATCAATATCAAAATCGACAGGGTGTAATGCACGTGAATTTAAGACCGTAGCAGATTTAAAACGATGTAAAGCAAAGGTTTGGATGTCTGTTTTGTCATGACGTGTGCACACCAAATAAATAATTGCACCTTTTTGGACCAACGCCAGTGGATTTAAAATATAGGTTTTTTCTTCGCTTTGCTGTCCACGACCTTGATATAGACATTCAAGTTGTTTGTCTTGTAGTAAACCTTCATAAATCGATTGCTGTGCGGCCTTTTCAACCACTGGTGGAATCAATGGCTGAGTTGCTGGCACGATACGCACGCGGTTAATCCACTGACGAACATTATTTTGCGACGACAGGCTCCGACGTGCGAGGTCAAACCAAGGATTCATTTCTTCAATTAAGCTTGGTGGAAGCAAATGTTTTAGGTGTTCCTCAACCATCATAAAGGTGACCGCTTGTGAGCTAGTCATATGTGGCAAGCTTTGAATCGGTGCATCAGAACGCCAACGCCAGCCTTGTGGCGTTGTTTTACTACTCTCAATTGGGAAACGCAGAGAAATTTGATTTAAGTCACGCTGAATGGTGCGTAGGCTGATATCAATGCCTTCACGGTTCAGTATTTCTTGTAATTCACGCGTACCCATCCACTTACCTGTGGACAGTCGTGAAAGAATTTGCCACTGACGATAGAGGCTGTTCGACGTTTCTTTTTCTTGTGAAGACATAATCTAGTGCTTGAACTTGGACTTAAATGAATAAAATGATGCTGTGGGACACAATAAGAAATCTTCCTGCGTTAAGCAAGTCTTCATCTGAAAAAACTAAGATGATTTTAATAACGCAATTTGACACAACTTGAGCAGTTACATGCTGTACCACTTTGCAAAAATGATGCATAAATAATCAAAGAGAAGCAGCATATGTATTGATGGCATATATATTGCTTTATCTGATTTACAAAACATGACAAAAACATGGAGTTGCTATGCTGAAAGAAAATCGTAATACAACTTCAAATGGAATTGAGGGTTATGAGGCAAAGTTAGTCAATACTTCTGTCTCTACATTAAAAAATTTACCTCTTGCTCGAGGACATGCGCTGTTTAATCAATTTTATTCGGATTTTTTTAATGAAATGCGCGATAGCAAAACGGTAGCTAAAGAATCATGCCAACGGATAGAGCAGTGGTTATCACAGCATACGCTTGATGAATTGAAGCAGCTGAATCAGGTTGCAAAACAACATTTTCTCTATGAAGGCATTACCTTTACAGTGTATGGCGAAGATGAGGGCATTGAACGCACCATACCTTATGATCTTATTCCTCGTGTGATTGCACGAAAGGAATGGAATAATTTATCTCTAGGCTGTGCACAGCGCGTGAAAGCACTCAATCTGTTTTTACATGATGTCTATCATCAACAAGATATTTTAAAAGCAGGAATTATTCCTGAACTGCAAGTCTTAACCCATGAAGCCTATTTGCCACAAATGTATATGCATGGGCTAAAAGGTAAAATTTATAGCCAAATCAGTGGCATTGATATCATCCGAGATCAATCAGGCGAATTTTACGTCCTTGAGGATAATCTTAGAACACCGTCTGGTGTGTCGTATATGCTAGAAAGCCGTAAGATCAGTCAAAAACTGATGCCTGAACTTTGCCAGCAAAGCAACATCATGGGGATTGAGCAGTATCCGCAGCTTTTACGTGAAATTCTTGCAGAAAATGCCTACGTCGATAACCCGTTTATCGTGGTTTTAACCCCAGGGCGTTTTAACAGTGCTTATTATGAACATGCTTTTTTGGCAAGGGAGATGGATGTACCCTTAGTGACATCGCGTGACCTTTATGTAGAAAACGATAAGGTTTATGTGAAAACCATTAAAGGCCGACAACAGGTTGATGTAATTTATCGTCGTGTGGATGATGCTTTTCTCGATCCATTATGTTTCAAACCTGACAGTACTTTGGGCGTAGCAGGGCTCATGTCAGCGTATATGCAACATAATGTGGTCATTGCAAATGCACCGGGAACAGGCGTAGCAGATGATAAATCGATTTATCCATATGTGGATAAAATGATTCATTTCTATTTAGGCGAACAAGCGATCCTGAAAAATGTGCCGACCTATCAATGTCGTGAGCAGAACGACTTGGACTATGTGCTGTCGAATATCGAAAAATTGGTGGTCAAAGAAGCGCAGGGTTCAGGTGGTTACGGCATGCTGATCGGTCCACAAGCTTCTTTACAAGAATTAAATAGCTTTAAAGATAAAGTGGCCGCAGCACCACATTTATATATTGCACAGCCGACTTTAAATTTATCTGTCAACCCAACCCTAAGTGAGGCGGGTGTTTCGGAACGCCATATCGATTTACGCCCATTTGTACTGAGTTCACCATATCGAACTGAAATTGTACCGGGTGGCTTAACTCGTGTCGCGATGCAAGCAGGTTCATTGGTAGTGAATTCTTCTCAAGGCGGCGGCATTAAAGATACGTGGGTAGTAGACGATTTACGCTCATAGCACTCCAGTGAAGGAGCAAAACATGATTTTATTAAACAGTAATGCAGAACATATTTTTTGGTTGGGGCGTTATTTAGCACGTACTCAATATTTATGCAGTATTTTCCCTTTTCAAGATGTTGATACGGCATTGAACTATGCACATGCTTTTTGTTTGCCAGCATTTGATGCCGACTCAATGAATGAGTTAGTTTTAAATGCGGAGCAGCCGGCGTCATTTTCCAGCCAATTTCAATATGCGCAAAGTAATATTCAGGACTTAAGGGGTGTACTTTCAGCAAAAAGTTATGCAGAACTCAGCCGTTTAATTCGTAATGCGAGTGATAACCCAGGTTATATCTGTGACGTGGTAACAGATTGCCAAGATGTTTTAGAGTCCGAATCTGAAGATGTATTTTTATTTTTTAGTTTAGGACAAGCCATAGAGCAGCTTGATCGCCAGTTACGCATGCAGCAGGACATTCAACACACCCTAGCGAAGATTGAACATATTGTCATGGCTTTGGTTCAGTTTGGATGGGAAAGCGTGCAAGAGGCATGGTTGGCACTTAAACAGCAGCCGAATAGCCAAAACTTCTACCATTTCAGTGATCATATCCAAAATATGTTTGAGGTGGCTGTATGAGGCTCATGATCAACCATCAGACCCATTATGTTTACACTGATGTGGTAAACAGAAGCATTCAATATATCAAAATGACCCCGTCCACCAATGCACACCAACAGGTGCAAAATTGGGATGTGAGTGTGCCGGGGCAGCGTGATATGCAATTGGATACTTTTGGTAATGTGTGGTTGACCACAACGCAGCGCGAACCTTATCTGCAAATGACCATTATGGCGCAGGGCATCGTAGAGATGAATTTGAGTTCAAATGATTCAAATGCGGATGATTTAAACCCGAAATTGTTTTTACAGCCAACGCCGAGTACGCAGTACGATATTCACATGAAAAGTTTTGCCGATTGCTATGTCCCTCGTATCAATCGTGCCAATCTGATTCGTTTGGCTGAAGCGATATTGGCGCATATTCCCTATGTATCGAATCAAACATCGGTACATACTTCAGCGATTGATGCTTTTCATCATAAGCAAGGGGTATGTCAGGATCATAGCCATGTCATGATCGCAATGTGTCGCTATTTGGGTATTCCTGCACGTTATATTTCTGGGTATTTATTTGTGCCGAATAGTAGCCACCTTGCCAGTCACGCTTGGGTAGAAGTCTATATCGAAAATAAATGGTATTGTTTTGATGTCAGTAATCAGCTATTTACACCACAATCACATATTTATGTTGCGATTGGGCGGGACTACTGGGATGTAGCTCCAGTTCGAGGCGTTCGTGATAAAGGTGGTATTGAGTCTATGAGCTCAATTGTACAAGTGCTGAGTTGTTAATCATTTGAGGGATAAAAATGACCTATTGTTGTGCATTACGGTTAAAAGATGGCATGGTATTTATCAGTGATACACGGACAAATGCAGGTGTTGACCATATTTCAGTTTTTCGCAAACTTTATTCCTTTGGTATTGTGGGTGAGCGATTTATTACCATCCAAACCTCTGGAAATTTAGCCACAACACAAGCGGTCATTGGGCATTTACAAAATCAGCTAGAGGTCAAACAAGAGCCGAATTTATATAGTGTAAATACGATGTTCGAAGTGGCTGAATTGGTCGGGCATACCTTAAAAAAAGTCATCTCAGATGTCACCTCAGATATTTTAGAACAAAGTAATTATTACTGTAGTTTATTGGTAGGCGGTCAAATTGGCAGTGCGGATATGCAGTTATATAACATCTATCCACAAGGCAACTTTATTTGTGCGACACCAGATACCCCATATTTTCAAATTGGCGAAAGCAAATATGGCAAGCCGATACTCGACCGAACTTTGCGTTACGATATGCCGCTCGATGAAGCAATGCGTTGTAGCTTAATTTCTTTTGATTCAACGATACGCTCAAATGTGTCAGTGGGTATGCCTTTAGATGCTTTGGTTTATAAAAAAGACAGTTTAGAAATACCAAATGGTAAGCGCATTTATGAAGAGGACCCATATTTCACCATGATCAGTAAAGGCTGGTCAGAAGCATTGCGTCAGGGTTTGATTGAATTGGCAAAACCAACAGCTGACTATTTTCAATAACCATTTGATCAACAAATCGATCAATTTAAAAAGTGAATAAAAAAAGCGAGATAAAAAAAAGCCCAGAATTGATCTGGGCTTTTTGATTTGGCTAATTAAGCTAATTTACGTACAGGGCGCGCGCTCATACGGCATAATAATTCATAGCCAATGGTTCCGTTCGCTTCTGCAACGTCATCAACTAAACGGTCTTTACCCCAAAGCTCAACTTCAGTGCCTATTGGTGCATGCATACCGGTGATATCAATTGCAATCATATCCATGGCAACACGGCCAATCACACGCGTTTTTTGTCCTTGAATAGATACATAGTTTTGTTTAGGGAAGGCACGTGGATAACCGTCACCATAACCAATCGACACAATCGCAAGATTCATTTCTTGTTCTGCAACGAAAGTCGATCCATAACCCACAGATTCACCAGCTTGAATGGTGTTTAAAGCAATCACTTCAGCGGTAAAGGTCATCACTGGTTTAAGATCTAAGGCTTCTACAGAACGATCTGCAAAAGGGGTTGCGCCATATAGCATGATGCCCGGGCGAACAAAATCAAAATTCAGTTCTGGCCATTTGAAAATCGCAGCCGAGTTACAGCACGAACCCATGATTGGCGCACAAGCTTCTTTGACGTGTAAAAATTGTTCACGTTGTTGGTCATTTAAAGGATGATTTTCTGCGTCGGCATTGGCAAAGTGCATCGCCAGTACGCAAGTAAAACCTTCCGCCTTTAATGCATTGATGACATCAATAATTTCAGGCACTTTAAAGCCTAAACGGTTCATACCGCTGTTGAGTTTGACCCAAACTTTTAGACCTTGAGCGATATAGGCATCTTTATGCGCACGTAACCAATCTAGTTGTTGCTGATGATGCACTACACATTCAATTTTTTTATCGATGATAATTTGCATTTCATCATCTGAGAAAATACCTTCAATCAACGTAATGGGTTGTTCATAACCCAACTCACGAATTTCTAAGGCTTCTTCTAGGCAAGCAACACCGAAGGCATCACTGTCTTTTAAGGCTGCTAAGCAGTCTTTAACTCCATGTCCATAAGCATTGGCTTTCACCATGCTTACAATTTTAGCGGTTGGGGCAAGTTGTTTGACACGGTTTAAATTATATTGAAGTGCTTGTTGATCAATATAAACTGTAGCTTGGCGCACCCTAAATACTCCTACAGGGTCGATGAATTAATGGATGATAAAGAGTCTTTACTCTTCATCATCATACTGAGCATAAAACTCAGGGGAGAGGTTACTAAATTTGGTGTATTGACCTTCGAAGGCAAGACGCACAGTACCAATTGGACCGTTACGCTGTTTACCAATAATAATTTCTGCAGTACCTGCTTCTTTAGACTCTTTGTTATAAACCTCGTCGCGGTAAATAAACATGATCAAATCGGCATCCTGCTCGATCGCACCCGATTCACGTAAGTCGGACATCACTGGGCGTTTATTAGGGCGGTTTTCCAGTGATCGGTTCAACTGAGACAGTGCAATTACAGGGCAGTGCATTTCTTTAGCCAGTGCCTTTAAGCTTCGGGAAATTTCCGAGATCTCGCCAACACGGTTATCGCCCATACCGGGTACTTTCATAAGCTGCAAGTAATCGACCATGATACAGCCGAGTTTACCGCCATGCATTTTTGCAATGCGTCGCGCACGGGCACGTACTTCCGTTGGAGGAAGTGCAGATGAGTCATCGATATACAAATTCTTTTCTTGGAGATGCACAATGGTACTGGTGACTTTTGACCATTCATCAGCATCCATTTTACCTGCACGTAAATGCCCTTGGTGTACACGACCGAATGAGGATATCAAACGCATGGCAATTGAGTCTGCAGGCATCTCCATGGAATAAACCAGAGCGGGCAGGTTGTTATTAAACAGCACGCTTTCAACCAAGTTCATGGCAAAAGTAGTTTTACCCATCGATGGACGAGCCGCTACAATAATCAAATCGCCTGCTTGCATACCTGAGGTTTTATTATCAAGTTCAACAAATCCAGTAGTTAAACCCGTGATACTACCTTCAGTTTGTGAAAGTTCATTCAACTTATCAAAAACACTGGCAACGACAGAGTTAATGGCTTTAGGGCCTTGTGCTTTGGCGTTATTGTTGTGTTGTTCGGCAATCGAGAAAATATTGGTTTCTGCTAGATCTAAAATTTCACTGACCGTACGACCTTTGGTGTCATAGGCATTTTGTAAAATTTCAGAGCTGACCTTAATCATATTACGTAAGGTTGAGAACTCTTTAATTTTGGCTGCATACGTTTCAATGTTATAGAAACTTGAAGGGGAATCTGACATCAATTGCATCAGATATTCTTCACCACCAGCAGCATCAAGTAGGTTTTGTTTAATTAGCCAGTCATTGACCAGCACAGCATCATACGGTGAATTGTCTTTCGATAATTGATCGATGGCTCGGAAAATATATTTATGTCGTGTTGCATAAAAATCAGCTTCTGTCAGCACATCACCCACTTGCTCAAAAGACTCAGCCACAGTCATCAGTGCGGCTAGTACAGCTTGTTCAATGGCAAGATTATGGGGTGGGGTACGAAACTCTTTCAACGAACTTTGTTCTGTGGTTTTTGCTGTTGGCGTAGAGTTTGGCTTGATGGCATTCGCCTGTGACATAAAAATCCCTGATGCTGAAACCATTTAATGTGATGGAAATGGGTGCTAATTACAGTTTTTTCAACTCTTCATTGAACTGAAATGATAGGCGTTTTCTACAGAAATGCGAACAAGTATTTCCGATTAATTCGTCATACATTGAATTGAATGAAGAGTTAAAAATATAAAAAAGTTGGAGCACTATTTTTTACAGATAAAAAAAGAGCATGCGTAAGCATGCTCTTTTCTTTGCAAGAAATTACTCAGCTACGATAGTAACTAGAACTTCTGCAACAACATCATGATGCAATTGGATTGCGATGTTGAATTCACCAGTGTTGCGAAGCGCACCATTTGGTAAACGAACTTCTGCGCGGTCTACAACAAGACCAGCATTAGTTAACGCGTCAGCGATGTCACGAGTACCGATAGAACCGAATAGTTTACCTTCGTCACCAGCTTTAGCAGTGATCACGATGTTAACTTCGTTCAATTGGTCAGCACGTGCTTGAGCAGCAGCTAATACTTCAGCTTCTTGTTTCTCAAGTTCAGCACGACGAGCTTCAAATGCAGCAGTGTTAGCTTCAGTAGCAGCAACTGCTTTACCTTGAGGGATAAGGAAGTTACGGCCGTAACCAGCTTTAACTGAAACTTTATCGCCTAATTTACCAAGGTTTTTAATGCGTTGTAATAAGATAATATCCACAGCTCAACCTCACTTATGATTGTCAGTGTAAGGGATCAAAGACAAGTAGCGAGCTTGTTTGATAGCAAGCGCTAATTGACGTTGGTAACGAGCTTTAGTACCTGTAATACGGCTAGGAACAATCTTGCCGTTTTCAGTGATGTACTGTTTTAAAGTGTCGATATCTTTGTAGTCGATGTACGTAACGTTCTCAGCTGTAAAGCGGCAGAACTTGCGACGACGGTAAAAACGTGCCATGTTATGTTCTCCTTATGCTTCAGCAGAGTCTTGAGCTTGTTGTGCTTCTTCACGTTGAGCTTTACGCGCACGTTTTTCTTCAGCACTCTTAGCCAATAGTGACTCTTCAGTGATAGCGTTTTCACGACGGATGATAAGGCTACGAATGATTGCATCGTTGTAACGGAACAATTCTTCTAGCTCATCAAGAGTAGTTTGACCACACTCAACATTCATAAGAATGTAGTGAGCTTTGTGGATCTTGTTGATTGGGTAAGCCAATTGACGACGACCCCAGTCTTCAAGACGGTGGATTTGACCTTCAGCTTCTTTGATGTGAGTTAGGTAACGTTCTACCATACCCACAACTTGATCGCTTTGGTCTGGATGTACCAATAGTACGATTTCGTAGTGACGCATTGTCAGCTCCTTACGGTTTAGGCAGCCCCAATCATTAATTGATTGAAGCAAGGAGTCACAACCAAAGTTGTGTCGCAATAATTGCGAAGCGTGAATTCTAGAGCGTTTAGGTTTGAAATACAAGGCATGGATTTAAAATGCATGAATTATTTATGGTTTAAGGCCGATTAGCGGTACGCAATAAAAACACCACATAACCTTTGAAATAAGGATCTTGAATTAAATGTTTGGGTGCTTGCCAAAGGCCATTTTGTACAAGGCCTATTTTATAAGGTAGTTTCAATTTTGAGACTTTATTCAAATAGCTCGTGTAATTCTCGATCGTGACACTACCACGATAAGTTTGAATAGCGATCTCATCAATATTGCGTCGCAAAACACTGAGCGTTTGCTGATCTTGAATATTTGTCCAATCCATTAAACCAGTAATGCTTAAACGATATTTTTGAGGTAGTTGCTTTCGTATATTTTCAAGGAATAAGGCATATTGATGAATGTTTTTAGTTTTTGCGTCAAAATCGATTTGTAAGCCTTGGATCTGATTGCCGTTATTTTCCCAATGTTTTAGCCGCTGCAAAATTTGCTGAATATTGCTATTTGACCATTGTAAATGATGGCTACGGATTACAATCCAAATTTTCTGCTGTGGTTTATGGAGGACTTGAATGCCTTGAGGGATAAACTCGGATCGTTTTAAAGGTTTATTCCAATTCAATTCACCTTGTAAAATATAGAGCTCCGTGGCTTGCTGTAAGTAGGGGCTACTAGAAATATTGCCCCAAATCCAAAAACTTGAATAATGTGCTGCATCAACACGTTGCTGTAATTTGGTTTGAGCCTGTTGTGTTTTTCCAGATTGGGCAGGTGTGCAAGCAGAGCACAAACCTATACTCAAGATAAGCAAAAGTCGAAATGTTCTTGACCACTTGATCACCTGCAAAATCATCATCAATTACCAATAATATTTTAGAGATTTAGCCCAGCTGGTTTCTGGATAGTCGCGTTTGATTTGATCAAACCATTGTTTTCGAACCGACTTATTTACATCTTTGTCTTGGCATTCATTATTGCCACTTGGCGCATAACATTGAATGGCACGGTACAGCGCATAAGCCGTTAATTCAGATTTTGTCCCTGTTTTAATAATGTTTTTATATACATCGCCACGGGCAAAATAAGTCCCCTTGAAACTTTGCAGTGAATGATCAGGCAGGTAGTTGAGATTTAGTATGGTATAGGCTTGTGAACTACGCGCATATTCACCTAAGCATAAATTAAGGCTCAAGTCTTTTGGGTTGACTTGCAATTGTTGGGTCAAAGTTGCCAAGTCAGGACATTTAATCGAATTGCTCACGCTTGCACCTTTCCATAAGAAATTTGCAAATGATGGCTGATTGCGAAACTTCTCCGCAGTGTTTTGTTCAGTATTAAATTGAGCCGCGTTGCTTGGTAATTCACGGTACGCTTGGTTAAATAAATCAAAGTTTTGATAAGCCAATGACTTATTTAGTAGGGTATAAAGCGCTACATTTTTTTGATCTTGTGTGGCCACATTATTTTTGACCACAGACATTAAACTTTGTTCATTCGCTGCATCGACTAAATATTGTTGCTGTAGATAAGCTTGCTTGATTTTGGCTGAAGAACCAATAAATTGTGCAGTATTTTGCTGTTGAGCATAGTAACGATACAGCATAAGTTCAGCCAATCCACGTTGTTCGGCGGTTTTGCTGATGGAAAGTAGGTTTTCCCAATATTTTTGAGTGGCCTGATTTCGCCCACTAGCTTCCAGAATACGGCCTTTAAGTAGTAACTGACTCAACTGTAGATAACTGTTGATGCTGCTCGGTGCTCGTTGTGGCAGATATTTGAGTGCTTCTTGTGCTTTGTTTTGCACATAAAATAAGTGATTTGCCTGCAAATACTGGAACAGTTCTAGTGAATCTTTAAAATAATTTTTCTGTGCGTTTAACTCAGCCCATGAAATGACCACATCATCTGCCGTTTCTTTTTTGCGCATATGCATAAGGTCATAAATGCTAAGAAAAAATGGATCTTTCAAATTTTTGACATTGAGTCTATTACTTTGAAAAACATGTCGATCTAATTCATAAGGTAGATTTGGCAATTCTAAATTATAGACGCTGGATGTTGGATGATTGATTTGCCAGACATATTCATTGATCAGTAAATCGTGTTTACCACTCAGCCAAAAACCACGTCTTAATAAACCGCGTGCGCTTGCTGCATATTGACCCTGCGGATAGAGCTTAAAGTACTGAGTAATGTTATTAAAAAAAGTGGTTAATAAGTTTTGATTGAGTTTGTCATGTACTAAATCACCATATTCACCAACACCACTTTGATAGGCTTCATTTAAGGTGCTACGAATCAGCATATATTGAGAAGTTTCTTTTAACCACGCTTGATCAACATTGGTTAGTACTGAATAAATCTTAGTCGCTGTGGAAAAGTGAGTATTATAAAAAGAGATCGTTGCATTTAGATAGGATACATATTGACGTGCAGCGGCAGACCAATTTGGATTCACGCTCAGTAAAGCTAATGTGTTTTCACAATTATTAATTTTTTCACGCTCATGGATCAACATGTCTTTTTCACTGCTTGAAAGCTTAGTGTCCGTTTTGACTTGTTGAATAAACGCGTGCGCACCATTTTGCAGGCTATTGCAATGCTCGTTATAGCTTAAATCTGGTGCTTTTAGAGGTTTGCGTGCATTTGGCAATTTATTGTGGCTATTCACTAAAAGACTGGAAACTTCAAAAGGAACTTTGCTATAGCTAGTTGTCCATAAAGTGGATTTTTCTTCTTGAATATTAAATTTGGCAATGCCTAAATCGCTAAGCAACAGCAGCATATTGGTTTGATTGTCATTTGCCGGCGTGAGCGCAGGCAATTCATTGCATGCAGTATAGGCAGTGGTCTGAATTTCAGTCGAAGGTTCACAATAGACATCCATACCTGCATGACTGTGTGCACTAAAGAAAATGCCAAAAGGAATACATGATGTGAAAAGAGCAGAGCGAAGAATTTTTTGTTGAGAAGACATAAGGCACAGTTATTTATAATTGTAGGTGCAATGATATCAAGTGGGGAAAGTTGATTGAAGATGCCTAGAAATAAAAAAAGATAGAGTAAAACTCTATCTTGTTTAAAAAAATACAATTGGCTTTAGAGGGGCAGTGGAGGTAAAACTAAAAATTAAACTAATCACTGTGATCAATTTGACCGAAAACATGAAATATTGTTTTGCCCAAACTTGATCATCTTCAGCTTTGAATCCTTGAATGGTTAAATAAATCCAATACAGACTTAAGGCATTCAGGACAATCATATAAATCCAATTGGCATAACCATAAAAGTATAAACCGTTCATGGTAATGCAGAACAAAATCACGTAAACCAAAGATTCAACCTTGGTTCGATGAATTGAACGTGCTACAGGTAAAATTGGAATTCCTGCATTTTTGTAGTCATCAAATCGGTAAACTGCAATTCCCCAAGAATGAGGCATTTGCCAAAATGCATAACCAATAAAAATCAGTAATGCACCTAAATCAAACTGGTTTGCAACTGCCGTATACCCGATTACAGGTGGCGCTGCGCCAGAAAGACTGCCGATAATGGTTTGATGGATTGTTGTTCGTTTTGTCCATAAGCTGTAAAAACCAACGTATACGACAAAACCAATAACAGCAAAAAGAAAAGCGTAAGCATTTACCCAGAACCATAAAATGCTAAAACCAATTACACCTAAAACTAAAGCAAAAACTAAAGCAACAGGAATCGAGATTGATTTTTTAACCATCGCACGATTTTGTGTGCGTTGCATTTTTGAGTCGATGTCTTGGTCAATAACGTTATTGACAACACATCCAGAAGCGACCACAAAGAGGGTGCCTAAGAGGGTAAGAAGCAACAGAAGGAAATCTACAAAACCTTGGGCAGCTACAAAGTAGCCACCCAAAGCGGTAACAAAGTTACCAAAGAGAATTCCTGGTTTAGTCAGGAATAAATACTTTTTCAGCATGACGAGCAGTTTAGATCATCATGTTGAAGTGAAGGTAGTTCATAATCCACACAGAACCTACTAAAAGGATAGCAATTGTGAGGATTGTATAAACAAATGCAATCACGTTCCAGCGTTGCTCTGAAGAAGAGTTCATATGCAGGAAGTAAACTAACTGAATAAGAACCTGAGCAACCGCAGTAATCGCGATTACGGCAACCAATAGACCGCGGCTAAAACCACCTGCCATTACCATACCGAATGGAATTACGGTAAGTAGAACAGAAAGGATAAAACCGATTGTATATTGTTTAACGTTACCGTGAGCTGCACCAGCAGAGTTATGATCGTGACTCATTAGATAACTCCCATCAAGTAAACAACGCTGAATACGCAGATCCAAACGATGTCAAGGAAGTGCCAGAACAAGCTTAGGCAAGCAAGACGACGAGTGTTTGGAAGTGTCAAACCATATTTCTTGATTTGGAACATCAACACAAGCATCCATACCAAACCAGAAGTTACGTGAATACCATGCGTACCAACTAGAGTAAAGAACGCAGATAAGAACGCACTTGTGCTTGGGCCATGACCAGCATGAACTAAATGGTTGAACTCATAAAGTTCCATGCCAATGAAGGCTGCACCAAATACCCAAGTAACTGCTAACCAAGTTAAAACTTGACCAACATTTTTCTTGTATGCTGCAAGAACAGCAAAACCAAAAGTTACAGAAGAGATAAGAAGGGCGAAAGTTTCAGTTAAAACGAAACCTAAAGATTCACCAAACAGCTCTTGTGCACTTGGCGTACCCACTGGAACGTGGCTACTTAATACAGCGAACGCGATGAAGAGTGTCCCGAAAAGAACCAAGTCACTCATCAAGTAAGTCCAGAAACCAAAGACAGTGATGTCAGTATCATCGTGATGATGATGCTCGTCATGTCCGTGGTTGTCGTGATGAAGTACTTCAGCCATTGTCTTAGTCCTTCTTCAAGTGTTTTTCAAGAAGCGCATAGCGTTCGTTTTCGATACGTTCAACTTCTGCAGCTGGAACATAGTAGTCAACTTTCTTAGTGAAAGAAGAAACGATGAAGCTGATAATTGAAGCAATGAAAGTTACAACGACTAACCACCAGATATGCCAGATTAATGCGAAGCCCATAACTGTAATAAACATTGCAATTACGAAACCTGCCGCACGGTTTGTAGGCATATGGATGTCTTCGTATGTAGTTGGCTTAGCGTAAGCAACACCATTTTCTTTGTCAGTCCAGAAAGTATCAATACCATTGATCTTTGGAAGATAAGCAAAGTTATAGAATGGTGAAGGAGATGAAGTAGCCCACTCAAGAGTACGACCATCCCAGATATCGCCAGTAACGTCCATGTTGTCTTTGCGTTGAAGGAAACCAACAACGATTTGCATAACAAAACAGAAGATACCGATAGCAACCAATACAGAACCAAATAAAGCGATCGCTAAGTACGGATCCCATTCAGGGTTGTCATATGTATTCAAACGACGAGTCATACCCATGAAACCAAGGATATAAAGTGGCATGAATGCAAAGTAGAAACCGAAGAACCAGAACCAGAACGCTGCTTTACCCCAAGTTTCATTCAATTTCCAACCAAACATTTTTGGCCAGTAGAAAATGATACCCGCGAACATCGCGAACACTACACCACCAATAATTACGTTATGGAAGTGAGCGATAAGGAATAAAGAGTTGTGTACTAAGAAGTCCGCTGGTGGAACTGCCATTAATACGCCTGTTAAACCACCAATACCGAAAGTCACAAGGAAGCCAAGTGTCCAAAGCATTGGAGTTGTATAGGTGATGCGGCCCTTGTACATAGTGAATAACCAAGAGAAGATTTTCACACCAGTAGGGATCGCAATGATCATGGTCATGATACCGAAGAACGCGTTAACGTTGGCACCAGCACCCATTGTAAAGAAGTGGTGAACCCATACAACTAGTGAAAGAACACCAATTGCTACAGTTGCGTACACCATAGATTTGTAGCCGAACAACGCTTTGCGTGAGAACACAGCAGTAACTTCTGAGTAAATACCAAAAGCTGGTAATACCAAGATGTAAACTTCCGGGTGACCCCAAGTCCAAATCAAGTTTACATACAACATTGGGCTACCACCCATGTCATTTGTAAAGAAATGGAAGCCGAAGTAACGGTCAAGTGAAAGCATTGCAATAGTCGCAGTCAAAACTGGGAATGTTGCAACGATAAGCACTACAGTAACTAATGCAGTCCAAGTGAAAATAGGCATGTCCATAAGTTTCATGCCAGGCGCACGCATTTTGATGATGGTAACGAAGAAGTTAACACCAGTAAGAAGCGTACCTAGACCAGAAACCTGAAGTGCCCAGATATAGTAGTCTACACCTACACCTGGAGAGTATTCGATGCCAGAAAGTGGAGGGTAAGCCATCCAACCTGTTGCAGCGAATTCACCAATTGCAAGAGAAGCCATCATCAAGCCCGCAGCGCCGGCGAATAACCAGAAGCTAAGAGAGTTTAATAATGGGAATGCTACGTCACGTGCGCCAATTTGAAGTGGTACAGCAACGTTCATTAAACCAACAACTAGACCCATTGCTACGAAGAAGATCATGATTACGCCATGGGCAGTAAAGATCTGGTCATAGTGTTCTGGGTGTAAGTAACCTTCACCGCCACCTTTTGCAAGGAACAGTTGAAGACGCATCATAATCGCATCGGCAAAACCACGCACAAGCATGACAATTGACACGAGGATATACATGATACCAATTTTTTTATGGTCTACAGATGTGAACCATTCGTTCCACAAGTAGCCCCATTTTTTAAAGTAGGTGATACCAGCAACAATTGCGATACCGCCAAGGATCATCATTGCAACAGTAACCAACACGATTGGATCGTGTGGAATTGCATCTGGTCCTAACTTACCTAATAAGCTCATGTCTTATTCCCCTGCAACAGTCGCATGTTCAACGCCTGCATGAGCTTCAGAAGCAGCAGCTTCGTGTCCAACAGTAGCTGTATGATCAGCACCGTGGTAGTTACTCATGTATTTATTGATCACTGATTCGAACAATTTAGGTTCTACTGAAGAGTAATAAGTCACTGGATGTGGCTTAGTAGGGTAAGGCTTCATTGCTTCAGCTTTAGCCTTTTCTTCAGGAGTAGTTGCTCTAGCAACTAAAGCTTCGATCTGATGTTTAGAGCGGTCGCCGTCTTTAAGAGTTTGGAATTCAGCTTGGTCTAAAACAGTTTTTTGAACTGCTTGTGGATTCACTGAAGTACCATTACCAGCTTTAACAGCAGAAATCCATTCAGCAAACTGAGTATCTGTCACAGAGTGAGCGCGGAAGCGCATTTGTGAGAAACCGTAACCTGAGTAGTTAGATGAGAAACCACGGAAGCCTTCAGCAGGACTAAGTTCGTCAGCTAAAAGGTTCAGGTGAGTTTGCATACCCGCCATTGCATAAATCTGACCACCTAACGCAGGGATGAAGAATGAGTTCATCGTAAAGTTAGATGTAATACGAAGCGATACCGGAGTTTTCTCTGGGAAACGCATTTCGTTTACAGTCGCGATGCCTTGTTCCGGGTAGATAAAGATCCATTTAAATTGTTCAGCAATAACTTGAACTGTTAATGGTGCTTTTTCTGATTTTAATGGTTTGTATGGATCGTACTCGTGTGAGCCCCACCATGTTAATGCCGCTAAAATACCAATAATAATGACAGGAATACCCCAAACTACAACTTCAATTGCAGTCGAGTGTGCCCAAGTAGGTTTATAGTCTGCATCTTTATTTGACGCGCGATATTTCCAACCAAACCATAACGCCATAAGTGCTGATGGAATAACGACCAACAACATTAGGTAGATCGCAGTAAGCATGAGGTTTGATTGACCTTCAGCAACTGGACCTTTTGAGTTTAGAAGTACCATATCACCACCACACCCAGTTAAGAGTGCAGCGATCGCAGATAAAGACAATACAGCTAAAATTGTTTGTCTCATTTTACAACCTCGGTGAAGAGTCCCATTCCCTAAATTTAAAATTTGGGATAGCGAATAAAGTGTCGCATGATTGTGATTTTTTCAGACATGAAAAAACAGTCACAATGATGCGACACCGCTACGTTGTAGGGCATTATGCCTGATATCGGCAAACTAAGCTATACATAAAGATGCTTTAAATGACTGTATTAAAACCCTATTTTGCTAGTCGGGATTGTATTTTTTTTATCTAAATTTTATTTTAATTTCAATATAATGCACAAAAAAGGGATGAAAAAATCATCCCTGAATAAAAGTGAAAATTATTGGTTTATTACCTTGGTTTTTGCTAATTTGTCATGCAAGGTTTGACGCTTCTTGCCGAAAATGAAAACGGAATCGATGATTACGCTTAATGGCATTGATAAAAAGTTCAGGAAAATAAATAAAACACTGCGTAAAGTGAAGCCACGCATGAGGTTTACAGGTTGACTGGTTTCGGCATCTACAATTTTAATCTTGGTGATTTTTTTACCAATGCTTTGACCTGATTTAGCAATCAAATACGCTTGAATGAAAAGCATGATAAATAGGTAGGCAAACATTGCAATCCAAGCTTGGTTGGGAAACATTTCAACCATTTGTGTTTGTAATGCCTGTAAAACATTGGGGTCAGCATTTGGGGTCATCACAGCTTGCATAAACTGTTCATTCAGATTTGCAAATTGTGTCTTTTCACTTGGACTAAAAAATGCCGTTAAGATAAAAGTTGCTGGTATCCAAAGCAGTAAATCGACGATTTTCGCCAAAACACGTTTAGGAATACTAGCTAGGCTAGTTTGCTCTTGTACCGCTTGAGGCTGTGCATAGGTATTTGATGGCGTAGTTGCAGTTTGATTTGATTCGAATGCTGTTGGTGCAGTATATCCTGCAGGCATATAAACCAACTGACCTTGAGTGAGTTCACCCAAAGCTTTCCATTCGGTCATACCTTGGTGCCAAACCAAGTCCGTGAGTAACACTTGTTGGCTCGCGAGCATTTGGTTAAGTTGTTCTAAGGTGTAGGGACCAGCTTGTTGGTTATTTCGTGCCAAGTAAATCTGCATAAAACTAAAATCTCAAAAAACGTCTGTAAAAGTATAAATAAAAAAAAAGACCCACATGTGGGTCTTTTTTTAACACAGTTTATTAAGCTTGTTGAGCTTTTTCTTCAGAAAGGAAGAACCATGTGTCTAATACTGAGTCTGGGTTAAGCGAAACAGACTCGATGCCTTGTTCCATTAACCATTTAGCTAGGTCAGGGTGGTCTGAAGGACCTTGACCACAAATACCTACGTATTTGCCAGCTTTACGACAAGCATGAATTGCCATAGAAAGAAGTGCTTTAACGGCTGGATCGCGTTCATCAAATAGGTGAGAAACGATACCAGAGTCACGGTCTAGACCGAGTGTTAACTGAGTTAAGTCGTTAGAACCGATAGAGAAACCGTCGAAGTGTTCAAGGAACTGTTCAGCCAACAATGCATTGGTTGGAAGTTCACACATCATGATCACTTTAAGACCATTTTCACCACGTTTAAGACCGTTAAGCGCTAACAATTCAATAACACGTTTCGCTTCAGCAACAGTACGTACGAAAGGAATCATGATTTGAATGTTAGTTAAGCCCATTTCGTCACGTGCTTTTTTCAGTGCGCGGCATTCAAGTTCGAAGCAGTCACGGAAATTGTCAGACACATAACGGCTTGCACCACGGAAGCCAAGCATTGGGTTTTCTTCTTCAGGTTCGTATAACTTACCACCGATTAAGTTTGCATATTCGTTTGACTTAAAGTCAGACATACGAACAATCACTGGTTTGTCAGCAAACGCTGCAGCAAGTGTAGAAATACCTTCAACTAGTTTTTCAACATAGAATTCGATAGGAGATGCATAACCCGCAGTACGTGACATTACAGCAGCACGAGTTTCACGTGGTAGGCTGTCAATGTTAAGCAATGCTTTAGGATGTACACCGATCATACGGTTGATAATGAACTCAAGACGAGCAAGACCAACACCTTCGTTAGGAATTTGAGCAAAGTCAAATGCACGGTCAGGGTTACCTACGTTCATCATGATTTTGAACGGAAGTTTAGGCATAGATTCGATAGAGTTGCGTTGGATTTCAAAGTCCAAAGCACCTTCGTAAATAAAGCCTGTGTCACCTTCAGCGCAAGACACAGTCACTTCTTGACCGTCAGTCAATACTTCAGTTGCATTACCACAACCTACGATTGCAGGAACACCAAGTTCACGTGCAATAATCGCAGCGTGACAAGTACGACCACCACGGTTAGTGACAATCGCAGCAGCACGTTTCATTACTGGTTCCCAATCTGGGTCAGTCATGTCAGATACAAGTACGTCGCCGTCTTGAACTTTGTCCATTTCTTTGATTGAAGTCACGATACGCACGCGACCAGAACCAATACGTTGACCGATTGAACGACCTTCACAAATCACATTACCTTTTTGTTTAAGAAGGTAGCGTTCCATTGTGCCTACATTTTGACGGCTCTTCACAGTTTCAGGACGTGCTTGAACGATATAGATTTGGCCATCATCGCCATCTTTCGCCCATTCGATGTCCATTGCTGAACCGTAATGGTTTTCAATGATCAATGCTTGTTTAGCAAGTTCTTGAAGTTCGTGGTCATTTAAAGCGAATTGTTGACGATCTGCTTTTTCAACGTCTACAACAACCACTGATTTACCCGCAGCACCTTCTTCACCATAAATCATTTTTTGGTGTTTAGAACCAAGGTTACGACGTAATACAGCGTGTTTTCCTGCATTTAGAAGTGGTTTAGATACATAGAATTCGTCAGGGTTAACTGCACCTTGTACAACCATTTCACCCAAGCCATAAGATGCTGTGATGAAAACTGCGTCACGGAAACCAGATTCTGTATCAAGTGTAAACATTACACCAGCAGCACCTGTTTCAGAGCGAACCATGCGTTGAACACCAGCAGATAACGCAACGACGTCATGTGCGAAGTTTTGGTGTACACGGTAAGAAATTGCGCGGTCGTTATAAAGTGAAGCAAATACTTCTTTAATCGCAACAAGGATGTTATCGATACCACGGATGTTCAAGAAAGTTTCTTGTTGGCCTGCAAATGAAGCGTCTGGTAAGTCTTCTGCAGTTGCAGATGAACGAACGGCAACCGCGATTTCAGGGTTGCCGTTTGAAAGAGCTGTGAAAGCTTCACGAATTTCTTTTTCAAGTTCAGCAGTCAGCGGAGTGTCTACAATCCATTGACGGATTTTCGCACCAGTTTCAGCAAGTGCATTTACATCGTCAACATTGAGTGCAGCAAGTTCAGCGTTAATTTTAGCGTTCAGGCCACTTTGCTCGAGGAATTCACGATATGCTTGAGCTGTAGTAGCAAAACCACCAGGAACAGATACACCAGCATTTGCGAGATGGCTGATCATTTCACCTAATGATGAGTTTTTACCGCCCACGAGTTCTACGTCGTGTTTCCCTAATTTTTCTAGACCAATTACGCGCGCTTCCAAAGTTGTTACTCCACTTTTGCAGTATTAATCACTATCTTGGCATGAAATTATAACAAATTACTTAGCATTCTAAATTTACTAAGTGACAGTCATGTAAGATGGTTTACTATAATGATTATATAGCACTAAGACAAATTTTGGAGGAGAATTTTAATGTCAGAAGGTAAACAGATTCAGCGTAGTGTTTTCTTTGTTTCGGATGGGACAGCGATTACCGCAGAAACGCTTGGTCATTCACTGTTAGCCCAGTTTCCTCATGTAGATTTTGACATTCATATTATTCCTTATATTACCTCTGAAGAAGCGGCTACAAATGTGGTTGCAGAGATCAATCTTAGAGCGCAGCAAGACGGTCAAAAGCCTTTGGTGTTTGACACCCTTGTTGACCCGTATGTACGTGACATTATTAATACGGCAAATGCAGTAAATCTTGATGTTTTTGAAGGGCTTATCAGTAAGCTGTCTGACGAGTTAGGTACTGCGCCTACGACTTTAGTCGGTCAAACCCATGCAGTAACAGATTCTGAGTCTTATAAAGCACGTATTGATGCGGTGCATTTTGCTTTAGATAACGATGATGGGGCACGTACTCGTCATTATGATAAAGCCGACTTAATTTTAATCGGGGTATCACGTTCGGGTAAAACACCAACTTCCATCTATCTCTCTTTGCAATTTGGTATTCGTGTAGCGAACTATCCTTTGACAGAAGAAGACTTGGATGACAACCGTTTACCTGCAGTTTTACGTGAACATAAGCATAAGTTATTTGGCTTGATGATTGATGCAGAGCGCCTTGTAGCAATTCGTTCAGAACGTAAGGCCAATAGTCGTTATGCAAGTTTTAGTCAGTGCCAGATGGAATTACGTGCGATTGAAGGTATTTATATTTCAGAAGGAATCAAATACTTAAATGTGTCGGAAATGTCGATTGAAGAAATTTCAACTCGTGTTTTACAAATGACTGGACTGAAACGTCGTATTGGTTAAGTGTAAATTGAGCCACTTCGGTGGCTCTTTTGATGATAATGAATTTCTGTATAAATTATATAAAAATAGTATTAATTTCTGGCTTGTCATACTTTTAATGAATGATAAATATTTAAAATATTGATGAAAATTTTCCTCAATATTTAGACTTAAAATTTAAGCAATTTCTGCATTCAAATGTGTACCAATTTGATGAATTTTTTTGGCTGAAAATTTATAAAATATGGCCTAATTGACAGCTTGAATCTTTTAAAATAATCCGTGCTGTGCTGTATTTTTAGCTATGAATTAAGCCTGAATAATCTACTTGATAAGAGTGGTGTATATACCTGATTTAGCACATACAGTTTAATATTTGATCAAGTTTTCAAAAATAGCTTGTTTAAATGCAAAAAAAATAGGCAAAAATAGAATAAAAAATAATCAAACAGTTGCTTTTAGGTGTTAAATCTCAAGAAATGGCATCATTTATTTAATTGATGTGGGTGAAAAATAGTCAAATTAATAACATTCAGGCTCTAAACTCCGATATAAATTGATATTTAAACTGGATTTCAATCTGTTATTTTCCTATTAAATATAGATAACAATATAGGTAAATATCGGTTGAACATAAGCATCAATATAAATTTTTCAACTTACAGTTAAGGAGTAAATAGAGCTGTGTAAAAAAAATAAGCACTGAAAAATTATTGGTTTGATATAAATTTTTTATGAAGAATTGATCATAACTATTCAAAATTGCACGTCTATAAACTCGCTGTAGCTGATGGTGTAGGTCGGAGGCATGATTTAAGTCTGAGAGATGAAAAAGCATGTAGCACGATTAAAGCTATTTTCATTTATGGATTTTTAAGAATCCTTAGCCTTATCGAATGAAAGTATTCAATAACGTAGGGGATTTACTAAAAGCCACCAAAGATGGCTTTTAGTGTTGTGAATTTTGATCAATTGGATAAATTTTAGTAAATGTCATGTGAAAATAATTGCAATGTCATTACTTTTCTTTGGATTGGTTAGATTCGCTGCGCACAATGACATCACACTCAAACGTATGTTCATCTAAAGCCGTGATTGAATTACTCTGAATTTTTGCAATTGGCCAAGTATTTAAGATGCAGTTTGGCTGCTGTAATGCTGCATAATAATGATCAGATTTTAGGAAGGTTTTGTTCTGAATTGCGGTATTTGGACTGAGTAAATGTCTTAACCAATGGTTCGGCACTTGATCTTCTAAAAACCGAATCGCCAAAATACTCTTAATACGATTGCTAAATAAACGTCGATTTTTTGCAATCAGTGGGTGCTGGATTAATTTATTCAGTAGACGTTCGGTGCGTGGTAAGACAAATTGCGGTTTGATTTGATAGACCATGATGTTATCTGCAACCTGACATAGATGATGTAGTTCAGAGACCACATGCTGATCTATCCCAATAATGGCGATTTTTTGATTCTTAAAATCATAATCTTTGATCTGTTCTGAACTGATGATCGTTCCACGAAAGTGTTCAAAATCCTCTAGATGATTATTAAAAATATGGTGGGTTGCATCCTGCTTGTTGGCCATATTTATTCCTTGTCTTTTGTTTTTTTAGTTGAGTCTTAGATAGGAATATATTCTGTGATGGGCCAGTCGGGGTAAAGCGTTTTTTCAGTCTGATGAGTCATACAATTTGTCTAGAATTGATTTGCTTGGCCCTTGTCATTTATACATTTCTAGGAGTGAACTGATTTTTTTATGCGTTGTAGTTCATTAACCGCTCAAGCAGATCGATAAAACAATGAGCGACCTGCATGAACAGCTTTTGAGATCTATAAATTTTGTGAGTTTTAAAGTGGTTCATCATCTGATGAGTTATAGTCAAGCTGACTCGGGGTTGAATGCTTAAGTTCGGGTTGGTCGGTATGTGTACGTAAATAGTCCATATCACGAATATTTTTTTGTACAGCAACTGCGCCAAACAAACTCATTAGGAAAGCCATCATGTAAAAACCTTTTTCACTTAATGCCAGTTCAGTATTCTATAGACCAATGGCAAGGAGTACGAGGCAAATAATGACGGATGCCCAGCAAAGTCCGAAGTAGATTGCAGTGACATGCATTCCTTCTAAACGGTCACGAATGATTTTTTGTAGTGAAACCGATGAAAATAATCCATAGAGCAATAAAATGAGATAAAAGCCTTTTTCATTCAACATCATATTTGCATTGAATAAACCTATGCAAAACACCACAGCGCCTAAGATCAGTGCACACCAACTTGCTGCGATAAATGCGGGTGTGGGTTTATTAATATATTGGCTCATCTGCTTATTTTTCTCTTTGTTTTGCTTATGTTTAATATTTATACAGTAATAAAAATGAGTAAAGCAATTATTTCGTTGAGGCAATGATGGTTTTTAAGTGTAGTGATGGTCGTTGTTAGCCGAAACCATATTATCTGTTGACTGCTATCCGTCTAAAGAACCACAAAACGTAGTCGCAATCCTGCCTTTAGACGGATTAAACGCTTGGATTAGATCATTAAGTTGAGAGTCTTAAGCGAGATCATTTTTGATTTGCATTAAACGCTCGAAGTTTTCAATGCGCTTATCGGTATCGTAAATGTCGCAGGTGAAAATAAATTCATCAACGTCATATTTAGTAAGCAGGTTTTCTAAACCTGCTCGAACGGTTGCATTTGAACCGACTTGTCCCATAGCGTAGAAATTATCAACAGACATCTTTTCTGCAGCAGACCATAAGCCTTGCATACTGTTGACTGGAGCTTTGAGTTTTAAACTTTGACCACGCATTAAACCTAAAACGCGTTGATAAGCACTTGTTGCTAGATATTCTGCTTCTTCATCTGTTTCAGCAACAACCGTTGGTACGCCCATAGAGACATAAGGTTGATCTAAATATTCGGATGCTTGGAAATTTTCACGATAGAGCTGAATTGCTTGTCCAAGCATGCGTGGTGCGAAATGTGAAGCAAAAGAATAGGGTAGACCTAAACGTGCAGCGAGTTGTGCACTGAATAAACTAGAACCTAGAAGCCATACGGGAACATGTGTATTTTGTCCTGGTGTAGCAATGATGCGCTGCTGTGGCTCAGGTGCTTTAAAATATTGCAATATCTCAAGGACATCTTGTGGAAATTGATCTTCAGTTTCCTGACGGCCACGGCGTAGTGCGCGCATGGTGGTTTGGTCTGTACCTGGTGCTCGACCTAAGCCGAGTTCAATACGGCCGGGATATAGCGTTTCAAGCGTGCCAAATTGTTCAGCGACAACCAAAGGTGCATGGTTGGGCAACATAATCCCGCCTGAACCGAGCTTGATGGATTGTGTATTTGCTAAGAGATAACCAAGTAAAACCGCAGTTGCAGAACTTGCGATGCCATCCATATTGTGGTGTTCGGCTAACCATAGACGCTCATAGCCAAGTTGTTCCGCTTTTTGTGCTAACTGGAGTGCATGTTTGAGTGAAAATTCGATGGTTTTATCATCTCGAACAGGTGCGAGTTCAAGTATTGAAAATTTTGTATCGGCTAGAGTACGCATGTTTTCTCTCAGAGATCTTTATATCGAAATAATACGATATAAAAAGCTGAATGTATATCGAATAAATTCGATATGGTCGTGGGGCGGTGTAAAAAGACAACTTTAGATATATCTAAACTTTTTTTATATACAAAAAAAGCACCCGAAGGTGCTGATTTTTTTCCATTGAAATATATCGATTAACGTTTACCGTTTTTGTACCAACCTAAGTGACGACCATTGTCTCCACGGTAGCCTCGGTCATTGTAGCTATAATTATTGGTACGATAGCCACGGTTGTTATAACGACGGTCATAGCGATCATCATAACGATCATCATAGCGACGGTCTTCAGACACTTTTTTACCTAGTGCAGAACCACCGGCTGAACCAAGTGCAGCACCGATATAACCACCGTTTGTGCCGCCCATGTTTTTACCTACGGTATAACCACCTGCGCCACCAAGTGCACCACCGATGATGGCACCATTACGGTCACGTTTGTTTGCCGATGCTGCTGCACCTGCACCGCCACCAATTGCTGAACCAATCATTGCGCCAGTTTGGCCGCCAACTTGGTTCCCGATTGCTGCACCAACAACACCACCTAAAGCAGAAGTTAAAGCAGTATTGGTGCTATTACCTGCATGTGTAGCAGTCATGGTAAGCGCTGAAGCGGCAATTGCTGCACTGAATAGAATTTTATTAATTTTCATTTTTAAACTCCTTACGAAGCATGATGTTTATCTGTTGATATCAATATATGAAAACACATAGCGAATATTTGGAGCGTGATGTGAAATAAAATATGTGTTCCGTTGCTGCAATGTAAATTTTGCACTTTATTTCTACATGATTGATCACATGGATAGAGTGGATCAACTCTACATATTTGAGGTGCAATAAATAAAATTGTATTTATCATTTGAAAAAAGGCGATACATAAAAAAAGCACCCGAAGGTGCTCTTTTCACGATCCAATACGGACTCACTAATTTTGAATTAGTGACGACGACGGTAACGTTTTTTGTATTTACGTTCTTGGTGTTTGTCGTAGGCTTTATCTTTAGAGATTTTATTACCTAGAGCAGCACCACCAGCAGCACCTAGTGCAGAGCCGATGTAACCACCGTTTGTACCGCCCATGCTTTTACCAACGGTATAACCTGTACCACCACCTAAAGCACCGCCGATAGCAGATTCTGTACGGTTACGTTTATTACTTGCTACCGCAGCACCACCAGCACCACCAAGAGCAGCACCAATTGTAGCGCCGGTATTACCGCCCATGTTTTTACCAATTGCAGTACCTGCAACACTACCTAATGCACTAGCTGCAGCAACGCGTGTTGTACTATCTGCATTTGCAGACACAGTGAACATAGAAGCAGTTGCTAGAGTGGCTGTCATTAAAAGAGTATTCAGTTTCATAGTTCACTCCATGTCCTTCATAAACGCGAGGACTTTTTCATAATCATTTCGATGGCAGTAAATGTAACAAAACTATTCGCTATAAATATGGAGAGCTTTCACTTTATTTAGTGATTTGAGTGTCTAGTTTGTATAAGTTTTATTAATATTGTGAAAAAAAAGGTCGAATGCTGAAAATCTGTACGACTTTATGGAGAAAGGTAGGAGTGATGAAGTTCACACTTTGATATTTAGGGTCATTGATAGGCCAAAAAACAATATATATGTCATTTCAGACCCATTATCGGTACACTAGCGCCATTATTTTGAATTTTGGCATATCCGTGAAAGTTTAGCGGTAGAGCCTGTGTATTGAGATTTTTTGAAAAATGAAAGAATCGTTACGTTTACGATTAGATCAGCTCTCTGACCGTCACGAAGAATTAAATGCATTACTCGCAGATGTAGAAGTCATTTCAGACAACAAACGTTTCCGTCAGTTGTCACGTGAGCATAGTGATTTATCTGAAATCACTGAAGTTTGGAAAAAATACCGTCAAGCAGAAGAAGATATTGAGACTGCTGAAGTAATGATGACGGATCCAGATTTTAAAGAAATGGCCGTTGAGGAAATCAAAGAAAATAAAGCTTTGATCGGTCAGCTTGAAGCAGACTTAAACATTCTGATGATTCCAAAAGATCCGAATGATGCGAACTCTGCTTATTTAGAAATTCGTGCCGGAACAGGTGGTGACGAAGCTGCAATTTTCTCGGGTGACTTGTATCGAATGTACAGTAAATATGCTGAATCACAAGGTTGGCGTATTGAAGTGCTGTCTGAAAATGACGGCGAACATGGCGGTTATAAAGAAGTGATTTGCCTTATCAATGGTGAAGGTGTATATGGTCGTTTGAAATTTGAAAGTGGTGCACATCGTGTACAGCGTGTTCCTGCAACAGAGTCACAAGGTCGTGTTCATACTTCGGCATGTACTGTTGCGATTTTGCCGGAAATTGATGTAGACACAAGTGTTGAAATTAATCCTTCAGAATTACGTATTGATACCTATCGTGCCTCTGGTGCAGGTGGTCAGCACATTAACAAAACTGACTCCGCGGTGCGTATTACCCATATACCAACGGGTACAGTTGTAGAATGTCAGGATGAACGTTCACAACATAAAAACAAAGCCAAAGCGATGGCGCTGTTGGTTTCTCGTTTAGAAAATGCCAAACGTGCGGCGGCAGATGCCGCGACATCTGAAATGCGTCGTGACTTAGTAGGTTCTGGTGACCGTTCTGAGCGTATTCGTACCTATAATTATCCACAAGGTCGTATGACTGATCATCGGATTAACCTAACGCTGTATAAGTTGGATGCAGTGATGGAAGGTGATTTGACTGAATTGCTAGATAGTTTGCATCGTGAATATCAAGCCGATCAGTTGGCGTTATTAGCACAGCAGAATGGTGGCTGATGAATATTGCACAGGCTTTGGCCTATCGTGGTGAACCTGAAAGTTATGAACGTCAGGAAAATGCGTGGTTGTTAGAGCACATCACCAAGATTGATTCTTTTGATTTAATCATGAAAAAGGATCAAGAATTGACGGCAGAACAAGAACAACTCTATGTCGACAGTCTTGCTCGTATTGCAGCAGGTGAGCCTTTGGCTTATGTCACAGGTTCTCAGCCATTTTGGACGCTAGACTTAAAAGTGACTAAAGATACTTTGGTTCCACGTCCTGATACGGAAGTACTCGTTGAAACTGTACTCCGTTTAGAACTTCCTGAAGATGCTCGTGTGGTCGATTTAGGAACAGGAACTGGTGCTGTAGCCTTGTCATTAGCCAGTGAACGTCCAGATTGGTCAATTGTAGCTTCGGATATTTACGAACCTACCTTGGAAGTTGCTGAGTTTAATGCCAAAAAGCATGATCTTGAACATGTGCAGTTTGTCTTAGGTTCTTGGTTGAAACCCTTTGGTCGTGCTTTCTTTGATGTAATTGTGTCAAATCCGCCGTATATCGATGCTGATGATGTACACATGAAAGATTTGGCGACAGAGCCTGAACGTGCTTTGGTTGCGGACAATCATGGGCTTGCAGATATTGAGCAAATCATTCTTCAAGCTAAAAAACATTTAACCGTGAATGGTTGGGTGGTGCTCGAACATGGCTATGACCAAGGTGAATCGGTCAGACATTTGTTCTTGCAGGCTGGATATCGAAATGTTCGGACTATAAAAGATTATGGCGGTAATGACCGTGTCAGCTTAGGTCAGTGGCAACATTGATTTAGTGTTAGATAAATAGTCAAAAATAAAGCGCATTGAATGCGCTTTATTTTTATATTCGATCAATGCTTACATTGGGTAGTCTTGTAAGCTATCGAAAACTTCAACTTGTTCTAAAGCTGCTGTTTCTACTGCAAGACAGTAAGCAATAATTTTTGCAGTTGCATTCACTAAATTTTCATCTTTTAGATTTGCACCTGCTTGAATTGCTTCAATGTCATCTGCTTGGATATCCAGTGCATGAGCAACTTCAACTGCATTTTCAGTGCTAAAAAATTGTGAGATCAAATTTTGCAAATCGATATCTGCGACAGTTTTAAGCTGTTCATGAAACAGTTCATCAATTGCGTCAATCTGAGTGAAAAGAGAATCTGAAAAGTTTTGAACAAGTTGTTGTTCAAGAACATCAATCATCTTAAGCATAGGAAAGCCTTTCAAGGAGATGCAGGAGAATTGGAATATAAATAAGCAAAGTGCTTTAAATTGAGTGAAAAATAACCTAATTAGACTAAAGTAGCAATCGTTCAAGGATGAATGGTCAGTCTATTTATTGAATATTTTTAAGTTATTGATTTTCTATTAATTAGATGAATATTCAATTTATAAATAGCGAATATCAAATTTTAGGCCTTGAATTCAGGCGCATTATTTTGTCGATACGCACCGGGACTGACACCTGTCCATTTTTTAAAAGCCCGATGAAAAGCACTCGGATCATGAAAATTTAGTTCTTCACTGATATCTTGTAAGCTTTTATCGGTATGGGTTAAAAAATCGATGGCAGTATCACGTCGGATATCATTTTTGAGTTGTTGATAACTCACACCTTCACTTTTAAGACGGCGATGCATCGTGGCTTCCGACATATTCATTTTGACTGCCAACTCATAAAACTCTAACCATTCGGCAGGAGAAACGTCTAAGAGTTGTTTGCGAATTTGGCTGCTAAGTGCATACGGGTTTTTAAAACGAACCAAGAGGTTTTCAGGCGTTTGTTGTAGGAATTGATACCAGGAACGTGTGTCTTGTTTGATGGGAAGGCTTAAATAACTGGCATCGAGCTGTATATAGTTTTGACTGGCTTGGTAATGAATATTTTCGCAGAAGCGAACTTTATAGTCGTGATCATCAAGCGGTGCATCACATTTAAATTGGATTTGGTTTAATAAAATCCGTTGACCACTTAGCCAGCACAGTAGCGTGTGGATGAGCATTAAATATGTGGCATAGCTGAACATGCGTTTAGGCGCATGTTGGTCATAGATCACGATATAAGCAAAGTGATCTTCAATGGTTAAATCGCTATGTAAGTCATCTAAAACCAGATTTAAAAATTGTAGGATTTGCTTGAGTGCATCACCCAATGTGCTGTTATGCATGACCATTTTCGACAGTAGCTTAAAACTACCACGTCGCATAGCATGCCGATCCATGCCAAAAAATTCATCATCCATCACATCTGCAAGATGAGTCCATAAAGCCGCATATTGTGAAACGGAAACTCTGGTTTTACGCGATAGCAGTAACTCTGAGGGTATACCAGACTTTTGTAAAATAGCAGAAATATCAAAGTGCTTTTTTTGCGCATCGTGTAATGCTTCATGCACCAAGTCGATAGAAATCGTCCCTTTGCTGTATTCGAGTCCATGCTTCGGCATATGTGCGGATAGGTCCTTGTTCAGAATTGTCCAAATACATCAGAAAAGATGCAACATTTGGAAATTGTACTGAATAAATTCTCTGTTTACTCTGCATCTTAAGTCGAATTTAAAACAAGACATCGTAAATAGGGAAATGCTATGGACATTAAAGGAAAAGTTTTTGTTGTGACAGGTGGTGCATCAGGACTAGGCGCTGCGACAGCAACACATCTGATTGGCTTGGGTGCCAAAGTGATTATTGTGGATATGAATCATGAGCATGGCGAAGCGATGCAACGTCAACTAGGTGATCATGCCAAATTTGTTCAATTGGATGTCACTGATGAACAAGCGGTCGGCGCTTTCTTTGCACAAGTTGAAGCTGAATTTGGTCAACTCAATGGCTTAGTGAACTGTGCAGGTATCGCACCCTCTGCAAAAGTTTTAGGGCGTGACGGATTACATGATTTGGCGATGTTCCAAAAAGTATTAAATATTAATGTTTCAGGCACATTCAATATGCTGCGCTATGCGGCACAACTGATTGCTAAATATGAATTAAAAGCAGGTGAAGAAGAGCGTGGCGTGATTGTGAATACGGCGTCGGTTGCAGCTTTTGATGGTCAAATTGGTCAGTCGGCTTATGCAGCATCTAAAGGGGCAGTGGTTGCAATGACATTACCTCTTGCACGTGAGCTTGCACGTGAGTCGATTCGTGTGATGACCATTGCTCCGGGCATTATGGAAACGCCGATGCTCAAAGGCTTGGCACAAAATGTACAAGATGCTTTGGGGCAAATGGTGCCTTTCCCACCACGCTTAGCAAAACCACAAGAGTTTGCAAAATTAGTGACGCATATTTTTGAAAACGCTTATCTCAATGGCGAAGTGATACGTCTTGATGGCGCGATTCGTATGCAGCCTAAATAGTTATTTATTAAAACTGCTTATTCAGGCTTCTACGACGGAGTCTTATCGAGAATAACTTCGTTGACAGTAGCTCATCTCATTACTTTTGTTTCGGCAAAAGTAACCAAAACCATTGTCATTTGCAAAACTCGTCATCAAGTATTTATTGATTTATAGGTCGCAGAAACATTTGAGATTAATGGCGTCCTGCCTCAGACAGTTGCAAATGACGTCGTCGTGTATCCAACTTTGCTTTATACAGCCAAAGTATTTTTAATTCCGCAGTTATCCAAAAATTAAAGCTATACACGCTATAAAAGATTTAGAAAAGGAAGTCTCATGATTTTAAATGATGAACAAAAAATGGTTCAGGACATGATGCGAAGTTATTCGCAAGAAAAACTGAAACCGACGGCAGCAGAGCGTGACAAAATGGCATCATTTCCTGCACAAGAGCTAAAGGAACTTGGTGAGCTGGGTGCTTTAGGCATGACGGTTTCGGACGAATGGGGTGGTGCAGGTTTAGACTATGTGTCTTTGGTTGTTGCCTTAGAGGAAATTGCTGCAGGTGATGGTGCGATTTCGACGATTGTCAGCGTACAAAACTCACTGCCATGTGGCATTACACAGCGTTATGGTACTGAATCACAAAAAGAAAAATACTTAAAAAAATTAGCCACAGGCGAATGGTTAGGTTGTTTTTGCCTAACAGAACCACAAGTGGGTTCAGATGCGAGCGCATTGGAATGCAAAGCGGAGCGTGATGGTGACGAGTGGGTGTTAAATGGCACCAAGCAATTTATTACCACAGGAAAACATGCCCAAGTAGCCTTAGTTTTTGCGGTAACGGATAAGTCTGCAGGTAAAAAAGGGATTTCGTGCTTTTTAGTGCCGACGGATGCGCCGGGTTATATCGTATCGCGATTAGAAGACAAAATGGGTCAGCATTGTTCCGATACAGCAACTATTGTTTTAGATGACTGTCGGATACCTGCAGATAGTCTCTTAGGTCAAGAGGGAGAAGGCTATAAAATTGCCTTATCAAACTTAGAGTCAGGTCGAATTGGTATTGCAGCGCAGTCTGTGGGTATGGCACGAGCAGCACTTGATGCAGCCGTTGAATATGCCAATGAACGAAAGGCATTTGGGGTGGAGATTGTTCAGCATCAAGCCGTGGCATTTCGCTTAGCAGATATGGCCACCCAAATTGAGGCAGCACGCCAATTAATCTTCCATGCAGCGACGTTAAAAGATGCCGGTTTTCCATGCTTAAAAGAAGCCTCGATGGCGAAACTTTTTGCATCGACAATGGCTGAACGGGTGTGTTCAGATGCCATACAAATCCATGGTGGCTACGGTTATGTATCTGATTTCCCTGTAGAACGAATTTATCGTGATGTGCGTGTCAGTCAAATCTATGAAGGTGCATCGGACATTCAACGGCTAGTGATTGCACGTGAAGTAACCAAAGGGTAGCTGATTAAAAAATAGACTTTTGTCGATGTTCAAACCCTGCAATGGCATTGATAGTTATGGAAATTGCAGGGCACATCCAAACATGGTTATCTAGGTATAGACAATCTAAGAATAGGTAATTTACGAATAGATAGTCTAAGAATAGACAGCCTAAGAATAGATTGTCGAAGAGTATAAGCTTCAAAACTAAAAAACCGACCTTGCAATCGGTGTATGGAAAAGCAGTAAAAGCAAACGTGGCAAAGGAATCGTCACTAGTACGCAGCGGTATAACAACAAGATTAATAAACCTCAAAGTATTGCACTTTGAATCATAGAGAACAGGATAGGAATTGTCGTCATGAAGACACTAGAACAAGCATATCGTGATTTTAATTTTGAAAAAATGGTTGCAGAACAATTGGTCGGTACGCCAAGTTCAATCAATGCTTATGATGAATGTTGTGGGCGCTATGTTGGGCAAAATCGAACTGCGCTGATTTGGGAAGGCAAGAATGGTGAATCTGAGCAATGGACTTTTGAGCAATTAGATTTATCTTCTGCACAATTGGCAAATTATTATCAACGCATTGGATTGAAAGCAGGTGATTGCATTGCAGGTCTATTACCCCGCACAGCAGAGTTATTGATCACCGTATTGGCAACATGGCGTATAGGGGCAATTTATCAACCGTTGTTTACGGCATTTGAATCCAAAGCGATTGAACATCGGGTGCAAACTGCGGGAACAAAGCTGATTGTAACCAACACTGAGCAACGATCAAAACTCAATCATATTGATTTACCACATATTTTAACCGTGCATGCCGATCAAGCAATTCAAACAGATCCTGACTTTTGGTCAGAGTTGCAATTGCATGACGCCACATTTAACTCAGTTCCCCGTTCATTTGACGATGAATTTTTAATGATGTTTACATCGGGAACGACCGGTTTAGCCAAGTCTGTACCTGTGCCACACAAAGCGTTATTGGCATTTAAAGGGTATATGACACATGCGGTTGATTTGCGTGATGAAGATTCATTTTGGAATTTGGCAGATCCGGGTTGGGCTTATGGTTTGTACTATGGAATTGCAGGGCCATTAAGTTTAGGACACAGCATTATTATGGATGAACGGGCTTTTAGTGTTGATCATGCACTTCAAGTCATCAAAAAATATAAAGTCAGTAATTTGACCGGTTCTCCAACGGCTTTTCGTATGTTCTTTGGCTTCAAAGAAAAATTTGACGCATCCATAAAATCACATTTACGGGTTGTGAGTAGCGCAGGTGAGCCGCTAACGCCTGAAGTGATTCAATGGTTTAATCACGACTTAAACGTCAATATTTATGACCAATATGGACAAACGGAACTTGGAATGGTGATTGCAAATCATCATGCTTTAGAACACTACAAAAAAGTGGGTTCAGCCGGTTTTGCTATACCGGGTCATCGTTTCGCGGTGCTTAATAAAGACTATCAAGAAATTGAACGTGGTGGCATTGGAACATTGGCATTAGATTGGTCGCAATCTCCACTCATGTGGTTCACAGGTTATGGTGGCAATAACCGTAAAGCCTTTGTCGGGAACTACTATTTAACCGGTGATACCGTTCGTTTAAACGAAGAAGGCGGCATTGATTTTGTAGGTCGTGCAGACGATGTCATTACAACGTCAGGCTATCGTGTAGGGCCTTTCGATGTGGAAAGCACATTATTAGAATGTGAAGAGGTTTTAGAGTCGGCAGTTGTTGGTAAGCCTGATCCTGAGCGAACTGAATTGGTCAAAGCTTTTGTGGTATTGAAACCACAATATCAAGCAAGTTCAGAACTCATGGATAAGCTACAAGCCTATGTAAGATCTCGTTTATCCAAGCATGCTTATCCAAAAGAAATTGAATTTGTGGATGGGTTGCCTAAAACATCGAGTGGAAAAATCCAACGTAACTTATTAAAGCAACAAGAAGTGGCCAAAGCGCAATTAATTCAAAAGGTCAGTTAAGTTTAGGCTGAGATAGATTAAAGGAAAGGCTGCGTAAATGCAGCCTTTTTTGATTTGCTTATTTAAGTTGGATAATAATTATTTTTGAGTTTGCAATTTTAATGCTGAGACATCGGTAAATGTTTTGGAAAGCTAATGAGGCAAAGCAGTGCAGAAATAAGTGCACAAGCAAACATGATTGTGACTAAACCTAAGCTGCCAAAACTACTAAATTTACCGGTTAAAGTTGTAATGATCGCACCAAAGCCAAATTGTAAAGCCCCTAATAATGCAGATGCTGTGCCAGCATTTTTATGCTGAAACATAAGAGCCAACTGGCTGCCGGTAGGCATAATGAAACCTAATAGTGCAACGGCAATAAATAGTGCGCTACAGAAGAATATTAGATTTGAATAGCCTAAGCATTGGGCAAGGAGCAATACAGCCATAATGAGCAAGAAACTGCTGTTCATGATTTTATAGGTATTCAGTGGGCCAAAGTTTTCATGCACTTTGGGGTTGAAGATTGCCGCAACAATTAAACCAAATGCATTGAATGCAAAGAGCAGGCTAAATTGGGTAGAACTTAGCTGATACTCACTGATAAATACACTGGCTGAACCAGCGATATAAGCAAAGAAGCCAGCTTGCGCAATACACAGTGTCAGTGAGTAAATGATGAACTTACGATCCCTGATAATTTGCCCATATAATTTGATGGTTTGTGAAAGCTTGAATTGTTGGCGCAATTCCACTTGACGTGTTTCAGGGAGCAGCACCGCAACGGCTGCCAATACAATCGCCGCATATACGGCTAAAAAAATAAAAATATTTCGCCATGAACCTAAAGCCTGTAAGCCATCGCCAACTAAAGGTGCTGCCACCGGTGATAGTCCTAATATCGCCAAAACCATCGACATCAATTTGCCCATTGCCGGACCTTGAAACTGATCTTTGATAATCGCAAAGGCAATCACCATCCCAATTGAACCACCTAAACCTTGAATAAAGCGAATTCATTGTAATTGTTCAACGCTTTGTGCAAATGTGCAGCCGATCGAGCCTAAAATATAAATCCCTAAACCTAAGTAAATAAGCGGCTTACGGCCAAATTTATCCGATAGTGGGCCATACATCAGCTGGCCAAGCATTAAACCCACAAAAAATGTCATCAAACTCAGTTGGATCGCACCTTCGCTACTCCCTAAAGATGTTGCCATAACGGGAATGCTTGGTAGGTACATATCAATACCTATCGGGCCGATGGTTGCGAGTAATGCAATGAGTATGGGCATTGCACGTGTATTTGATGCTGTCATAATGTGGTTGGATCTTGTGGAAAGCAGCGCATTCTGAAACTTATCGGTTTCCTAAGTCAAAGAGAGCAGCATTGGCAAAACTAGGCCGTCCTTTGGTCATGTCGGCAGAACAGCGGCGTGCAGAAATTTTTTCTATTGCAGAACAACTCTTTGGTGAGAAGGGCTTTGAAAATGTCACCATGTCTGAAATTGCGACCGCAGCAGGTATGTCTAAAAAAACGCTATATGTGTATTTTTCTGATAAACGTGAACTGCTTATTTCATTGGTTGAGTCGTCCTATATCTGGACTGAAGATGCTTTTGATGCCAATAGTTTAGATCGTGTGTTGGCCTTGCAAAATCAACTGAAGAAAATTGCTGAGCATGTCCTGTCCGAGCGGCATATTAAGTTGTGCCGACTGGCGATCGCAGAGCGTGTTGGTGTTGATGGAATAAGTGATACTTTTTATGAAAAAGGTATCGCCAAAAGCCGAGATCATTTGATTCATACTGTGAGTCATATTCCAAGTGCCCAATTTGTATTGAACTTAAATGCAGATATCATGGCGGATATGTTATTTGGTGCAACCATTTCGAAGCCTTTCGTCGATTTACTATTTTTAAATCAGCAGATCGATATGCAGCAGGTGTATACGGCAATTGAACAAAGTATTCAGGCTTTGTTTAAAATGTGAATGCCTAAATTTTCATAGCAAAATTGAATATTTATTTTCGTCCTTATCTTTGGATTGCTCGTTATAATGGCCTCGGTTTTATGTTTTAAATGAGATAGCAGAACATGGATGCACAGCTCGATCTAGATTCAGACATGGAATTAAGTGATGATGAAATGCATCTATACAGCCGTCAAATATTGCTTGATGGTTGGGACATCGATGCGCAAGAGAAGCTAAAACTTGCCAATGTACTCATCGTAGGGTGTGGTGGAATTGGTTGTACTACAGCCGAATTATTGGCACGTGCAGGCGTCGGACAAATTACTTTAATCGATGCAGATCGCATTGAAATCAGTAATTTGCAACGACAAATCGCGTATACAGAACACGATGTAGGTTTTTATAAATCGGAAATTTTGGCTAAACGATTACAAGCGATTAACACGCATATTCGTGTGCAAAGCTATACCACAAAATTAGATGAAAGCAACGCAAAGATATTGATTTCACAGCAAGATTTGGTTCTCGACGGTTGTGATAATTTCAGCACGCGTTATTTGGTCAATGCAAGCTGCGTAGAAAATAATGTGGCGCTGATTAGTGCTTCAGCGATTGGTTTCCAAGGGCAACTGTTTATGGTCGAAGGAAACGCGGCATGTTATGAATGTCTATTTCCAAAAGAACAGCATGCCAATGAAAGTTTGCGCTGTGCAGACTCGGGTGTGCTTGCAACCACACCAAATGTTATGGCAAGTTTGCAAGCTCATCATGCTTTGCTTTATTTGGGTTTAGGAAAGACAGTATTGAAACAAAAACTTTTGTTGTGGGATGGTCTGTCAATGAAACAAAAAATTCTCGCTTTTGAAATAGATCCCGATTGTCCAATCTGTCAGGCAAGATAAAGCAGCAAGCCCTTATTTTTTTGCTACACTCACGTTAATTATTTTTTTCTAAGACATTATGAAAAACAATATCTGGTTAGATGGAATTCGCTCGGTTGCCCGCATGGGTGAGACCGCTATCGTTGCGGCAAAAGCCGGCTTTAAATATGCAACTGAAAAACCAAGTAACGCAAAATTAATGCGTGAAACTTTTGAATCACTAGGTTCAACCTATATTAAATTGGGTCAATTTATTGCCAGTACACCTTCTTTATTTCCGCGTGAATATGTCGAAGAGTTCCAAGGCTGTTTAGATCAGACACCGTCATTGCCGTTTAGTTATGTGCAGCAGGTATTGGCTTCAGAATTTGCTGGTCGTAATTTAGATGAAATATTTGCTTCAATTGATGAAAAGCCTTTGGCTTCTGCATCGATTGCACAGGTGCATGCCGCTAAATTGGTCACTGGTGAAAATGTTGTTATTAAGGTGCAAAAACCGGGTGTCGAGACGATTCTCTATACAGATTTAAACGTCTTACATTGGGCTACTAAACTGGTCGAAAAAGCTGTACCCAAAGTCAAATTTGCTTCACTTGCAGATATCGTTGAAGAAATTAAAGTTCGCATGGTACGTGAGGTGGACTTTATTGAAGAAGCTCAAAATCTTGACGACTTTGTGAATTATCTGAACGTAACTCAAAACAAAGCCGCAACAGCACCAAAGGTTTATCACCAATATTCAACACGTCGTGTCTTAACCATGGAACGTTTATACGGCGTGCCATTGACCGATTTTGACGTGGTCAAGAAAGTCGCTAAAGATCCATCGCAAGTTTTGGTGACAGCGATGAATACATGGTTTGGCAGCTTGATGTTATGTAACAGTTTCCATGCAGACTTACATGCAGGCAACCTGATGCTGCTAGAAGATGGTCGAGTAGGCTTCATCGATTTTGGTATCGTGGGCCAGTTGAAACCTGAAGTGTGGACAGCATGTATTGCGTTTATGGATGCCCTACAAAAAACTGACTACAACTTGATGGCTGAAAACATGCTGAAAATGGGCATGACGGCTGTCAAAATTGACACACAAGTCTTAGCTGCCGATTTAGAGCGTTTATTTAGCGGTGTGCTTTTGGCTGATCCACAGGAATTATTAACCTCAAATCCTGCCGATTTGAATGACATCATGATGGATATGGTACAAGTCGGAGAGCGTCATGGTATTCGCTTCCCACGTGACTTCGCTTTATTATTCAAACAAATGTTGTACTTTGACCGCTTTATGCGCATCCTTGCGCCATATACTGATATTTATGCAGACCAGCGTATTCAAATGGTGCAGACTATGGACCCTAATTTATTGTTGAAGCAATAATTTAGCCGCAAGATATAAATAAAACCCTCCTTCTTTAACAGGAGGATTTTATCGATGTTTAAGATTTTAATTTGAGTGTAAGAATGGACGCAATTATCATTGAAGGTTTGAAAGTTGAGACCGTCATCGGCTGTTTCAATTGGGAGCGTCAAATTATTCAGCCTTTGATGCTCGACCTCAATATTCAAACCAGTTTAGCGCAGGCGGCTCAGTCAGATGAGCTTGAAGATACCTTGAATTATGCTGAAATTTGCGAAATATCAGCCAAAGTCATTCAAACTGCTCAACCTAAATTGATCGAACATGCAGCAAAACTGGTGATTGATGCACTTTTCGCTACCTATGACAGTATTGAATCTATTATGATTACCATCCGGAAGCCTGCCATTATCGCGCAAGCCAATTCTGTAGGAATTCGTCTTGAACGCCACCGAAACGATTTTCGCCCTAGCTCTGGCGAGTAATTTCAATCCCAAACCGCATTTTCAACTGGCTTTACGTCAAATTCAGGCTTTGGGTCATGCTGAATTTTCCAAAATTTATGTGATTCCTTGTCGTGATGGCATTGGGGCGGATTATTGGAATGCAGCTTGTTTGGTGAAAAGCAGTTTATCTGTAGATGAAATCAGCACCTTACTGAAAAAAATGGAAGCAGACTCAGGTCGTGTTCGTCCGTCTCATAATATCGCTTTGGATCTAGATCTGATCGCGTGGGGCGAAGGCTTAGCGCACATGCAATTTAATCCGAAAAAACTGCCATTAGCACTCGATGTTAAAATTCCAATGTTCGATATTTGGAAAAATGAGATGTTTGAACATCCAGCACATCAATTTCCTATGGTGAGTTGTCAAAAAGTTTTAGTGGATTGAGCGAATGAAACGCAATGTTTTCAATGCACATGAGTGGTATTTCAAACTGACCTAACTATGCTAGATAAACAATAACAAAAATATTCAAATCCTGTCATGGTATGCGCTAGCGTATAGGCTGTCGCAGGATTACATTATCTTTTTTAGCTTCAAAATAATGATATGAACTGGACTGATCTGATTCAGCATTATGGCTATATTGCGATTTTTATTGGCACATTGTTTGAGGGAGAAACAGTGCTGATGATTGGCGCCTATGCCGTCCATCAACACATACTTCATTTTCCAATGTTGATTGCAGTGGCGATGTTGGGCAGTTTTATTGGCGATCAGTTTTATTATCAAATGGGCGCTCGCTATGGGCAAAAACTTATCCAGTCGAATGCAGAATTTGCACAAAAATTCGATCGTGCGAGCCAGTTTATTGAACGTTATCCTATTTTGACCATTTTATTTATGCGCTTTGCTTGGGGTTTTAGAACTATTTTACCTATTGCAGTCGGTGTGCGTGCTTATCCTGTTTGGAAATATGTGCTGATTAATCTAGTTGCCTGTTTTATTTGGGCGATGTTAGTCGCAACGATTGGCTTCCAAATCAGTCATTATTTACATCTATTTTGGGCGAAAATGCTGCCTTATCATCAAGATATTTACATCGTTATTGCCGTTATTTTATGTATCGTATTCTTCCGTGTGCTCTATACGGTGTTGAAGTGGTGGTGTAAGCATCATCAACATTGATAAAGTGCAAGTGTTTGATCTGATAAAGTCGTCAAAACATAATTAAAAGATTTAAAGGGATATTTAGTGAGAGCAATATGGGCTTAGGTTATGGTGCGGGTGCGGGAGGTTTCCTTATTATTTGCTTTGCGATTTTGGTGCTATTTATTGTCATTGCGATTTGGTTGAGTTGGAATAATTGGTATAAAAAGCAAAAAAATCGACCATATAAAGTAAATGCGGTACTTAAAATTGGTTTATCTGGCGTATTGTTTTTCCCTTTATTTGTTGCAGTAACGCTTGGATTGTTCGTGATTTCAGATCTTAGTTCTGACTATGCAGAGTGGCAGCATCAAAAGAAAATTCATATACAGTTGCAGGAACCTTTAAACTTTGGAGAGGTTGTACTGCCTGAAGGCACGTGGATTAACCGATCATTTGAAACCGATTATACTCTGGAACAGATGACTGATATTCGTCAAGGTTTGACATCGGCTCGTTTTCCACAGCCGATTCAAATAGCTGGATTTGATGTTATTGCATTTGAGCTGCATCGCCATTTATTGCTTGAGTTGGCACATGATCAAACCGTTATGATGAATAACCAAAAAGTAATTTGTCCGGCAGGATGGCTGCTTGAATTAGGGGGATCAGGTTATCCGTCCACTGCACAACGTTATAGTTTGAATTTTGATTGGTTTACACCAAGTCGATGGCAGCCTATAAACTGTTTTGATGGTGAAGGAATTATTGTATTAAAGTCAAAAGATTTCTCATAAAAAAGCCTGCATCATTGCAGGCTTTTTTTTCACTATTTATAAAACTTAGCGACAATCATTAGAAAATCATTAAATGTAATAACTGGTTTTGGTCATCAGCTTTGAAATACCAGTCATGGCAATACGAACTGGAACAGGAAGGTCTACACCACCTGCATTGAGTGCTGTATCACGGTGATGCAGCTCATCTTCATTCATTTGCACTAAGATTTTACGTGAACGTTCGTCTTGTTCAGGAAGTTGGCGGATGTGATCTTCTAAATGCAGGCTCACTTGACGCTCAGTTTCAGCGACAAAACCTAGGCTGTATTGATCACCGGCAATACCTGCCAATGCACCCATCCCAAAAGAAAGGCCGTACCAAACAGGGTTGAGCAGACTGGTATGGCTGTCTAATTCTTTTAAGCGGTCTTCACACCAAGCCAAATGATCTTGTTCTTCAATCGCAGCTTGTTCCATTTCACGGCGTACATTTGGAAGTTTCGCGGTGAGGGCTTGGCCATGATAAAGCGCTTGAGCACACACTTCACCACTATGGTTGACCCGCATTAGGCCTGCCACATGGCGTGCTTCGCTGACTGCAAGTTGAGTCTTTTCAGCGACAGACGGATTTTCACGATGTGCAGCCGTTGCTCCGGGAACTAAACTACGTAAGGCCTGATCAAATGAGTGAATAAGTTTGTCGACACCTGTAAATTGACGCATGGATTAATCCTCCAGAGAGACTTGCGTAGTGTGAAGCAAAGGTTTGATGCGTAATAGCAGCCAAATACAAAAGATTGCACTGAGTACTGCAGTTATACAAAAAAGTATTTTAATATCAATCTTTAAAACACTCAGAATAATAATTGAAAATATAGCAGAAGATACCATAAATACCGCATTTAAAATGTTGTTTGCGGCAACGACTCGTGCACGATGTGAGCGTGGAGAATAAGCTTGCATCATTACATAGAGCGGAACGATGTAAAAACCACCACTAATACCTAATAAAGTCACGGCAATCATGACATGGTAATAGCCCCAACCTTGATGAAAAACTTCTGAAAGGTTAATAAGTGGGCCAGTTTGAGTAGGGACGAGGGTCAAACTAAAGGCTAAATACAGTGCAAATACCGTTAAACCTACAGCACCGATGGGAACCATCTTAATATTGACTTGAGTGCCGCCCAATTTACGACAAAGTAATGAACCCACGCCTACACCGACAGAGAAAAAAGTCAATAGCAAGCTAACGACATTTTCAGAGGCATGTAGGTTTTGCTGGGTCATTTGTGGAATTTGAGTGAGGTAGGTAGCACCATAAAACCAATACCACGAGTTCCCCAATAAAATGGTAAAAATCAGCGGCAAACTTTTGGCATATTTCATCGTTTGGTAACTGGTACGAAAAAAGTTCCAATCGATTTTTAAATCAGGTGTTGTGACATTTTGCTTAAGAATAAAACGACTGGTGATATAACCTAAAATGGCGATGGTCATTACCGTCAGGCTGATCCACATTAAATTGCCTTGTGATGAAGCAATCACTGCACCGCCCAAAATCATCCCGAATAAAATTGCCATGGATGTTGCCGATTGGAAGAGCGCATTGCCTGACATCAGCTCATTGGGCTTTAAAATTTCAGGCAAAATTGCATATTTGATTGGACCAAAAAATGTCGAATGGGTCCCCATCAAAAATAAAGCCAGCAACAATAACCATAAATGACCGGTCAGAAAGCCAATACTGCCGATGATCATGATGATAATTTCTAAAATTTTGATGCCACGGACAAGTTGTGAACGTTCAAACTTATCTGCGATCTGTCCCGCTGTCGCTGAAAAAATAAAGTAGGGTAAAATAAACAATAATGCAGCCAGATTGTTTAGCGTGCTGATGGGTAATGCCTGTTGTTGGATTAATCCATAGGTAATGACCAACAATAAAGCCTGTTTATAGACATTGTCATTGAGCGCCCCAAAAAATTGGGTCAAAAACATAGGCAGGAAACGGCGTGTACCTAGCAGATGTTCGTTGTTATTCATAAGCGTCTTGCTACATTAAGTTTTATTAAGAAATGTGAGTGATTGGTAAAATCTCTAAAAAAATCATGTAATATGTTTTTGAGTTTGGAGATGGCGAAAAACCAATAGATATAAGATCTTTAGCTCTACATCTGGTTGACTAAGTCCATTACATAATGAAATTTGTTAGAGTTTGCTATGCCTGCAAAAATCAAGTTTAAAAAAACAATGCTTCATCACAGTATGGCTCACTGCATACGACAGCATCATAGCAATAAAAGTCTATATATGAGCATCTTTTTGACCTTGTGTGCTCAGCATAGTTTCGCCCAAACTCCCGCAGAAACGGTTCCAACATCTACCGATACAAAAGCAGAGATTGTTGCTGAAATCAAGGATGAGGCTGTAAAGCAAGGGCTATCGACGCCTGAAGCAATTGAAAAAATTGAAAATATAAATGAACCAGAAGAATCTGTTGATAGCATGAAAATGCTGCAAGAACAGCAGCAAGCAGGAACTCAACTACAAGAATTTAAACCCATTGAGTTTGAAGATTTAGAAAACTTACCCGTGACACCTGTTGATCAAAACATGGCGAATGAAATCTTCCAAGTTGCTGAAGAAGCCAAACGTCAAGCGCAGGAGTACCGTGCAACACAGCAAACAGAAGTTGCTGTTGCAGATATTACCCAAAAAGAGTTAACGGAAATTAACCAAGCGCCAGTCAATATTGATCAGCTCATGGGTGAAATTCGTTCGGATAATGAAATTACCGCGACACGAAATGAAAATGCCAGTACGCTGCAAGAGCTGCATAACCCAACAGTTGAGGATGATGCAGAGCCGGGTATTTTCAAGCGCTTATTATATAAAGTACGTCCGCCACGTCAGATGAACACGGCAAAAGTGCCACGAATTAGTGCGGATGTTGAAATTACATCAGCACATAATACCAGTCAAACGTCGAGTAAAGCCTACGGTGCGGCACTGGAAGATCTCAAAGCCAATATTAAAGGCAAGCTTTCAAGTTTTACTCAAGAATCCTTTAGTGATTTTCCATCGGCTTTGCCTCAATTACGTAGCTTGTCCAATCAAGCCGCGCAAGCCGTGGGTTTCTATCAATCTGAATTCAAATTTGAAAAAGTGTCTGACAGCAAAGTTCGTGTATTGGTTACACCAAATACGCCTGTGCAAATTGAAAAACAGAATGTTGAATTTTCTGGGGCTGGGGCGAACCAAGCTCAGTTTCAGGTGATTGGTGTATTACCAGATCAGGAAGAAGGTGACATTCTTAATCATGGTAAATACGAAACCACGAAAAGCCGAATCAATGAGGCAGCGACCAATAACGGTTACTTCGACTCGTATTGGCGTTTACATGATGTAAAAGTGGCGCAACCGCAAAATACTGCCGATATTAATTTGCGCTTTGAGACGGGCGAGCGTTATAAGCTTGGCGCAGTTGAATTTAGAATGAGCGATCCGAATGCAGAGTTTCCATTGGATCGCGATATTTTAGAAAGTTTGGTGACGTGGAAAGACGGTGCTGACTATACTTTCTGGCGTGTGAATGGTTTGGCTAATAACTTGACCAACTCTCGCTATTTTAACTACACCTTGGTTGATCCAATTCGACCAGACCCGATTGAAAAGCCACTTGAACTGCCCCCGGATATTCAAACCTTGGTCGATCAAAATCAGTTGTCAGAAAGTTCACAAGTGGTGAAAGACAAAACTGAAGTGATGTCGAATAAAGAAGTGACGCAAAAAGTGGTCGATGAAGACCAATTTGCGGGGGTGAATGATGCAGAGCAACCATCTAAATTACGCAGTTTGCAAGATACGCAAGACGCCAAACAAGAAGAGCAAGAACGCTTAAAGGCCCAAGTACGTGAAGATAAAAAAGTCCCTGTGATCGTGACACTGAATGCAGACAAGCTGAATAGTGCAGAAATTGGTGCAGGTTTCGGTACCGATACAGGTACACGTGTTCGTGGACAGTATCGCCGTGCAATCGTGAATAGACGCGGTCATTCATTTGATGCCAACATGGAAGTATCCAAAATCCGTCAATCGATTGATGGTCGCTATAACATTCCATATAACCATCCATTAAATGACTATGTCAGCTTAGTCGGTGGTTATGAACGTGAAGAACGTGATGATGTCGGTCAAGGCGTCAATCTTTCGATTGAATCTGCTGTAGCTGGGGTTGACCGGATTATTAAAAACCCCCGTGGTAGTTGGCAGCATACCTTTGGTTTACGTTATCGTTTGGACCGTATTACTGATGACGGACTTAATCCTAGTGATGATATTCCAGATGCGTTCTTGGTCAATACTAACAATGAACAGCAATCCTTAATGTTTGGCTATGAAATTTCTCGAACCGACTCAGATAAACGTGTGAATCCAAGTAAAGGGATAAAGCAAACCTATAAAGTTGAAGTCGGAAGTGAAAGCTTACTTTCGGATGTTGATATGGCTATCTTGAATGCGGGCTGGCGCTTTATTTATTCATTGGGTGAAAATGATAATCACCAGTTCGTGGGGCGCAGTGATGTAGGTTATATTCTGACAGAGAACTTTGATAAAGTTCCTTATAACTTACGCTATTTTACCGGTGGTGACCAAACCATTCGCGGCTTTGACTATAAGAGTTTAGCGGCTGAAGAAGATGGCTATAAAATTGGTGGTCAAGTTTTGGCAACTGGCTCATTAGAATATAACTACCAATTTAAAGAAGGTTGGCGTGCTGCGGTCTTTAGTGACTTCGGTAATGCTTACGATAAAGACTTTAATACACCGACTGCATATAGCGCAGGTGTGGGGATACGTTGGGCATCGCCAATTGGTCCAATTCGTTTAGATGTGGCTACGGGACTTTCTGACGACAGCAAACCAATTCGTTTACATTTCTTTATTGGTTCACAATTATAATTTTTAGGTGATGTGTTTTTTATGACTGAACAAGAGCAGCAAGAACCAGAAAACGAAACGCCGGTAGAACAACTGCCGAAGAAGCGTCGTATTCTTCGAAGTGTCATTTTGACCTTCGTGTTCGTGCTTATCTTTTTGGTGGCTGCATTAGCAGTTATGTTCTCTACAGACAAAGGCAGTAAGTTTTTACTTGACCGTGTTCTGGAACGTCAGCAAATCATTCACTATGAATATGAAGGTGGTAACCTGTGGCGGGGCATTATTCTACGAAATGTCCTCGTTACGCTAAAACCTGTCGATGTAAAGATTGACCGTGCCGATATTACACTCGGCTGGCGCGCCATTATTAATAAAGAAATTCATTTAAATAAGGCAGATGTTAAAAATCTGCAAATTATTACCAAGACACCGCCAAGCGATAAACCTTTTGCATTTAGTGAAATCCGTCTGCCTTTCGTACTTCGTGTCGATCATGCAGATCTAGATCATATGCTGATTAAAACCCATAGTTCTGGTGTGGATTTCTATGACATTGAATTAAATGAAGCGCTTTGGTCAGGGACGGAATTAAAATTTGAAGATACCCGTATGGATATGGGCTATTTATCTGTGCGCCAAGCCTCGGGGAATATGAAATTTGAAGGCAAGTATCCGCTAAATGCTGTGGGGATTGTTAATTTACCTTCATTACGTGAAAGCCTGAAAATTCATGATATTCAAGTGGTGGCTAAAGGATCTCTTGATACGATTCAAGCCGGTGTGGCAACTCATACGCCTGATCTTTTAACAGGATGGGCAGTGGTCCATCCAATGCGTCCACATGTCCCGATGTTTGGTGCGCTTAAATTTAAAAACTATCATTTACCTTTACTGACTGAGCAAAAGCTCTTTGCTAAAAATGGGCTGGCAAAATTCAAAGGGGATATTCAGCGTCTCAATTTAGATTTAGACACGGACCTGAGCGGGGCCAATATTCCTGAGGGTAAATATACTGCGCTCATGAGTACGGACTTGGTCAACCAACTTGATATTTCTAACCTAAATGGTCAAGTGATGGGCGGTGCTGTCAATTTGGGTGGCGTGGTGAGTTGGAAAGATCAGGTCACTTGGGATGTAAGTGGTCGTTTGGATAAAATTAATCCAAAACATAAGCTGATCCCGCAAGTGGTTCAAGATTTTCTACCTGTAAATTTAAACAGTAAGATTGCGTCCAAAGGGACCCTTGAAAAAGGTATGCACTTGACGGCGTTGGTGGATTTTGACCAATATGAAACTTGGAATTTAAAACTCGATCAAGCGCCTGCCAAAAATAATAAAGCTCAGCCGATGCTGATGGATGTGTCTTGGAAAAATATAGACCGTGCAGTGCCATATGTTGGATGGTTGAGTAGTGATTCGGGCAATGTGCAATTGGCGCTTACAGAAGGTCAGCAGAACATCAACGTGGCGACCACCGTGTCAAGACATGAAAAAGGTGCTCTGCCTGCTGGACAATATCAAGCCAAACTGAATCTGAAAAATAACAATCTCAATGTCCCTGCCTTTAGTTATGTGGCCGACAAAGGTCAGCTCAAAGGTAATGCAGTTGTAGAATTGCCTGATCAAAAACGTATGCTGAAATGGCAAGCCAATGTACAAGCACAGCAGTTCAATCCGCAAACCATCGTAGCTGCTGCGCCTGTCGATCAAATTACAGGGTCATTAAAAGCCAATGGTTATGCAAAACCAAATCAACAGATTATTCAGCTGAATAATATTGATTTGTTAGGCCGACTAGCACAGCAAAATGAAACGGTTCATTTAACAGGTAAATCTACTGCTGCGCTGACTTTCCATGATGAGAAACAAGGTGGAGGCTTTAAAGCTTTTGCTGTGAATTATAATGGTGGCCTCAATGCAAGCCAAGTTGCCGCAAGTAAAGGCAGTTTGATTTTCAAAGTATCGGGTACACCTGAATTAATTAAAATAGCCGAGCTACGTCATGATGGCGTGGCAGGTAAAATTTCTGCCAATGGACAGGTTTTACTACAAAAAGCCATTGGTTGGGATATCAATGCATCACTGGTGCATTTTAAGCCGCATTACTTTGCCTCAAATGTACGGGGTGAATTATCTGGAAATTTAAAAACCAGTGGTGTGTGGTCAGATACGCTAAAACGTATTCAAATTGAACGTCTGAATTTGGCAGGTATGATCAATAACAAACCTGTCCGTGGTCAAGGTAACTTGGCGATGGTGATTAATTCAAATCAATCTGGTTTTATGCCAAAACAGTTTGAAGCGAATAATTTACTGTTGGCTTATGCCAATAACCAAATTCAAGCCACAGGTAATGCACAAAATTTACAATTGAAAATTAATGCACCGGCATTATATGAAATTTATGCAGGCCTACGTGGACGTGCTTATGGCTACTTAAATGTTCAAGCACAACCACGACTGCAAGCATCTGCCAATATCGCAATAGATGATTTTGCTTTTAATAATTTATTCAGTGTGAAAAAAATACGGGTGCAAGGCGAGTTGCCAACTTCTGCGACTTCACCAAGTTTATTAACGGCAACGATGGATAATTTACGCAGTAACAACCGTGAGATTGTGAAAGGTCAAATTTCACTAGCCGGAACACGTAATGCGCATTTATTAAAAGTCAGTGCTGAAAATAAATTATCAAAATTTTATGTGCAGTTAGCTGGTGGTTTTAACGCACAAAATAATTGGCTTGGTCAGATTCAAAAAGGCGATTTTGACTCCTTACGTACCCGTCTTGTGCAGCGTCAAAATGCATCGATTATTTACAACACTGCACAGTCTGACTTATTTGTTGGCGCACATTGTTGGATGAGCCAGCAAAGTGAATTATGTTTTGATCAGCCGATCCGTGTGAATAAAAACCGCGGCAATGTATCTTTTGTGACAAAGAATCTAGACTTAAACGACTTTGCAGCATTTATGCCTGAAGGCCTGGCGATTACGGGTAAAGTGAATGGTTATGCGAAAGCGTCTTGGGCGAAAGGTGCAAAACCTAAAATTGATGCACGATTAGTGACTCGTGACGGTTTACTCGGTTTAGCAGCGGAAGACCCACAGTATTTAGCATCCACTTTAAAATATGATGAAGTAGGTTTGATTGCGAAAAGTGTCGCTGAAGGGCTACAAATTCGACTCGATACCAAAGCTCCTGATATTGGTACAGGTTATGCCAATATTATTATTGATCCGTATAAAGCCAATAAACCGATCCGTGGTGAAGTGGCCTTTAACCAAGTTCAATTGAAAATCTTAAAACCATTTATACAAGATGTCCGTTCAATGGGCGGTACGTTGTCTTATGCGGCAAAAATTAGCGGAACATTGTCACAGCCTTTAATGGATGGTGAGATTCGAGTGAAAAATGGCTCGATTAGCATGATTTCATTACCTGTGAACTTGACCAATATTCAGTTGTATTCTGCTGTACGTCAAAACCACGCGACGATTGATGGTGCATTTAATAGTGGTCGTGGTGTGGGCAAATTAAACGGAAATATTGACTGGAAAAATGATCCACGTATCCAGTTGAATTTAACGGGTAATGAAATGTTGGTCCGTCAAGCGCCATTGATCACTGCTGTTGTAACGCCTGATTTATCTTTAGATGTGCTGCCTTTTAGTAAGAAATTAACCCTAAAAGGTAAAATTGATGTGCCGCGCGCATTAATTTCGATGCCAGAATCTTCTGCAACCGTGGTTGGGGTATCTTCAGATGTACGTGTAGTGCATGAAGGTGATAACCAACTTGAAATCTTAAAATCGGCACGTCCTTGGGATATTCGCGCAGATGTACAGGTGAACATTGGTAATCAAGTGATTTTCCAAGGTTTTGATAGTCGAATTCCACTGATTGGTCGTTTGAATTTGACACAACGTGGATTAGAAACAGCAATGCGTGCCAATGGTGCAATCGGTGTTTCTCAGCGTGTGAAAATCGAAGCTTATGGTCAAAGTCTGGACTTGAACCGTGCGATTGCCCGTTTTAATGGGCCATTGGCGAACCCTACTTTAGATATTGATGCCAATAAAGCCGTTCAAGGCAGTACCGTTGGTGTCCGTGTGATGGGTACAGCATCAAGTCCTGCAATTCAGGTGTATAACGATGCAGGTCTATCTGAACAAGAAGCCTTAAATGCCTTAATTACAGGTCGTATCAATGAAGGAAGTTCAGGTTTAAGTCAGGCGGAAGGTTTCCGTTCTGATGTGAACAACACGATTGCTGCTGCCGGTATTAGTATGGGCTTGGGTGGTACACGTGCATTGACCAACCAAATTGGTCGTACATTTGGTCTGAGTGGTTTGGCACTAGATGCTCAAGGAACAGGGGATGATACTCAGGTTTCTGTGACGGGTTATATCACACCTGACTTATTCATTCGTTATGGTGTCGGGGTATTTACACCAGTGAATAAACTGACCTTACGTTATCAAATGAATCAACGTTTGTACTTGGAAGCGAGTCAGTCTTTAGAGCGTGCAATTGACTTGTTTTATAATTGGCGTTTCTAAGGTGTTGAATTATAAGTGATAATCTAAGGTTTTAATAAAAATTCTTGTTTATGGCTGATCTAATAATTTTTAGACTAGACAAAAATAGGTCTATAAAGCGGTTTTGTGTAACACAACCCTTTAAGAAAGATCCTACAATCATACATATTTGAAGTGCTTAAAGCGGGTGTAGAGCTATTAAAAAATAAAAGAGGTGTGTTTCCACAAACAGTAGCTCAAACAATTGGCCTCAAAAAAAGTATTAAATTTGTTGAGAGAAGGATCAGGAAATTTGGACAATTGACATAAGTATATTTGTCTCCCTAAATGATGTTGTAAACATCAATATATCAGTATTTTATGGCACATGGACCAAGAAGAAATCATTCAAATGATTTTAAAGCTAAGTGAGCATTTGCTGCGATTAAAGCGGAAAAACACTTGTTGAATTAAGTGCTGAATTTGATTTTATCAAAACCAAATTATCGACTGGGAAAATCAATTGATCGCAGCCTCATTGCAAGCTTTCGATCAATTAAAAGCTCTTATAGAACTGCAAATTGATCTAAAAAAAACTACATGCAAAAATCGGCGAGCAGGCATGAAAAAGTGATTTTTCAGAAGGTGTGTTGAAGAAAATGGGGCGCTTCAACCACAAAAGTTAATTTGCAGCTCACTTCAAATTTCAGTTTTAGTTGTCCAACAAGTGAAATCACCTCCAAGTACATCATCATAAGATGAAAGCCACTTTGAGACTCGGTTCTGCGGTAACATAACTGTTGTTCCAACATGAGTTTTTACCGAGCCTGTATGCTTTACCCAATGCCCAAAAAAATCCAATTTATACCATCTCAAGCGAAATGGCAGCTGGCATCAACACAGTCGGTATTGGTTCTGGTTGGCTTACAAAATTTACGCATGCAGCATGGCATACAAGATACGCAGTTGATGGAAAATTTGATCCAACTGATCAATAAAGCCAAAGCATTAGAGATTCCGATTGTTGATTTATATGGTGATGATTTACTTCAAGGCATGCAGCAGCTCGGTGAATATGCAACAACACACCCGCAGCTGATCTTTACAGGGCAAATCACGCCTATGCTGAAACAGATCTTGCCGCATCTATATAGCGTGACAGAGCAAATCTGTATTATTGATGACGCAATTGTGCTGAATAATCAGGAACAGCATATTCAGTGGGTGGACTCCATGTCAGGCCAAGGTATACATCATATGAGTAGTTATAATTTGATGCGGCTTTGGAATCTGTCAGCACCAACGGAATTCGTCTTGTCGGCCAAAGGCATATTATTGGCTATTGCAGAGCAGCTAGATATGGACGCATTGGAAATAGATCCCTTAATCGATTTACGCAGTTATGGACTCGATTCCGTTGCCATGGTCAGCTTAATTGGTTTGTGGCGTGCCAATGGTGCAAACATCCGTTATGAAGACTTTTTAGAGGATGCAAGTTTAAAAGTATTGCTAGAAAAATTGCTCAGTACAGACTAAACAAAGCCAATTGGAATTATTTTTGTTCTAAATCGGAAAATACGTCGGGAAATATAGCTTTGTGCATTGTAATTGTTGGCTAAGCTTTTTATTATTGCCGCCTTGTTTTTCGAGATCAGAACTGGATTGAACTTTGAGTAATTTTCTAACCGAACACCTGATACATCGTGACACTGACTTTATGGTGATCCATAAACCAGCAGGTTTACTCACAGTTCCGGGAAAAACAGCAGATTTACAAGACTGTGTTATCAATCGATTATTAAAAATTGAACCGAATACCTTGCTCATCCATCGTTTGGATCGTGATACCTCAGGTATTTTGGTTTTTGCATTAACCCGTCAAGGGCAAAATCGAATTTCACGCCAGTTCCAAGAACGTCAAACTTCAAAAACATATCAGGCATTGGTTGCGGGTACGCTCGAAGGTGAAGGTACTGTCGATGTACCGGTCATATATGACCCAGAACATCCGCCACTGCATATTGCCGATCCTGCACACAATAAGCCTGCGCTTACGCATTGGAAAGCCACTGAACATTTTGAGATTCAGGGGCAAGCCGTAACACGTGTAGTGTTAACGCCTATTACCGGTCGATCACATCAGCTTCGTGTTCATATGCAATATTTAGGTCATCCTATTGTAGGTGATACTTTGTATGCAACAACTGAGCAACAGCAGCTGATGCTGCGCTTATGTTTACATGCTGAGCGCTTGAGTTTTAACCATCCTGAAACTGAGCAAACAGTTGAATTTCACTGTCCTGTACCATTTTAGGAAAATCATTTAAATCCCTAAGAATTCTGCTCACTATTTAGTGGGCTTTATGTCAAAATATATTGCTTTATGGTCTAGATTTTTGCTCAAATAACGTTCACAGTTTGAGCATAATATTTTCAGACCGAACTTGAGAAAAAGGTGGAAAAATTGCAGCAGTTTGCTATTGGTCAACGTTGGTTATCAGATACAGAAACGGAACTGGGTTTAGGTGTTCTTATTGATGTTGATGAGCGATCGGTCAGCATTTTATTCCCAAAAAGTGATGAAACTCGTGTCTATGCCCGTCACAATGCACCTTTATCTCGTATTGTTTTCAATGTAAATGACGAAGTCCAAGACCAAGAAGGTCAAATTTGGATTGTCGAATCTCTTGAAGACCGTGGTGGTGTGGTTCGTTATAACGCGGTACGTAAACTTCCCGATGGCACAGAAGAGCGTAAAGCACTGAATGAAACACGTATTGGTGCAAGTATTCAGTTAGCAAAACCATTAGATCGTTTGCTTGCAAGCCAAGTGGACTATAAAGAATGGTATGACCTGCGTATCGAAGCACTGCTTCTTCAAGCCAATATGAAGTCTAGCCCTCTACGTGGCTTGGTAGGTTCACGTGTGGGTCTCATTCCACACCAACTGTATATTGCGCATGAAGTGGGTAAACGTTTTGCTCCACGTGTATTACTTGCTGATGAAGTGGGTCTAGGTAAAACCATCGAAGCAGGTCTGATTATTCATCAGCAACTCAAAACGGGTCGTTCAGAACGTATCTTGGTCTTAGTACCTGATTCATTGCAATATCAATGGATGATTGAAATGCGTCGTCGTTTCAATCTTGAGTTCTCATTATTTGATCTGACACGTACAGCATCAATTAAAGAACACGATCCAGATCTAAACCCATTCTTAACAGAACAATGCATCATTGCGAGTGTCGATTTGATGATCGACCATGATGACTTGCGTGAACAAGCCCTTGAAGCTGGGTTTGATTTGCTCGTAGTCGATGAAGCCCATCATTTAATGTGGTCAGAAGAAGAAGGCGGCAATGACCGTTATGACCTTGTTGAAGAACTTGCTGAAAAAACGCCGGGTGTCTTGTTATTAACAGCAACGCCTGAACAATTAGGTGTGGAAAGTCACTTTGCACGTTTACGTTTACTTGATCCACAACGTTTTAGTTCACTTGATCGTTTCTTGGATGAAGAGGAGCAGTATCACCAAACAGCTAAAATTGCTGAAGTGCTGATGTCTGATCTGCCACTCGAAGAAGGGCATTTGGCAGCGATTGAAAGCCTATTAGGTCATCGAATTACTGACGAGCCAGAACAACGATTCCGTGCTATTCATGAGTTATTAGACCGTCATGGTACAGGTCGTATTTTATTCCGTAATACCCGTGAAGCGATTCAAGGCTTCCCAGGTCGTGACTGTCAGCCTGCGCCATTACCTGCACCTGAAAACTGGTCTAAAGATGGCAAGCTACGTGAACAAATGTGGCCTGAAGAAGCGCAGCTTGATGGCTCGTGGATGGAAACTGACCCACGTGTGATGTGGTTGATGGAACGTCTGCGTACAGACCTGAAACACAAAAAAGTGTTATTGATTGCACGCAGTGGTCCAGTGGTTGAGTCTTTAGAAAATGTACTTCGTTTGCATGCAGGTATTCGCACAGCGATGTTCCATGAAGGCATGAGCCTATTAGAGCGTGACCAAGCAGCGGCTTACTTTGCGGAAGAGTCATACGGTGCGCAAATTTTACTATGTTCAGAAATTGGTTCTGAAGGTCGTAACTTCCAATTTGCATCGGACCTTGTGTTATTTGACTTACCTGCTAACCCAGACGTACTTGAACAACGTATTGGTCGTTTAGACCGTATTGGTCAAGAAAATCGTATTCAAATTCATGTGCCTTATCTGGTTGGTACTGCTCAAGAGCGTATGTTCCGTTGGTATAACGAAGCATTAAATATTTTCTGTAATATCTCGCCGACAGCGCAAACCTTACAAGAAAACTTCATCGTCAATCTGAAAGATTGTTTGTTGGCAGATAAAGGCCAAGAGTTTGAAGATCTGCTCGAAGCCGTAAGTGTGCAACGTGAAGCGCTTGAAGCTGAACTTCAAGAAGGTCGTGACCGTTTACTTGAATACAACTCTTGCCGTCCAATCGTGGCACAAGAAATTGTGACTGCACTTGAAGACTACGACGACAATACTACGTTACCAATGTTCATGAAGCGCTTTATGGCGGCTACAAACATTGATTTTGATGAGCAAAGTAATGGTACCGTGATCATCAAACCTACGGATCAAATGCAAGTTCAAGGTCTGACTTTGGACGAAGAAGGTATGACGGCGACGTTCTATCGTGACCAAGCACAGATTCGTGAAGATGCTCAGTATTTAACACTTGAGCATCCATTCACTGAAAGTGTGATGGAAATGATTAATACACAAAGCTTTGGTAGTACTAACGTTGCTGTATTGAAATCAGCAGCTTTACCACAAGGTTCTGTGTTAATGGAAGTGTGGTTTAAAGTCGATGTCGTTGCACCGAAAGCACTGAATTTGCCGTCAAGTTTGCCACAACAGTTGGTTCGTGTATTACTAAGCGAAAAAGGTCAGGATTTATCGCAAAAAATTGCACCTGAAATTTTACGTCCTTATTTACATCATCTTGATGGCAACAGTTGCCGCCAAGTGGTTAAGGCGCGTCGTGATGTCATTGAACAGCGTTATACACAAGCACTTGAAATTGCGCGTGGTGCATTACCGGGCTTTAAACAACAAGCTAAAGAAATCTACGGTAGCAAATGGCAATATGAAATTGACCGTTTAACTTATTTGAAGCAGTTCAACCCAAGTATTCGTGAAGACGAAATTGCACGTTTACAAAAACTGCAAAAAGAAGGATTAACACTGCTTGATGGTCTGGCGGTTACACCAGAAGCAATTCAAATTATGGTAGTGGTTAAGCCATAAGTTAAGAATCTTCAAAAAGCACCTTCGGGTGCTTTTTTTTATGGCTAAAATTATAACTGTAAAATTAATCACGACAGATTTAAGCTAAATCTTAGTTTTGTATTATTTTTTTAATCTAAATTGTCGACATCGGCATAAAAAAAGTAACTATTTTTCAGTAATTCTACAGCTTGATCAAAATCTTCTAGTTCATCCAACATATAAAATATGGCTTCGAGCTTGGTAAAGTCCGGATGATTTTTTGCTAACTGAATTTGGATCGTACATCGGTCTGCTTGGCTGCGTGTTGCATAATGAGCGCTAAGTAAATCAAACTTGATGTCATTACATAGTGGCTGTTTTAAAGCGATTGCATCACAATAATCATGTATTTCAGGCAGTAAGCGTAAGACTAAATTTGCCTCTTTGTTTTCCGCCACGATGAGTTCTGGGTCTGCGGTCTTACACAAGGCGAGTATTTCTGTTAACAGGGTTGAGTCATCTAGTGTATGGTCTAACACGATGACTTTTTTGGGTTGAGTTAAATCAAAGTCATTTATCAAAATCATAAAACCTCCTGAAAATAGAATGGTTATGCTTTATTTATCTGTGCTACAAATGAAATGGTGGTATGTATTGAGTCTAAATATTTACTAAAAATGCTTTTGAATAATATGTTCAGTCTATGAGCGTTCTAAAGTTAATCATGGCGTAGAAAAGCACCATTTTCTGATTCGAAGCTCAGTTAAATACTGAAATTGTAAAATGGGGCGCTACGCTTCATGCTCATTGCTATACCCAATATACATGCTTTGATTAGTAAAAGAATCAGTGTGGCGACATAAGCTGTCGTTGTTGATGTCGATTGAATCATGAACTGTCTTAATGTCGTGTTTTGATGCTTTAGTTAAGTAAAGTTTTGGCTTTGTTAAAATTATACGTCGATGCTAGCGAGTTGAGGGCAGTTCCGTTAAAATGCTTCAAATTTCAGCAGTTCGTTAAAAGAAAATAAAAATATGAAATCCTTAATTACCTTAGGAAGTAAAACATCACACGGTGGCGTGGTCGCAGAATGTGAACCTTCATTTGTCATTAATGGTATTGCAGTACATTTAAATGGCATGAAACATTTTTGCCCGAAATGTAATTCGACTGTGGCTGCGATCGCGGCAGATCAAAGTACAACGGTAAAGGGGCGTGGTGTTGTGGTTGCTGGAGATAAAACCACTTGTGGCGCAACCTTTTTACCGAATCAAACGATGGTCGGATCACAAAAATAATCTGCGTACTGACTTTTGGGTCATCTTGATAAGCTTATTAAGTCCTGTTTAAATCGCTTTGATCACTTTATGATGGGCCATCATCAGTTGATTGGATGAATTTATACATGAAAAGTGCGATTCATTTTACCCATGCCAATGGTATTCCTGCTGCGAGTTATCAAAAGTTTTTATCCTACTTTTCACCGCAGTTCGATGTGAAGGCGATACCGCTTATTGGTATGGATGAACGCTATCCGATCACCAAAGACTGGCGATATTTGGTTGATCAAGTTATTGCAGATATTGAGCAACAATTTCCAAAGCAAAAAGTGATTGGGCTAGGGCATTCTTTTGGCTCTTTAGTGACACTCATGGCAGCGTATCAGCGTCCTGATTTATTTTCGCAATTGGTCATTATGGACCCGCCTTTTGTAATTGGCCCTAAGTCCGCAATTTTTGAAGGCATGCAAAAATTAAAGCTCAAAGCAGTCGATAAAATTACCCCAGCAGCAATTACATTGAAGCGTAATGACCATTGGCCAAATTTGGATGAAGCCTATACGGCACTACGGAATAATCGTTTATTTAAAAGTTTTGATGCGCAGTGTTTTGAAGATTATTTTGCACAAGGCATTCAAGCTGATGAAAAACGCGGTGGCGTGACCCTCAGCATTCCAAAAGCCGTGGAAGCACAAATTTTCCGTACAGTGCCTGCATGGTGGTGGCGTACTCCACGTAAAGCGCCCCAAATACCTGTACACCTTATCACCGCAGATGACAGCCATTTTTATAAACAAGGTTTGCCTGACGGAATGAAGAAAACCTATGGTATAGATTATAGTGTAGTTGAAGGTGGACACATGTTTCCACTTGAGCAGCCGAAACAGACAGCGCTACACGTCATGCAGTACTTACAGCATTAGAAAAATATATTTTGCTCATAAAAAAGGAGACCTGAACGTCTCCTTTATTTCTCACCGTTAATTTTTAGCGAATCTGTGCTTCGTCTAAATGGCGAGCACCTTCCAAGATCATACGAATCATAATCATGGTTTGTTCGGCAACTTCTTTGCGTTGTTCTGTCGGTAGATCAATGACTTTTGCACCCATGTTAAACACCAATTGGGTAATACCACGTGCCACGATGTCAGGATGAGCCAACTTGCTCTGATTTAAACGTTCTAGGACGATTAAATCTTCTCTTAATTCTTGTTGGAAATAGTTAAGTTGACGCTCAACTGCATTTTTATAGGAATGCGAACCAGTATAGCCTTCACGAAGCAATAGGCTTAAGTTGCCTTCATCGGCATCTAGCTGCTGAATAAATACTTCAACTGAACTACGAATAATACTGCTTTGGCGTGATGCCTGAAGGCGTGCTTCATGCAAAATTTGACGTAACACACCGCCAGCTCGATCAATCAATTCAATGGCTAATTCATCAATATCTTTGAAATGACGATAAAAACTATTTGGAGCAATGCCAGCTTCACGTGCAACTTCACGCAAACTCAGTGATGAAATACTTTTTTGTGGACCAATTAAATTAAGCGCTGCCTGAAACAGTTCTTCCTTGGTAATCGTTGCTTTACGACCTACAGTGCGAACTGTAAGTGGAGTTTCAGCTTCAGAATGTAATTCTTCCTGGTACATGTTAACCATATTCGTCTGTGCAGACTGAGTCATATTTTTTAATAGATTAAAAACATTAACATATTATAGCGTCTGCTAATAGCTTTTGTGAAAATGTCGATTAAATGCACAAGCGTATATACAAATATATATACATATGTATAATAATTAAAAACCTCCCATGAGTTGTATTTGATTATGCATGTACTCGAAAAAGCGAAAAAGCCTTTAAACGCACTCAAAGACAGTGTTGTAGACGTCAATGCGGTAAATTTCTGGTTGCAGAAATTTAATCCGTTATGGTCTGGTAATCAGGCTCTCGGCAAAATTGTACAAAAAGAAAATGCAGCAAATGAGATGGTCAGCCTAACTATACAGGTGAACCGTTTGTTTAAAATGGGTGAAGCTGGTCAGCATCATCCTGTTTTTGCTCGTGTAAATGGGATCCGTTACGAACGTACTTATAGTTTGACTCAGTTAGATGATCAACACGTATTGCTTAGCGTAAAAAAAGTGAATACGGGTATTGTGAGTACTTGGCTGGTAGAACAAGCACAAGTTGGTGACATCTTAGAATTTGGTCAGCCTTTTGGTGATATGACTTTGGTGTCAAATTCTACACCCTTGCTACTATTGGCTGCGGGTAGTGGTATTACGCCAATGTTGAGTTTGTTGAAAGGGATGAGCAAAACTAAGCAAATTGCGGAGCAACCAATTCAGTTAATGTATTGGGTTAAGTATCACGATGATGCTGCATTCAAATTACGCTTCGAAGCTTTGGCAAATCAATATCCAAACTTTAAATTTCAAATTTTCTTTACCCAAGAAGATGTTGCTGATCCACGATTAAATGCCTCTCACGCTGCTCAATTTGACAACATTGAGCACAGTACTGTGTTTGCATGTGGTCCATCGGGTTTCGTCACTCAGGCCGAAGCGTTATTTGATCATGCACAGTGCTTTATGAGTGAAGCATTTAGCATGAGTCCAATCGCAACGGATGATATTGGCTTTGTGAATGTCACGCTTACGCAATCCAATAAAACCGTCAGTATTCCAAAAGGCCAATCAATTCTAGCAAGTCTTGAGCAGCAAAATATCAAACCTAATCACGGTTGCCGTATGGGCATTTGTAATAAATGTGCCTGCAACAAAGTAGAAGGTTCGACTAAAAATATGGTCAATGGTAGCCAAAATACAGAGCCGGGTAATTTACTCAAAATTTGTGTGAACTCAGCACAGTCAGATCTTGTTATTGATTTATAAGGTAGAAAAAATATGAACATGCCTGTAAAAATTGAATATTTTAAAAATCCAAAAAACCGTGAGTTAACCCAATCGCAATTAGACGAACTTGCGCGTGAGCTTGATGCCATTAAGCAAGAAGTTTTAGATGACTTAGGTGAAAAAGACGCGAAATACATTCGCCGAGTGTATTCGACAGTTCGTTATTCATCTATGGCGGGTCGTGCTTTATTGTTTGCAGGCTGGTTTCCGCCAGCGTGGATTTTGGGTACAGGTCTTTTAGGTTTTGCCAAAATCATGGAAAACATGGAATTGGGTCATAATGTCATGCACGGTCAATATGACTGGATGAATGACCCTAAATTCAATGGTCAGACCTACGAATGGGATATCGTAGGGACAGCAGATAACTGGCGCCAAACACATAATTTTAAACATCATACCTATACCAACATTAAAGGTATGGATGATGATATTGGTTATGGTCTTGTTCGTTTGTTCCCAGAACAGCGTTGGAAGCCGGGCTATCTATTACAACCGATTTATAGCATTCCATTTTGCTTATTGTTCCAATGGGGTGTTGCCATTCAAAACCTTGAATTGGGTAAATACTTTAAAGGTCGTAAAACAAAACAGCAAACCAAAGAAGAATGGAAACCAATGCAAGCCAAAATCGGCAAGCAATTATTTAAAGACTATGTGTTCTTCCCGCTTATTGCAGGGCCTGCAGCATTACCTGTGCTCACAGGGAACCTAGTGGCGAATGGTCTTCGTAACATTTGGACGTTTAGTATTATTTTCTGTGGTCACTTCACCAAAGATGTTGAAGTTTTCCCGAAAAAAGTACTTGAAAATGAAAGCCGTGGACATTGGTACATGCGTCAAATTCGTGGTTCTTCAAACCTTACCGGTTCAGAAGCATTTCATATTTTGACAGGGCATTTAAGCCATCAGATCGAACACCATTTATACCCAGATGTTCCTGCGCGTCGTTATCGTAAAATGGCGCCAAAAGTACAGGCGGTATGTGAAAAATATGGTTTGAACTATAATAACGCAAGCTTGGTGAAACAGTACGGCAGTGTTATCAAACGTATTGTGAAATATGCGTTTCCATTTAAAAAGTAATAAAAGCTAGGCTTGAGTTGCTGAATCAAAAAAAAGCCATGCATTTACATGGCTTTTTTCATATTAACTTTGGGGGAAATATCTATTTTACTTTTTGATATGTAATTTGAGGATCTTAATCAAATTCATATAATTTCCTTTTTTAGCCATACGAATGACCAATTCAATTTCTTCTTTCGTCCACATCTGGCGAGTGGCTGAGAAGGCAAATTGAGCAAGGAGAACAAATGGATTTTCGCCAAATTTAATATGGAGGCCTTTGACATATTTCGGTGGATTGAATTGATTCATATTCTTTTCCCGCTTTTAATATTTGACCGCATTATTTCTAATTAATGAGAAAAATAGCACACTATAAAGTCAAAATAAAAGCAGAATTTTCAAAGTTTAATCATATATTAGAGCGACTTAAATTTAAGTTTGTGATTGTTAACTTTGATTAATAAACCAAACTAAATCACTCAACTTTAGTCGAGTTCAGGTAGGCACTTATCCTGTCCATTCATGAAATGGTGGGTGGCCAATTCAAACATAGCGAGGTCTTCATCGCTATTTCCATAGGCATAAACATGCTCATAGTCTTGAAGGTTAAATTGCTCCAAAACTCGAATTTTCTTTTGCTCACCACTACAGTCTAAGGTTTGATATAAACCAGTAAGCTTTTGGTTATTGGTTGCTGTTTCGGTACAAATCAGTTTGACCCCGAGCTTTTCGGCCACAGGTTTAAGATATAAATCGACTGAGGCAGAAACCAATACGACTTCATGACCGCGTTTTTGGTGTTGCTGTAATTGTTCATACAGTGAAGGATTGAGTTCTGCCATCAAATGTTCAGCATATTGCGCTGCTTGATTTAAAACCTGCTCATGATTGGCTTGGCTAAACATTGCGGCATACAGGCGAGGACGCATTGCATGTGCAGGATATAGCTTGAGATAATAGCCTTGAATCCAAGGGAGAATTTTAATCCCTTGGCGAACAATATGCCGTTTAGGTAGGGAATAGAAGATGAACCCTGTAAAACTGTCTTTGTTACACAGGGTTCCGTCAAAATCGAATAAGGCTAGAGTTTTAGGCTTTTGATGCGGCGCATGCATGTTTGATAACGTCCATCGACTCGTGTGGCAAACCAATTGGTATTGTAATCACGGCTTAATTTCGGCCCCGAAATTACGACTTCAGGCATCATCGCGTAAAACGGTTCTTTTCCAGTCTTTTCTTGATACAGCTTTTTGACCGCTTTATACGTCAAAGTATCTTCAAAGTCCTGATCTTTTTCTTTTTTAAGATCTGAACGAATTTGACGTGGCGTCGCAATCACATTATTTTCTGCAAAAACGGCAATCAGCGCAGTTTCAGACTGGCTTTTTGCTGAACGTGGAGAACCATCTTTATTATAAAGTAAGAGGTCACCATCTAAGCCGAGCTCAGCAGGGGTTAAGTCATTCAACATGCTTTGGAATGCCGCATTACGACTCGAATAACGACCCGAGTTATAATCTGCAAAACGATAAATCGGTTTGTCATATTCAGCTGGATACATCATTAAACGGTGGATGCCGTAATACAAACCGCCATATTGGCTATACATGTCAGTACGTAGAGCAGCAATATTTCCACCTTGGCGTTTGTGGTCTTTGGCATAGCCTATATGAACTTGCATGGAACCCAAAGTGGTAATGGGGTTGAGCTTTTCACCAATATCTTGTCCAACCAGTTTCGCTGCGCCCGTCAAAGCACTCACGTGATAATGTTTAGACATATAGTCAAAAATTTCACGATATAACTCGTCTAGTTCACGTTCAGTTTGTACACGGCGCATTTGGCTCAGATAGTTATCTTCTGGACTCGGTTGATTTTTTAACACATCTTGGAAATAGCCAGCGACTGTACCACCGATGCCATCACCCAATTTATCTTTAAACTTTTCTTCAAGACGATCTTGAACTTCTTTGACGGCTTTTTCACCGAGTCCCGGCACATGCGGGTCGGCAACAAAATTGGACTCTTGATCGACTACAGCAACAATCGTACAAACATTTTCTTTCGTGGTTGGAATACCGAGCTGATCACTAATGTCGTAGATATCATTGGCCCATGACAGACGTTCATTCACGCGAGGTGGAATGGCTTTTTTAATCTGTTCCGCTTCCATAGTGGGTTCATCTTTGCTCCACCATGAACCATTACCACAGGCAGCCAAGCCAATGGATAAAGCCAGTACAGAAAGGGATTTAAAGCATAATGTGGTCGAAAAAGTTTTGTTCATATTTTCCAATAAACTCAGCCATATGGGGGCGACAAAGCAAGAGCAGTATACTATGCAAAATACATAAGTAATGAATAAATATGTATATGCCTCATAGGGGACTGTCAATCTATTTATGGAGATCTACGCGTGTAAAAACAAGCAGTTCTGTCAGGATGATTGGAAAAAGAATGCTTTTTGAGCTAAATAGATGAATATTCCAATATCATTTTCAACAGATTATAAAAATGAAGGTATATACTAGCTGAAATCCATAATTTTTTAAGGGAATTATTATGCCAGCTAAATTTTTCAGTCGTTTCTTGGGTTTGATTGCGTTAGTTATGGTATTGGGGGCAATCATTATTAACTTTGTTGTGGCTAAACCGATGGTGGAATATTGGATCTTACTCTTACTACCTTGTTTTGCCGTTCCAATTTTAACCTCAGTGATGATCACGAAGGATGAAAATCTTTAACATCATCGTTCAGTAAATCTATATTTCAATCCAATAGATGATGAATACTCAGTCTGTGCAAAAAGCTCACATCGGGTGGGCTTTTTGTTGATGTGTCTAAAGTATTTTATACTGTGCAAATGAGAAATTTAAAACGCCAGCACAAATTAAAGGTATCAAACGTGATTTGGTCAACTGAACAAGATGCCGTGTTGATCGAACATGCAGATTTAGCTATGTCTGAATTAATCCAGCACTTGGGATTTAGTGAAGAAGACATTTTACAAAGAAAAAAAGTATTGGGTTTAAACCGGCGGGCACGTCAAATTCAACGTTTATATTTTAAATAATTGAAATCAAATTCATTGAAAGCTGCGACAGATCTAAAATGTCTGTGAATTTAAAAACCCACAATCTGTGGGCTTTTAAATTTTTGCTCAATTATTTTGCAACAGCTTCAGAAGCAGGAGCCGCTTCAGTTGCATCTTGAGCAACTTCAGTTGTTTGAGCTTCAGATGCAGCAGCTTCAACTTTTTGTTCTTCAGCAGCAAATGTAGTTGCAGCAGCAGCAGAGATAAGTGTAGCGAAAAGTACTTTGTTTAAAGTTTTCATGATTCAATCTTCAGTCTATTTTTTTGGAAAAAACAACTTAATGTATTAATCATGATAAAAGTGTAATTAAAATGAGTTGTTATGTGTCTAGATTGTGAACACATGCGAAAAATTATCATATTAAATCAATAGTTTGAAATCCATTACAAAATAATATGTGTCATTCAAATGTCGTTTAATATTTTAAAGACTTTAAAAAAAGACTTTAAAAAAAGAAAAACCCGAATAAATCGGGAAGTGTATTTTACGTTGTTATTACAGCGAAACTTACCCACTTTTCACTTAATAACAATTTATCGCACAATTATGACGCCATGATGAAAGGGAGATTATTCAGCAGGGCATTCAATTTTGAGTTTTTCTTTGTAATAGTCCTGTGCAATCTTCAAATCATTCAACATTTTATCTTGAGTATAGTCTTGGGCTGCGAGTTTGAGCATGGCAGGCATGTAGTTAGTTTTATATTCATGAGGGTAGTCATGACATAAGACTTGGGTTTTTTCCTTGATCGATGTACTTGGAGCATCTAAAACATCAAGGTATTGACTGATTTGCGCATCTGACTGCTCAAATTGTTGAGTCGCTTGTTCCGTTGTTAAATCAGCGTTTTGGCTTTCAGCTGCAGCCATCTCGTCATTGGGTTGTTGGCAGGCAGTCAGAAAAGTAGCGAAAAATATAAATGAGAGAATTTTCAATTTTTTCATAAAGTTCAACTCACTCGTGTGAATTTATAGATTTAAGTTTTCAATGATTTTAGCAGTATCCCTCTATAGTAACACCTGTACAGGCATATCTGCTGAAAGTCTGATGTTGAATCGATAGTGTGTTAACTACATGGCTGATGCATAAGTTTCAACGACTCTTAAGCAAAAGCGTAGAAATTTTTGTTTGGAATTACTAAACTATCGCATTGCAAATTTTCCGTCCAATTCCGAAGCTTCAAATTCCTCAATTCAATCGTTGAACGATGTTGATATTCATTGTCATCATTCAATTGCATAATCATTGCCATGAAACGTTTTTACGCTCAACTGATTTTGCGAACATAGATTTGAATTTAGCATTGTTGAATGTGGCTTCGAAGATTTCGAATCTGGTTCAGGCATCATTTGCTAAATATAGCTAGAGGTTAAAACATTGAGTCAACATCCTGTCATTCAAGAATTATTCGATCGTCCCATCGAGAGAAAACTGTGGGTGGCACCTATGGCAGGGGTTACAGATCGCCCATTTCGTACACTTTGCAAATATTTTGGCGCAGGTCATGCGGTCAGTGAAATGATGACAGCAGATAAGACGTTACGCATGAGTAAAAAGAGTCTTTATCGTGCCAATTTTGATGGTGAAATAGCGCCTATTTCTGCTCAAATTGCAGGGTCAGATCCAGCTGAACTGGCTGAAGCTGCTCGCTATCAAGTGGCAAATGGTGCGCAAATTGTCGACATTAATATGGGATGTCCGGCGAAGAAAGTCTGTAATAAGTTGGCAGGTTCTGCACTACTTAAAGATGAAGACTTAGTGGCTCGCATTTTAGATGCTGTGGTTGATGCAGTTGATGTACCCGTGACTTTAAAAACCCGCTTGGGCTATCTCAATGGTCATGAAAACATTATGCGCGTTGCGAAACGCGCCGAAGAAGCTGGCATTGCTGCATTGGCACTTCATGGTCGTACACGTGAAGATATGTATCTGAATACGGCGCGTTATAGCTTAATTAAAGATGTGAAATCGTTGATCAATATTCCTGTGATTGCCAATGGTGATATTGATACACCTGAAAAAGCCAAATATGTACTGGATTATACTGGTGCCGATGCAGTCATGATTGGCCGTGCAGCTCAAGGTCGCCCATGGATATTCCGTGAAATAGGACATTACCTGACGACGGGTGAGCATATGGCGGCACCAAGTATTATGGAAGTCCGTGACGTATTGCTCGGACATTTATCTGAGTTATACGGTTTTTATGGTGAATATTCAGGTTGTCGAATTTCACGCAAACATATTGCTTGGTACACCAAAGGTTTACGTTCAAGTAATGAGTTCCGCCAAAATATGTATAAAGTTGAATCTACAGCAGATCAATATAAAGTCGTCGAGAACTATTTTAATCACTTACTTGATCATGGTCAGATCATGAGTGATGTTCAAGTTGATCAGGTCAATTTGCTTGAAACCAAATAACTTAAAGCCAATCGAAATGGATCTGTGCAATGTGATACAAAGTAGGTCGATTAAAATTAGCTGGATTTATTTGAAATAGATTTAACTAACTTGATTCAAATGATCTGAAGCAATTATTAAATTGTGCATCGATGATGGCCTAAATTACATATAAAAAGCCCTCAATGTTGAGGGCTTTTTATAGGCATTCATGTTTGAATGACGCGTTGAGCCAAGTATTAGTTAAAGCGCATTTCTAAAACCAATTGATTGATCAAGTCAGGTGCTTCCAATTCACGTATTTGAGAGACGTTGGTTCCCGCCCAAAAAGCACCATATTCATGTATACCATGCTTGCTAGCAGCGGCATGTAATTGTTTGCCTAAATCATAGCTATATGGGTAAGCCGGAACGGTCGGGCGTGTTGGTGTGTCAATATCTGTGTGCCAGTTATTGATAATGCCACGCGCAGGACGACCTGAAATACTTGATGTAATCTGCGTGATGGGCGCATCAAATAATGCTTTGCGATAAGCCTCATTGGCATTTGAGCTTTTGCATTGCACAAAAGCAGTGCCCAGTTGAACAGCATCTGCTCCCAACTCCATAATTTGATAGGCTTGATGTCCATTCATAATTCCGCCTGCCGCAACAACGGGGCATTGAATATGTCGTTTTAAGAGCTGAACCAAGTCACGAGTCTTAACGCTGCTATCGAAGTTTTCATTGAAAATACCGCGGTGACCACCAGCTTCAATACCTTGAGCGATCACGATATCAATACCTGCAGCTTCGATCAATTTGGCTTCTGCTAAGTTGGTTGCAGAAACTAGAGTCAAAATACCCGCTTGTTTTAAGGCCTGAATTTGATGTGGGTGCGGAATATCAAAATGAAAGCTTACCGCTTTGGGGCGCGTTTCCAGTACGAGGTTTAGAAACTGGTCATTGTCTTTAAAGCTTGGGTAAATACAGTTGAGTGCTTCTGGAGCTTCTGCATTATATTGAGCAAAGCGTGATTTAAATTGCATGATCCATTTGGCAGCAACTTGTTCATCGAGTTCTACTGTGTCATGACAAAAAAAATTGACCTGAAAAGGTTGTTCAGTGAGTTCTTGAGTTTGTAATATTTGTTGACGTGCATTCTCAACACTGCTTGCACCTAAACCCAGTGAACCAAGTCCACCTTGATTTGACACTTCTGCAGCAAGTTCAGGTGTAGAAACACCTGCCATTGGGGCAAGAAATATAGGGTGTTTGATGCCAAGTTTTTCTAATAAAGTCATGTGCATACTCCAATCACTCTAAATACTTTGCCCAAGCGAGTGAAATTAAGCAAATAATATTCGTTATTTCATATCAAAATGGTCTTATGCTTACACGAAAGTTGTACTTGAAATTAAGCGACACCTCGTGTCGTAGTAATGATGTATGACCCGACTTTTGAGGTGGATCCTTTTAAAATAATGCTGTGTTCACTTTAAACTTTATAATTCTTCCATGTCTGAACGTATCCGTGAAAAACTGCAAATTTTAGCCGATGCTGCCAAATATGATGTCTCATGTTCTTCGAGTGGTAGTAAGCGCCAAAATAAAGACAAAGGTCTGGGTAATACTGGAAACGGTATTTGCCATAGCTATACCGAAGATGGCCGCTGCGTTTCGTTATTAAAAATTCTATTTTCCAATGTCTGTATTTTTGACTGCGCATATTGTGTGTCCCGTCGAAGTAACGACGTAAAGCGCGCAGCATTTACGGTACAGGAAGTGGTCGATTTGACTATGAATTTTTATCGTCGGAACTATATTGAGGGGCTATTTTTAAGTTCGGGGATTTTTAAATCGGCGGATTACACCATGGAACGTATGTTGCAGGTGGTAAAAAAACTGCGTTTAGAAGAAAATTTTAATGGTTATATTCATCTGAAGACCATTCCGGGGGCATCTCAGGAAATCATTACCGAAGCAGGTTTATATGTTGACCGTATGAGCATTAATTTAGAAATGCCGACAGAAGATGGTTTAAAAAAATTTGCACCTGAAAAAAGTCATGTCGAAGTCCAAAAAGACTTAGGTATTGTGCGAGATCGTTTGATTCAATTCAAAGATGAACGAAAAATAATACGTACAGTCCCCAAATTTGTACCCGCAGGACAAACGACGCAAATGGTGGTGGGCGCACATCAAGAGTCTGACCGTGATGTCATACTGATGGCAGACCGTCATTACAAAGAGTTTAAGCTCAAGCGTGTGTATTACTCGGGTTATATTCCAATTAATGAAGAGGAGCGTGCGCTGCCAGCTGTGGGGTCTGCGCCACCTTTATTACGAGAAAATCGGCTGTATCAAAGTGATTGGTTGATGCGTTTTTATGGGTTTGAAGCGACGGAATTGGTCGATGAAGAGCATCCAAATTTAGAATTGGATATTGACCCTAAATTAGCGTGGGCACTGCGTCATCCCGAGCAATTTCCCGTGGATATCAACCGTGCAGAATATCAGATGATCTTGCGAGTGCCGGGTATTGGTGTGCGTTCTGCTCAAAAAATTGTTCAAGCACGACGATTTGGGAAAATCCATATCGACCAATTAAAACGTATGGGTATTTCCTACAATAGAGCACAACATTTTATACGTTGTGAAGATTCTCCCAAATTTATTCGAGATCAACAGCCACATCAAATACGTCAGCAGATCTTGCAAAGTGGTCAGTCGAAATATACGCAGCAAGTTTCTCCACAATTGAACTTAGGATTTTAGGATACAGTCGTGAGTATTTATGTCTTTGATGGCACGATGACAGGATTGCTAAGCTGTATTTTTCGGGCCTTTCAATTTAAGCAATTTGATGTACAGATTTGTACGGATGGGCAAGTACAGGCGGGTCTTTTCGCCGATGTCATTGATGTAGCAAGTCATGATGAACATGCACAGCGGGTATGGCAGGGTTTAAAACTCAAAGCATCTGATCGTGCGTTGAAACAGTTTTATTATGCATTTTTATCCGAGCAGCAGCAGGCTTTTCAGCATTGCTTTAATTTTGCAGTGTATGTGTTTCAGCAGCAGCGAGATGTATCAAAGAATTATGGTCATGCAGACGTATTGGGTCTGAGTCAATGGGCGAAGCAAGTGGGACGTGAAAAACATCGTATGGAAGCTTTTGTGCGTTTTAAAAAATGTCAGGATGGTTTGTTTATTAGTTTAGTCTCACCTGATTTTAATGTATTGCCTTTGATCGAGCGGCATTTTAAGGCACGCTATCAAGATCAGCGTTGGTTGATTTACGATGAAAAACGCAACTATGGCATTTACTATGACTTAAAACAGGTGCATCAAGTGGATATGGATGCCAGAATCATAGATGGGCAAATACAGTCCGGCCATAGTCAATCTTTCAATATCGAACTGGATGATGATGAAGTTTTATATGATCAGCTTTGGAAAGATTATTTTAGAAGTGTCAATATTGAAGCCCGACGTAATATGAAATTACATGTGCAGTATGTGCCACGTCGTTATTGGCGTTATATGAATGAAAAAGCGATTTAGGTGCGAATCATCTGGCAATTTTCGGGCATAATGATTGCGCTTTTGATTGTTTAAGTGAGACCTTGATGAAATTATTTCTTGTTACGACCGTTCTGACGGCAATGACGCTCACGGCGTGTTCTGCAAATGAACAAGAAAAGAAAACATTCAATCCGCAAAGTTATCAAGTTGCCGATACTGCTGGATTACAACTACGCTTTGAACAATTAAACCAAACTCTAGCTATAGATTTTAGCCAACTGAAAAAAGTAGAAAGTTTGGCTTTTTCAGACCAATCCGCTTTAGATGTTCATAACTTAAAAACTTTAAATCAGCATTTTGTTGCCAACACCGCTTTAAAAAGCTCAAAAATTGCCTATTGCGAAGTAATGAATCATTATTTTTCTGAAATGTATCATCTCGGACATGTGAACTTAGCCTTGGTGAAAGACGTTAAACTGCCAAATGCCGCAAACGAAGATTTGAGTCAGGTATTTGCGAATGCAGACCAATTTTATGATTTTATTATCAACCGCTATACCACATACAAACAGGCACAAGAAACCATGCAATATGGTTGTAATCTAAAAGCAGCTCTGACAGATTAAAAAAAGCCCCTCATTTGAGGGGCTTTTTATTTACTGAAATTAGCAGCCTGTTAGTTTTTCCGGTTGTGGACGTTCACCAGGGAAGAAGATTGGACGTAGTTTGACGCCAATACCGTTCCCAATGAAGGCAAATACTAACCATAACCAACCGTGTAAACTACCTGAAGCGATACCGCTGAAATATGCACCAATGTTACAGCCGTATGCTAAACGTGCGCCATAACCCAACATCAAACCACCGATCACAGCTGCTAGCAGTGAACGTTTTGGGATATTAAAGTTCGGTGCAAATTTGCCTGCTAGGCTCGCTGCGAGTAAAGCTCCGAGCATGATGCCGAAATTCATCATTGACGTGATATCAAACCATAATGACTCGGTCAGTGCTTTAGCATTTGCAGGTTGCTGCCAATATGCCCAAGATGCGACATCGATCCCCATGACACTTGCTGATTTTGCGGCCCAAACGGCTAAGGCAGAGGTCACGCCCCAAGGACGGCCTGCAAGTGCGAGTGTGGCAAAGTTCAGTAAAGTCAGGATAATTCCGCCCCAAACCAATGGCCATGGACCACGTAGAAAACGTTTCCAGCCGTGTTGCATTGCTTGCGGCTCAACCTCAAGCTGACCATGGCGTTTCTTTTCAAAGTAAATTGTTGCTGCGGCAATCATTGCAAAGAGCACAAAGTTTAAAATCAGTGCAGGGACTACACCAAAGCTTTTGACTAAAGAAATCGGCTCAAAGTGGGGAAGGTCAAACCACCATTGAATATGTGAAGTTGCAATCAGTGAACCTGTACAGAAGAAGATCAGCGTTACAATCATACGTGCACTACCTGCGCCCACAGTGTACAGGGTGCCTGATGCACAGCCGCCGCCAAGTTGCATACCAATACCAAAAATAAAGGCACCGATCATCACGGACATTGAAACAGGATTAACGTTACCTTTGACTGGGTTGCCAAATAATTCACCCGCACCTAAGGCAGGGAAAAAAAGTAATACAGCCAAAGCCAACATGATCATTTGTGCACGCAAGCCACGACCACGACGCTCTTTAATAAAGACACGCCAACTCGAGGTAAAACCAAAAGAAGCATGATAAAGCGTCATACCCAAAGCACCACCAATTAAAAATAGCAATGCTTGGTTAACGCCCACAACCAGATAAGCACCAAGGGTGCCTAAAATTAATAAAACAAAAGCCACCCAAATCGATACATTGGATCGATTGGCTGGCGCAGCAATCACAGACATGGAGAAAAAAGCTTAAAAAATGTAGCTCTATTTTACGGTTTTTATATATTGTAAAAATGAATATTGTTGAAAAATCACACAATCATTGCTGCGTATAATTGATTTAACATATACGAAAAACTGATAAAGCGAGCGTTAAACTGGATTTACATTAAATAAAGAACCAATCCAACTAGAAAAAAGCATGGCTGCAATGCCCCAAAGCGCAACACGTAGACTGCCTTTCAACATAGAAGTGCCAGCTGCATAGCTGGCTAAAGCACCGAGGAGTGCTAGGGAAATCACGCCTACGGCCATAACAGTTTTTTCAATATGCATGTCAGCACTGATCAAGATCGCAACCATCGGAAATAGTGCACCAATTGAAAATGCTAAAGCCGATGAGAGTGCTGCTTGAACGGGTTTTGCTGCTGTATTGTCATGGATTCCAATTTCATCTCGCGCATGGGCCTCTAGTGCATCATGGGCAGTTAATTGGACTGCAACTTCATGGGCCAGTGTAGGCTCTAAACCACGTTGAATATAAATTTGGGTAAGTTCTTTAAGTTCTAGCTCAGGGTTCTTTTGTAGTTCTTTATGCTCCATGTGAAGATCTGCTTTTTCGACGTCTTCTTGAGATTTCACAGAGATATATTCGCCCGCCGCCATAGAGGTTGCACCAGAGATGAGTCCTGCAATGCAGGTAATGAGTAAGGTATGGCTAGAAGCACCACTTGCAGCCATGCCCATAATTAAACTAGTAACGGAGATAATGCCATCATTTGCACCGAGTACAGATGCACGTAGCCAACCCGTACGTTCCATAAAATGTTTTTCGGCATGATGTGAGTAAGACATTATTTTCTCTAAGTTTGTTATTTATATGACCTCATAAGATTGACCTGACATCAGTTAAATTTCAAGTTAAAAATAGATTGAAACAGTAAGTTGAATAAAATACAGATGTAAAAAAAGCACCCGAAGGTGCTTTTTTTTATAAAATGCTTATTGCTGCGCTTTTTCTTTCACGTCAGCTGCACCTTGTTCAACAGCACCTGCTGTTGCAGCAGTTGCGTCTTTAGCTGCTTCTTTGGCATTGTGTGCAGCAGCTTCAGCATTTTCTGCAGCATTTTCGGCTGCTGTCGCAGTTGCAGTTGCAGCATTATCTACAGCAGTAGCTGTTGCAGTTGCTGCTTCTGAAGTTGCATCAGCGATGTCATGGCCTGCTTGGTCAGCAGCGTTTTCTAGGTGTTCACCAGTTGTTGCACCTGTTTCTGGCGCTTTGTCTTTATTACAGCCAACAAGTGCAACAGTTGCAGCCAAACCTAAAGCAACAAGTAATTTATTCATTTTGATCTTTCCTTTTGTTGTTATGCCCGTAGCATGGGCTGAATTTATATTAGCTGAAAAAATATTCGATATTTGATCAAAAATTGTTGATTTAGTGTAATTTTATCCAGCTTATTTTGTAGTTTAAAAGGCTTTATATCTGCTTATAACGTTAAGGATTTTGACTAAATAATTCTTCAATTGAAGTCACAAGTAGATAGATAAATTCACTGTCTTCATGGCGCCATAAATATATTTCTTCCCCCAATTGTGTATCGTCTACCGTACGCATCAATAAATAATCGCCATCGCCGTTATGTGCAATAGCAATGCTTTTTTCAGGGAAGTCTTCTATTTCACTGATGGATTGATGTTCTACGGCTAGATGATTCATCGTACGTTTTATTCTTTTCACATCGCTGGTGTCTTGGAAGGGAAAAAGCCACCAAGCTTCGATGTCATCACCATCTTTAAATTCATCCGCACTAGAAAAGCTAATGCCGAATTCGCCACCATTATCAATTTGCATTCTGGCTTTATATTTTTCTGGAAACTTAAATCCTAATTGTTCTTCAGTTGCAGTAATAAATTTTAAGTCTAATGGAAAGGGCATGATGTTGTTCTTAAATTATTTTGGTGTTTTATGAATAAGCTAGGCGTAAATTTTAGTCAATATTTTTTTACACTCGTTATTTTTATCCTAGATGTTTTAGTTATGGACATACGGGCCATAAAAAAGCCTGCAATCAATGCAGGCTTTTTTGGGAAATTAATCTATTAAGTTTAAAGACCAGCAGATGCTTTAAGCGCTTCCACTTTGTCAGTTTTTTCCCATGTGAATGCGGTATCAGAACCTTCACGACCGAAGTGACCATACGCAGCAGTTTGTTGGTACATCGGTTGGATCAAGTTCAACATACGAGTAATACCGTATGGACGTAAGTCAAAGTGTTCACGTACAAGTGCAATAATCAAATCTTCAGATACTTTTGCAGTATTGAATGTGTTGATCGAGATAGATGTTGGTTCTGCAACACCAATCGCATATGACACTTGAATTTCACATTTGTCAGCTAGACCAGCAGCCACAATGTTTTTAGCAACATAACGGCCTGCATAAGCAGCAGAACGGTCCACTTTTGATGGATCTTTACCAGAGAACGCACCACCACCGTGACGAGCCATACCACCGTAAGTATCTACAATGATTTTACGGCCTGTTAAACCACAGTCGCCTACAGGGCCGCCAATCACGAACATACCTGTTGGGTTGATGTGGAATTTAGTGTCTGCATGGAACATTTCAGCAGGAATCACTTTTTTCACGATTTCTTCAATTACCGCTTCTTTCAATTGAGCTTGAGTAATTTTTGGATCGTGCTGAGTCGAAAGTACAACTGCGTCTAAACGAACTGGCATGCCGTTTTCATAAGCAAATGTTACTTGGCTTTTTGCATCAGGACGTAACCAAGCAAGTTTGCCTTGTTTACGTAGTTCAGCTTGTTTTTCCATTAAGCGATGCGCATATGAAATAGGTGCTGGCATAAGCACATCAGTTTCACGGCTTGCATATCCAAACATTAAACCTTGGTCGCCTGCACCTTGATCTTCAGGTTTTTGACGGTCTACACCTTGAGCAATTTCAGGTGATTGTTTACCGATCATGTTGATCACGGCACATGTTGAGCCATCAAAGCCAAGATCTGAATGATGATATCCGATACCATTTACGGTATTACGAACAATCGCTTCAAAGTCAACATTTGCAGTTGTTGTGATTTCACCGGCAAGTACAACCGCACCCGTTTTTACAAGCGTTTCACAAGCAACCCGTGCATATGGGTCTTCTTTTAAGATTGCATCCAAAATAGCATCACTGATTTGGTCAGCCATTTTATCCGGATGGCCTTCGCTTACAGATTCCGAGGTAAATACAGCGTACTCGCGCATAAGTCCTATCACAGTTAAATTTAAAGACGCAATATGTTACATCGAGAAAGCGTTTAGGACTAGCTCAACATGACCAAATTGGATGAAATTAATTCATTTCAATGACTTTTTAATTGATATAGGCATCTAAAAAATTGATATGAGCTATGGATTTCTCAATTTAAATTTTTATGATGAGATAAAACAGAGATATTGGGCTTTGGCACAAGCAACAATGTGATTAGGCGTTAAAATGCCTAAATTGGCTTTTTAAGTGAATCAATTATAAGAAAAAATCAAATCAGTATCCTGTGATTTATCAATGATGAATGTCATGAACTGCCAGAATATGACTGTTCATGACAATTAATCGTTTAATTTGAAAAATAAAACACAATAAATGCGGGCTTTTGAGACTTAGTATGCAAATTGCCTATTTGTCATTACGTTGAATGGGGAAACGTAATGAAACAGTCTGGTTTTACACTCATTGAAATTATGATCGTGGTGGCAATCATCGGTATTTTGGCTGCAATTGCTACTGTATCTTACAATGGCTATGTCGCTCGGGCGCAAGTAGCTGAAGTATTAACAATGATTTCACGCTATAAAATTAAATTGATGGAAAATTATTCAGAGGAACAAAGCTGTGTAGATTTGAATACAGCGCTGAATGAAAGTATCAGTACCAAGTATATTGCGAGTAGTGAAATTACTGATGTGGCAGGAACGTGTTCAGTGGTTTTTACGTTTAAAGCAGCAGATGTTAATTTTGCTCTTCGCTCAAAGCAGATCTATTTTAATATTCCAGATGATTTAAATGGTGCTTGGTATTGTCAATCGGATGATATTTCGCAGCGAAATTTACCTGCTACATGTCGTGGGATCTAAAGTATTGAATGTGAAACCGTGAGTATATTGGATAAGTGCTGATTTCACAGGGATGAGTATGCTCTTAGAGTTTCATAAATATTCATAGGTTTCTTTATTGAATATATTTCATATTTCTAATGGCCATTTATATGGATCGGCTTTGGCTGCTATTTATATTCACGATTTCCATTCGATGTAGCGGACTTTTATCAGTTATGAAACGGTTGCTTTCTCTGCCAAACTCTAAATATGCATTGTGCTGTCATTGATTCGCCATATAAATACGTCACTGTATACAAAATAAACGACATGCATAGGCTTGAAATTGAGCAATAAGCGCACAAAATACAGGTGGTGCAGGAATAATTAGCGAAAATTTGCCCCTGAGGCTTTACCCATTCCGCTTTTTTTAAGACAATATGCGCATCTTTGAATTCTTATTCATCTTACTCTTTTAAACCATTTGTTTGGACTCTGACCTATGACAACCCCGCTTAACGAACGTCGTATTGCAAACGCAATTCGTGTATTGGCAATGGATGCTGTGCAAAAAGCAAATTCAGGACATCCAGGTGCTCCAATGGGGATGGCAGATATTGCTGATGTGGTATGGCGTGAATTCCTCAACCACAACCCTGCAAACCCACAATGGGCAAACCGTGACCGTTTCGTATTGTCAAACGGCCATGGTTCTATGTTGCAATATGCGTTATTGCACTTAACAGGTTATGACCTGTCTATTGAAGATTTGAAATCTTTCCGTCAATTGCATTCTAAAACTCCAGGTCACCCAGAATTGGGCTATGCACCGGGTATCGAAACAACCACGGGTCCATTGGGTCAAGGTATTGCAAACGCTGTAGGTTTTGCACTTGCTGAAAAAACTTTAGCGGCTCAATTCAATAAAGAAGACATCACAGTTGTAGACCACAACACATACTGTTTCTTGGGCGACGGCTGTTTAATGGAAGGTGTTTCTCACGAAGCATGTTCATTGGCTGGTACTTTGGGTCTAGGTAAATTGGTTGTTTACTACGATGACAACGGCATCTCAATTGACGGTGAAGTGGAAGGTTGGTTCTCTGACGACACAGAACAGCGTTTCTTGGCATACGGTTGGCAAGTGCTTAAAGTTGATGGTCATGATGCAGACGCAATCCGCGCAGCAACTGTTGAAGCAAAAGCTGAAACTACCAAACCAACTTTAATTATCTGTAAAACCATTATTGGTTTAGGTTCGCCAAACAAACAAGGTAAAGAAGATTGCCACGGTGCGCCGCTTGGCAATGATGAAATCGCTTTAACTCGTGAAGCTTTGGGCTGGACTGAAGGTCCATTTGAAATTCCAGCTGATGTTTATGCAGCCTGGGATGCAAAAGCGAAAGGTACTACTTCTGAATCTGCTTGGAACGACACATTTGCGGCTTATGCTGCTAAATATCCAACAGAAGCGGCTGAACTCAAACGTCGTCTTTCTGGCGACCTTCCTGCTGACTTTGCGGCAAAAGCGGATGCGTATATTGCAGAAGTAAATGCAAAAGCTGAAACAATCGCTACCCGTAAAGCGAGCCAAAATGCCATTCAAGCATTTGCGCCGCAGCTTCCAGAAATTCTAGGTGGTTCTGCTGACCTTGCAGGTTCTAACCTGACTTTATGGAAAGGCGCAGAAGGCGTTGAATCTAACCCAGCGGGTAACTACGTACACTATGGCGTACGTGAGTTTGGTATGACAGCCATGGCCAATGGTGTGGCATTGCATGGTGGTTTCATTCCTTATGTTGCGACATTCCTAATGTTTATGGAATATGCACGTAATGCAGTACGTATGTCTGCATTGATGAAACAACGTGTGATCCATGTGTATACCCATGACTCAATTGGTCTAGGTGAAGATGGTCCTACACACCAACCTGTAGAGCAAATTGCATCTTTACGTGGTACACCAAACCTAAACACTTGGCGTCCATGTGACACTGTAGAAGCGTCTATTTCTTGGAAATCTGCGCTACTTCGTTCAGAAGGCCCTACAGCGTTAATCTTCTCTCGTCAAAACTTGCCGTTCCAAACACGTACAGCAGATCAAATTGCTGACGTTGCGAAAGGCGGTTATGTACTTGCAAAAGAAAAAGGCGAATTGAAAGCAATCATCATTGCGACTGGTTCAGAAGTTTCATTGGCAATGGATGCTTACGCACAGCTTGAAGGCGTACGTGTTGTTTCTATGCCATGTGCTGAAGAATTCGTAAAACAAGACGCTGCTTACCGTGAAGCGGTTCTTCCTGCTGCGATCCGTGCGCGTGTTGCTGTTGAAGCTGCGCATGTGGACTACTGGTGGAAGTTTGTAGGTCTTGACGGCCGTGTAATCGGTATGACGACTTACGGTGAATCTGCTCCTGCAAAAGACTTGTACCAACACTTTGGTATCACAGCTGACGCTGTTGTTGCAGCAGTGAAAGAAATTACCGCTTAATCTATAAAGATTAACCGTAATAAAGACGCCCCAGAGAAGGGGCGTTTTTTATTGCAGAGATTAAATTTATTTTTAATTGTGAAATAACGATTTGTAACGAATGAATTAAAGCATTGGTTTAAAATTAATTCATTCATGCAGTATTCAGCCACGGGTGCAATGTTGCCCCAAGTGAGGAAACGATGAGCCTTTACGATCAGATAAATGATGAAATTGTACTGATGGATGCTGGTGAACAGAAATGGATAGGCGCGGACTTAGAGCTTGAAGCCATGGTTGCAGTAGAGTTGATGCTGCAAGATTTGCAAGATGACAAAGTGATTAAGATTCGCCGTAAGAACCATGAAAAGCATACAGGCTTGAAGCAGGTTGACCGCATTTTGGTTGAGAAGCTATAAGCTAAATGGTTAAAAAGTCCGATTGTTCGGGCTTTTTATTTGCCTATCGTATTTATAAAACGGATAAGAAAAAGTCCATCCAAGACTTATCAAGACTAAAAAAGAGCGCATTAAATAAAGTGTTTTAAACACATGAAGCTTTATTTCAGTTATAAAAATCCAGTGCTCATTTAAAAAAGACATCAAACGTGCAAATACAGATTAAAAATTTAACAGAAATTTCAAAAAACCAATGGCAGCCGCTTTGGGAGCTGTATTTAAAATTTTATAAAAGTCAGGTGCCAGATGAAGTGACTGAGCGAACGTGGCACAGGTTACATGCTGCTGACTGCGAACATATGTATGGCTTTGCAGCTGTGATTGATCATCAAGTGGTTGGGATCGTGCATGTCATTGAACATGAGAGCTGCTGGACATTGCAGCCTTATGCCTATTTGCAGGACTTATATACCCTTGAGGATTATCGCGGGCAGGGCATTGGCAAGGCGCTGATCGCGAAAGTGAAAGAATATTGTGATCAGCGGCAGTGTGACCGTGTGTATTGGCTTACGCATCAGGATAATGAAACTGCGCAAAAACTGTATGATCAAATCGCGAAAAAAACAGGATTTATCCAATATCGCTGTCATTAATTCAATGTAAAAGGCTATTCTAAATGAACAGCAGCTCTTGCGTGAAGAGCTGCTGGATCTGAGCATTTAAGCTGAAACTTTAAAGTTTTTAGCTGAGTCGGCTTCTTGCTGAATGATCCATTCTCCACCTACGCGGAATGATGATGCTGAGGCGTAGGTGTCTTCCATAAATTGGAAAAAGCTGATTAAACCGTTTTGAACTTTGGCTTTAATTGAAAAAGGCGAGGTGAAAGTATTTTTTGCATAGACTGAGGTGTAGGTGAATTGACCAAATACAGCTACGGTTTCATCTTCAGCGATCATATCCGTGATTTGAAAGTCGTCGATATTCCAGTAGGTCCCGACGTTGGCAAAGGTATATATATAAATGTCTCTACCTGTGCCAGACCCAGCCCATGGCTCAATTTGTTTCAGTTCTGGGTTGCTAAAGTTAAGGGAAACATATGCTGCGTCTTCGGCTACCAGTAGCTGAGTTGTATTTTCAATGAGTTCTTTTGAAGTATTCATAAGAAATGCCAAAACCACATCTTTGGGTGTTTTAGTGTTTAAGGCTTTTTCAATAGCCAGCGATTGTTCTGTCATTTTTGGGTACTCAGATTTTTATGATGTCTAAAAATCTTAAGTGGATTTGTTTAGAAAACCTACGACTCTGATAGGTTGATGTTTCCTAAATTTAGGATAAATAACTCATGGATCAATTAAATTATTAATTATTTGAAATATATGGGAAATTTAATAATTGAGAGTGGTTGTAGATGCTGCTACAGATTTTACAAAACTATCGTTCTAAACATGCAACAAAACGTTTTATCTTTAAAGCTGTAATACGGCTAAAAATCTATAGACTTAATGGTATTCGAAAGTGAGATAAAAACATGAACTTTAAAGCATTAACAATCGGTTTGGCGGTAGCATTAGTTACAACAATTTCTATGGCAAAACCTGTTGCCTATCAAATTGATCCTACTCATACAGCAACAGTATTTACTTGGAATCATTTTGGTTTCTCAACGCCTTCTGCAAACTTTAGTGACATTCAAGGGACAATCAATGTCGATAATGCAAAACCTGCAAATTCGTCTGTGAACGTGACGATTCCATTATCGAGCTTAAATACCAATGTCAAAGCATTAGATGATCATTTAAAAACAGCTGATTTCTTTGATGCTGAAAAATATCCAAATATCACGTTTAAAAGTACAAAAGTTCAAGCGATCAGCAAAACTAAATACAAAATCACGGGTGATTTAACAGTTAAAAATGTGACTAAACCAGTGGTATTGGACGCTGTATTGAACAAGCAAGCCGTTCACCCAATGACTAAGGCGGAAACGATTGGTTTCAATGCAACGACTTCTTTTGATCGTTCAGCATTTGGTGTAGGTGCATATGTACCGAATGTAGGCGACAAAATTACGGTAAATATTACGACTGAAGCCGCTGTATCTACAGCAAAGGCAGCAGCGAAATAAGATTTAGCTCCCTCAGCTAAGTTAGGAAAGCACCCATTTGGGTGCTTTTTTATGTCACGTAAATGTGTATCTGATGAATCATCAATCACGATTGAGTAGTAATAGGCAGCCAAAACTAATGAAGATTCCACCGGTAATTGCGTCAATTTTTTTACTAAATTTTTGATAGTAATGCGTCATTTTAGGTGCTGAGAATAAGACCGCAACCAATGCAAACCAAATCAAACTTTCAATAAAGACTAAAGCCAGTAAAGAGCTTTGATCAAAAATACTGACCTTTGCACTGATTCCAATAGAAAATACACTACTGAAATAAACCAATGCTTTAGGATTGGCCATATTGGTCAAGAAACCGTGGAATAACAGCGTCAAAGGCGATTTTTTCTGTACGGCTTGCTCGGTTGGTTTTGTTATTGTGCCGAGGTCTTTACTCCATGCAGACTTTAATAACTGAGAGCCTAAATATAAAAGATATAGGCCTCCCAAAATCATGAGGCATTGTTGTAACCAAGCCATTTTTTGAAATAGAAAATGTAAGCCACTTATTGCACAAATTGACCAAACTAAAATACTGAGTGAAATACCTAACGCGGCAAATAATGCATGTGATCTGGATTGTCGAATAGCACTTTGAGTGACAAAAAAGAAGTCTGGGCCTGGGCTGATGAGAGCAAAAAAGTGGATGAGCGCAATGCTGAGTAAGGGAGTCATTCTAATGGCTTATACGTTTTGAAGTGCAACTGTTATAAGCCATTTAGCATTAAATTAATAGCTGTTTTAAAGCTGAAGTTGTTGTAAAAATTGCTGCAAAATAAGGGGAGCAACACGTTCTAAATGAGGTGCTTGTTGTTGGCTTTGCATGCGTAAATTTGAGATGTTAATTTGTGCTTTATGTAATTCACATGTATGCCCAATCAGCCATTTTTCCATGGCCTGTGCTTCTGCTTCAATATGAAACTGTAGGGCTAAAATATTGGGCCCATAGCTAAACGCTTGATTCGGGTAAATTGCCGAGCTGGCGAGTAACTGTGCATTTGCAGGTAAATCAAAAGTATCGCCATGCCAATGCAGTACAGGCACTTGATCTAATGGCGCTAAAATATTGTGAGTAATGGCTTCAAGCGCTAGGGAACTCCAACCGATTTCTTTGCTATGACCTGCATAAACTTTAGCGCCCAATGCATACGCAATAAGCTGAGCACCTAAGCAAATGCCTAAAGTCGGTAATTTACTCTCTAAACGTACTTTAAGTAAGTCTATTTCTTTTTGTAGGAATGGGTAGTCATCAGTTTCATAGACTCCGATCGGGCCACCCAAAATGATGGTAAGCCCTGTATGTTGCATAGCTTTACTCAGGTCATCGACTCCAGCTTCGAAGTATCTCACCCGATAACCCAGTTGGTAAAATACATCTTCCAATGAACCCAAATCTTCAAATGCAAGGTGTTGAATGACGTAGATGGTTTCGTTTAATGCAGTACTCATAGGGATTTTTCAGGATTAAGATTTCAAAATAGAATGTAGCTTGAATTGCCGGAGATTAAAAAGGAAAACTGTAAATTTTTCACAATTTCGAAAAGAAATAAATATAGAAGTTGGTTGAAGCGGATTGTTTTTTCTTTGAGTGATTATGTTCGACGATAGAACTTAGCATTTAAAACTTTGGTGCTGTGAATTAAGGGATCCCGCAAGGCTTTATTGGCAAAATTTATGAGAAAAAGTGCATGAAATTTAGATAAAGCTTTGGTTTAGTATAAAAAAAAGATGAAAAACCAATGGAAAAGCGTTTAGAGATGCGTATGATGAAATCTTCGACAAACAACAGTTCATTTTTCTTTTAATATCATCACATAATTAGATAACTGATTTTAAAAGTAAAAAAATATAAGCCAGGGAACTTGTATGCAGTCAAAACATAATCGAGATGCCAGTCTCTTGCATGCGATACATAAAATTTTATTAAAGGAATGGGACCCGTTAGGGATTCGCCGTATTCCTGCTTTACGTGATGAGTATGATGATTATTTGCCCAATATTTTTAAATTAATTCAAGAGGATTCAAGTGAATCAGAAATTTTTGAATATTTATGGTGGGTTGAGCAAAAAGTCTTAGAGAAAAAAGGACAGAAGGAACATACCCTAAAAATTGCGAAAATGCTGAAGGCAATTGAGCGCTAGTTTGCGGTCGTGTACGCATAAAAAACCGATATATATCCGTATCGGTTTTTTATATTGAATCTCTTAGAAGTCTCTTAGGAACGGTTTAGAATTTCTTTTCTAAGGTAAACATAAAGCTTGGAATTGATTCATTGATACGAGATTGGTATAGCGCGCCAGAACTTTGTTCCTTTAACACTTCTTTATAATCTGAGCTGAGAATATTACGTGCATTCACCGATGCAGACCAATTTTGATCAAAGCGTTTAGTAAAACTCACATCCATATTGACGCGTTCATTGCTGGTGCGATTGTACGGTTCGTTACTCAGTGCACGTGTATATTCAGGGGTATAATCGAGATTCACACTTGTTGCAATACGCCACGGTTGGTAGTTGTATGATAAACCAGCACTTGCGGTATAAGGTGCAACATCACTTGCCAAACGGTCAGAGCCGTCAGTTTCTTCAATTTTTGCACGTACAGTTGAAAGCTGAGCATTCAACATAAAAGAATGACCATTCTCCGTTTGCTTCAGTGCATAGCGTCCAGCAATCTCCACACCATAAGTAGTTGCACTGTCTTGGTTATATGGGCGTTCGACAAAACGGCAATCGGTATTTCCCGTTTCGCAACGACCGCCTGTAGCATTTTCTGACAGGATCGATTTTTCGATATAGTCATTAATTTCTCGATAATATGCAGTGATATTTACACCTCCAGCAGGGGTGTTATAGCCTAAGGTTGTTTCGTAAGCATTAATAGTTTCAGGTCTTAGGTGAGGATTACCACCACGATCAGGATTGTTTAGTTTCCCTGCATCGCTATCTGTAGAAACTGAAATAGTCGGCATTAATTGATTGCTACGTGGGTTTTTAAAAGCCTGACTCAAATTGGTTTGAAGTGACCACTGGTCATTAAAGTCAAAACGGTGTGCTAATACAGGACTTAAATGCTGATCTTGATAATCCACTAAACCTGAACGATCAATCCACTCTTGGCGTACACCTAAAGTTAAGGTTTGGCGCGGCGTATATTTCCAACTTCCTTCAACATAGGCAGCATACAATTGTTCATCTAAGGTCTTTGCAATATTGCTTTCAAGTTCATTGCTACGTAGATCAGTACCAAATTTTATTTGGCGTTTTGAGTCGAACTTGCGGACACCGTCATAGCCTAAGCCATATTCATTAATTTGTTCATCAATATACGATTGAGAATCTCTATACTCTGTTAATTCTGTTTCATTTTGCTGCTCGATTGATAAGCGAATTTTGTCGGAATTGCCTTGGTCTTTACGCTCATATCGTGTGTTGAGTCGAATGCTGTCATTTTTATCTTTTTGGACTTGGGAGCCACTTGTGCCTTCGCTTTCATTGTTGCGATAAAACATTTCAGCGACCAATTTTTGTTGATCATCAAGTTGATATTCAACACGTGGGGTGAGCATTTGCGACGTACGATTGGTGATGCGTTTTTGAGTTTTCGTCCCTGTTGCATCTTGTGTGCGGGTGAGCGTATCTGAATCATTCCACATTTGGCTCCCAGATAAACTATAGATCCAAGGGTCTGAACGACCATCCATTTGAAAGTTTAAATTGGTGCGTTCTTCTTCACGTGTATTTGATTTGGTTAGACCATAACCAGCACGTACAGAACCACTTAAACGTGTGCCATTCAATGGTTCTTTTAAAATAATATTGATGACTGCAGATGAAGCAACCGAGCCTTGAGCGACGCTCGGTTGTTTGGTGATTTCAAGGCGTTCGATCATTTCAGGCGTAATGCTATCAACAACTGACATGCCACCACGAGGACCACCTTGTACAGGTTCACCATTGATTAAGAACACGGGTGCACCACCACCACGGAAACGCATGCCGCCAGCACCTGCACCACCACGTGGACCACCGCCGGCACCGGGGAGTTGAAACCCTGCAGCACGACGCAGTGCATCATTGATGGACTGATCGCCAAATTTCAACATTTCATCACGGCTTATGATGGTTTTTGCGACAGCACTGATATCTGGGTCTTTGGGCTTAGTGCTTGCTGTTGGAACTTCAAATGTTAAAGCTTCCATTTGCTGAACTGCTGCAGATTCTTGGGGATTTTGAACAGTATCTGCGGCCCAAATTGATGTTGAGATCGTAAGTAATGCGTAACTTAAGCTGGTCAGTTTGAGTGTAGTGTGCGCGCCGTGCATTATTTGGTTGTCCAAATGTAATTTTGGCAAAGAATAACGGAAAATTATGGAGAAAAATTGAGGAAAATTGGCGAGATGAGCATTTCATCAGATTATTTTTTAACAGGTAGGTGAAAGGTCGTGTGGCAATAGGGGAAGCCTTATTCGTTGGGGAAAATTAAGGCCTATTAACGTCGCTACAATATAATAAATAACTGAGGTGACGCAGTAACATCAGAAGCGTACTTTGCTTCAAATAATAAAGATACGCGGTAATGTCATGCGCAATTGTTTGAGACAGGACGACTTCTAATCAAAAATGTTTTTGCGATACGTTGAATAATTTGACGGTAGTGAACGAGTTTTGTTGGTGAGGTGCATTGCACCGCAAGATGGTTTCCTTGCGAAGCTTCGCATCTCATTTTGCCGAATGAGAAACAACGTTTCGTAAGAGTACTTCCAGCCGAAAGCTAATCCCTGTATTTAATCCCTAAATGTAAGACTTCGTCAGATTTAAATATTATTTTAAAAATGTGAAATGGCTTTCATGTGCATAACATGAGTAAATACATATAAAAATAAGCCTTTGAAGAAAGATTTAGACATAAAAAAACCCTCATCTTTCGATGAGGGTTTTTCGTATTCTGGAGCGGGAAAGGAGACTCGAACTCCCGACCCCAACCTTGGCAAGGTTATGCTCTACCAACTGAGCTATTCCCGCAATGAGGTGAATTATAGAGAATTTCACGCAACTGTCAACTCTCTATGCTTCTGTTTGCTTAATTAATCAGCGCGACGCCAAATAGTACCTTGACGTGTATCTTCCAGAACTACGCCCTGATCCAGTAAAGATTGACGAATGTCATCTGCTTTGGCAAATTCTTTGGCTTTTTTCGCATCTTTACGTTGTTGAATTAAATCTTCAATCTGTTCTTCAGAGAGACCTAGAGCTTCCTGACCAATATCTGATTTTAAGAATTCATCAACATTATGCTGAACCAAACCTAAAATATTGGTTAAGTGACGCAATGTCGAATAATACACAGCCGCTTGTTCAGCATTTTCATCTTTTACGGCACGGTTCAATTCTTTGTTGACTTCAAACAATACCGCAATTGCTTCTGCGGTGTTGAAATCATCACGCATAGCGGCATTAAAGCGCTCAACTAAAGCATCATCCAAAGTTTCTACGGTTTTTTCACCATAGACTTGCTGATAAGCTTTAAATGAATGATAGAAACGGGAAAGGGTATTTTTCGCTTCTTTTAAAGCAGTGTCAGAGAAGTTTACTGGGCTACGGTAATGTGATGACACAATAAAGAAGCGGATCACTTCAGGGTGGAATTTATCCATGACATCACGAATAGTGAAGAAGTTACCTAAAGACTTCGACATTTTTTCGCCATCGACATTAATAAAGCCGACATGCATCCAGTAATTAACATACTGTTCGCCAGTAGATGCCTCAGATTGCGCAATTTCATTTTCATGATGCGGGAAAGTTAAGTCTGAACCGCCACCATGAATATCAAAATGGTTGCCTAAGCAGCAGGTCGACATCGCTGAACATTCAATATGCCAGCCCGGACGGCCATTGCCCCAAGGTGAAGCCCAAGAAGGTTCATTTTCTTTGGCATGTTTCCAAAGCACGAAGTCAAAAGGATGTTTCTTTTCTACTTCTACATCAACGCGTTCAGAAGCACCAGCCTGCATATCGTCAAGTTTACGACCCGAAAGACGACCATATTTGGCAAACTTTTCAACTTCAAAATAAACATCGCCATTTGCAGATGGGTAGGCTGTACCTTTGTTAACCAAGCTACCAATCATATTCTGCATTTGATCGATATAGTCTGTTGCACGTGGTGCTTCATCAGGTGCTGCACAACCTAAATTGGCAGCATCTTCGTTCATGGCCTTAATAAAACGGTCGGTTAAAGCAGTAATGCTTTCGCCATTTTCATTGGCACGGGCAATGATTTTGTCGTCAATATCGGTAATGTTTCGAACGTATTTTACGCTCCAGCCCTGACTGCGCAGGAAACGGATAATATAGTCAAATGCAACCATAACTCGAGCATGACCAATATGACAGTAGTCATACACAGTCATTCCACAGACATACATGTCGATATGTCCTTCTTTGCGAGGTACGAATTCTACTTTTTTACGTTGCTCTGAGTTATATAGAACAAAAGGTTGCATAGGTCTTCAAATTGTTTCTACCAAAAGATGGCTCATCTTAACCTAAGCATTTTTTTTCATAAAGTTAAAACCCAAAAAAGCAGATATTTTTTAATGCTTGATGTAATTGTACTGCTGGAAAAAGAAGTTGAAGGCTCATTTGATTCGGGCTGAATTTCATTTGAGAGTTTAATTCAATTTATCTGTTCCTAAGATAAAAAAGAAGAAATGCATCTTTTCTGCATAATTCATGAATTCTTATACATTTGGAAACGTGCTATTTGCATAGATATGATAAAATTGTGAAAATTTTTTATTTTGAAAGTGAGAGCGCACCTCTCACGGCTTAAGGTATAACAACTTTGAATCCACCAAATATGCCGAATCAAGTCGATTTTCAGAAAGTCGCATTAGAAACTTTGCGTATTGAAGAGCATGCTTTACAAGTATTAGCGACGCAAATAGATGATCGTTTTAGCCAAGCCTGCGAAATCATTTTACAGTGCAAAGGGCGTTTAGTGATTACTGGTATGGGTAAATCGGGTCATATCGGTCGTAAAATGGCCGCTACGTTTGCCTCGACCGGTACGCCATCTTTCTTCATGCATCCGGGTGAAGCGGGGCATGGTGATTTGGGTATGTTGGTTAAAGGTGATGTGCTCATTGCAATTTCAAACTCAGGTAAGAGTGATGAAATTATGATGCTCATGCCGTTGATTAAACATTTGGGCATTCCTTTAATTACCATGAGTGGCGACAATAAAGGTCCCATGCCACAAAATGCCGATGTCGCATTGACCTTGGGCAATATTCAAGAAGCTTGCCCTTTGGGGCTAGCACCGACCTCTAGTACCACTGCAACATTAGCCTTAGGTGATGCACTTGCAGTCGCATTATTGGATGCACGTGGCTTTACTTCAGATGATTTCGCACGTTCTCATCCTGCTGGAGCGTTGGGTAAACGTTTGTTATTGCATGTAAAACATCTTATGCATACAGGTGAAGACTTACCAAAAGTGTCGCCAGAGACACCAATGAATAAAGTTCTGTATGAAATTTCAAATAAACGTTTGGGTCTTACCACGATTGTCGATGAAAACGATACCTTATTGGGTATATTTACCGACGGTGACTTACGTCGTTTGATTGATAAACAGCAAGGCTTTGACGTGAATATGAAAGTCTCAGAAGTGATGATTAAAAATCCTTTGACGATTTCACAAGAAGAACGCGCGGTACATGCTTTAGAACGTATGAACGAAAAGAAAATTACACAATTTGTAGTTGTTGATGATGCCAATAAAGTGATTGGGATTATCAGCATGCATGATCTGATTCAGGCTGGGGTAAATTAAGAAAATGGCATCGTATGTATTGCTAGAACAAGCGCGTCACATAGAAGCACTAGTACTGGATGTAGATGGAATTTTAAGTGATGGATTTGTAACGTTGACCAATAGCGGCGATGAAATCAAATCTTTTGATATTCGAGATGGCTTAGGCATGAAGTTGGTGCAAAAAGCGGGTATCAAAGTCATCATTATTACTGGCCGTAAAAGTAATATTGTTGAAAAACGCATGTCTGACTTAGGTGTCGATTTGGTCTTTCAAGGACGTGAAGACAAAGGTGTTGCCTTGACTGAAGCCTGTGCACAGTTTGGTATTGATCCTTCAGATTGCCTATATATGGGTGATGATTGGCCCGATCTTTCAGCCTTTGCTATTGCAGGGATGAAAGTGACCGTACCGAATGGACATTTAGAAGTACGTCGTCGTGCAGATCTTGTAACTCAGGCGATGGGTGGACGTGGTGCTGTTCGTGAAATCTGCGATATGCTTTTAGTTTCTAAAGGTGTATACCAGGAACTACTTGAAAAATATGCAAGTGCACCTTATTAATAAATTGATGCAGTCATTGGATTGAATCTCCGCTTATGGATACTAAAGTTTTATACGTGACAGCTGTGGTCATTGCTGCAGTAAGCGGTGGTTTTTACTATTTCGGTGGAAAGGGTAATAAGCTTCAGGCGGACTCTTCGAAAAGTATGACTTACTCAGCTGAAAACATTAACCTGACGCAGACTGATGAGCAGGGAAAATTGCATATTCGTGCGCAAGTCGATCGACTTGAGCAGGATTTGCAAAAGCAAACTTCTCATTTGGTCAATCTGAAAGCATCGACCTATCAAGATGGTGCTGTCGATGCCACGTTCTTTGCCAAACAAGCCAATGGTATGGACGATAACCAAAAAGTCGTACTGAGTGACAATGTGGTTGCGACAAAATTGATGCGTGAAGGGCAAATGGAGTTTCGTACTGAGGAACTAACTGCTTTTCCAAAACAGCGTGAAATAGAAACGGACAAGACTGTAACGGTGATTTCACCACAAGCCGAATTTGTCAGCCAAGGTTTAAAAGCAAATTTAAACGACGGTCAATACGAATTTTTTAATATTCGAGGAAAGTATGAACCATAATTTTAATCGAAAAACTGCAAAAACTTTCCTAAAACGTACAGCGCTACTCGGTTCACTGGCGTTATGTTCAGTTGCAGCTTTTGCTTTGCCTTCAGACCGTAATCAACCGATTTCATTGGTTGCCGATCGTGCAACATTTAATGAAAAAACTGGGATTACGACGTATACCGGTAATGTCATCATTGAACAGGGTTCGATGAAGCTTCAGGCAAACTCAATCGTTGCGAACTTAAACAGCAAAAAAGAGATCAGTACGATTACAGCAACGGGTGGGCCAGCACATTTCCAACAAAAAACTGACCCTGCCAAAGGCTTTGCAAAAGGCCAAGCACAGAAAATCGTCTACAATGCTGAAACAGGTATTATCACCATGACGGGTGGTGCTTTGTTGCAACAAGATGGTGCAAGTATTCGTGGTAATAGCTTGAAATACAGTATGAATAAAGGCGATATCGTTGCTGAAGGTACGCCAAATAAATCTGGATCTTCTTCAGGTCGTGTACAAATCGTGATTCCGCCGTCAAGCACTAAGTCCTTCCCAGGAGCACGTGATTAATGGAGCAGACCTCGCAAGTTCAAACTTTATGTATTAAGCATTTAGCCAAAAACTACAGTAAGCGTTGGGTGGTAAAGGATGTGTCCTTTAGCATGCAAAGTGGTCAAATTGTGGGTTTACTTGGTCCAAATGGTGCAGGTAAAACCACAAGCTTCTATATGGTTGTTGGCTTAGTTCGTATGGATAAAGGTGAGATTCATTTAGATGATCTTGATTTGTCTGACTTGGCAATGCATGAGCGCGCACGTAAAGGTATTGGTTATCTACCTCAAGAAGCATCTATTTTTAGAAAATTAACCATTTCTGAAAATATCATGTCGATTTTAGAAACCCGTAAAGATCTAAATAAGCAACAACGTCAGCAACGTTTAACGGAATTGCTTGCTGACTTTAAAATCACACACATCAAAGATTCTCTTGGTATGAGTGTGTCGGGTGGTGAGCGACGCCGTGCGGAAATCGCGCGCGCGTTAGCTGCAGACCCTAAATTTATGTTGCTAGATGAACCTTTTGCAGGGGTCGATCCTATTTCAGTGGGTGATATCAAAGACATTATCCGAACATTGAAAGATCGTGGTATTGGTGTATTAATTACCGACCATAATGTGCGTGAAACTCTAGCGATTTGTGAGCATGCTTATATCGTGAGCGAAGGTTCAGTGATTGCAGAAGGTACTCCAGAAGAAGTGCTTGCAGATGAGACGGTACGTAAAGTTTATCTTGGTGATGATTTTACTGTTTAATTGAATAAAATAAGAAATTTCCCGTTGAATGGCGCTAGTTTGGTTCAGCGGGTTTATCTTATTGTCGGAAATGACAAAAACTGAGTAATTAATCTAAAAATTAACAAAAATATCAGTATACATTAAACTAAAAATACGATCTGCAAAAATCATGCGATTACGAAAGATGAATGGTCTTCAATCAAGCCTCCAGTATTGGGGGCTTTTTTGTGGATGTAAGTCTTTCAAAAAACGCTATAATATCCGTTGATAGAGGATCTAAAGACGTTATGCCATTTACACTTGCCGCACAGTTTGAATATGAAGAAGACATAAAAAAAAGCCGTTTTCAAGCCATCGCAGTTCCTGTGGAAAATGAACAAGCCGTTAAAGACTTTCTCGAAGCCCATAAAGATATCTCAACAACACATCAGTGCTGGGCATGGAAAATTGGACATACCGTACGTTTCAATGACGATGGTGAGCCTTCAGGCACAGCAGGTCGGCCCATTCTAGCAACCATAGAAGGGAATGATCTAACCAACGTATTGGTCTTGGTTAATCGTTGGTATGGTGGAATTAAGCTCGGCACAGGGGGCTTGGTACGTGCCTATGGTGGCTGTGCCGGTCAATGTCTGCTGCTGGCTGAAAAAATTGAACTCATTGAGAAGAAAAAAGTGCAATTTAGTTGTCAGTTTAATGAGTGGGCAATTTTCCAATATGAACTCAATCAGCAGCAAATTGAATTTCAGGAAGACTACACAGTGGAAGGTGTAAATGTACTTGCATCATTGCAAATTCATCAAATCCAACCACTGCAGTTAAAGATACAAGATGTAACTCGCGGACGTGAACAACTGCATATCGTCGAGGCTGATGAAGATGAATGAACAAGATCCATTATTGAAATATCGAGAGCAACATAAGCATCGTCTGAATTATATGCCTTGGTTGTATTGGTCACTTAAACCGAAAAATCGTGGTTGGGCCGAAGCTTGGCAACAGGAATATCAAGACTATCTCAAATCGATGGAAACCGTTGAAATTGGTAAAAACTGTTTTATATCGCCATTGGCTCATATTTTTGCCGAACCAGGACGTAAGATTGTCATTGGAGATAACAGCTTTATCGCTGCAGATTGCACCCTGCATGGCCCAATTGAAATTGGCAATGAAGTGGCGATCAATCATCACTGTATTTTAGATGGTGGGCGAGTGGGTATCAAAATTCACGATCAGGTTCGTATGGCGGCATATTGCCATTTATACGCTTTTGATCATGGAATGGATGTCAATCAACCGATCTATCAGCAAGCTGTACGATCACAAGGGATTGAGATAGAGCGTGATGTTTGGCTAGGTGCGCATGTTGGAATCAAGGATGGCATTCACATTGCTGAGCAGGCTGTGGTCGGCATGAACAGTATGGTGACGAAAAATGTCGAAGCGCGTGCAATCATTGCGGGAAATCCTGCAAAACTCATTCGATATCGTGAATAAATAATCGCCAAATAGGTCATAAATCGTTTTTATGCTTACACAAATGCATGCACAGTGAAACAGAGTTGTGATAAGTTAAAAATAACAAACAACATTTTATAGCCAAGCAATAATAAAACGAGGGCTAATCATGAAACGAGTTATCGCCTGTATCGACTCTTCTCCATGCATTAATGCACTAGCTGATGCTGCTGCTTGGGTTGCTAAACAAACTCACCGTGAGTTGGTTTTACTGCAAATACTCGATTATTATCCGGCAAGTTATCACTTAGGTGAAATCAGTGGAGTGATTGGGTTTGAAAGTAATGCTATGCTCTTGAAAGAACTCGCGGAGTTAGAACAAAAACAAAGTGATTTAGCGTTAGATTATAGTAATAACTTGCTCAAACACATTTCTGAAATGATCCAAGATAAGCATGGTATTCAAACCACCCATATTCAGGAAAAGGGCGACTTCTTAGAGCAAAGTTTTAATGTGTTGCAAGATGACGATATTGTTTTAATTGGTCGCGTGGGTGAACGTTCAGCAGAGCGCAATAAGCCGCTTGGTAGTAATGTTGAAAACTTTATACGTGGTGCAAGTTGTACAGTTATGACTGTAGGGCCAACGTTTAAACCACCGACTCGTTTTATTTTTGCCTATGAATATTCGCCTAAATGTGTTGAGTTAATGAAGCGTGTGGCACAAAGTGACCTACTCAAACTTTTACAATGTCATTTGGTCTATGTTGGAGATCACCCACAAATCTTGGATGATCCAAAAAATTATTTAACCAATGCGGGGCTCGATGTGGTGACGGAATACCGCTATGGCGATGTTTCGGAAAATATTCTGGACTATCAACAAGAGCATGGTATCCAGTTAATCGTACTGGGGGCATTTAGTCACAGTAAAATCCATCAGTTCTTCTTGGGCAGTATTACCACCAGTATTTTCAGAAATTCGAGTGTTCCACTGTTGGTTGTAAAATAAGATGAAACAACAAATAGGTGATTTAATAGACGGACAAATGCGAGTAAATAAATAATAAGTTGTTGTGTTAAAAATAATCAGAGTTATCCTCATAAATTGTGGATAACTCTGTGTGTAGTGTTTGTAAGTAGTTGTTTTAAAAATAAAATATTGTATTGATTATTTTTTATACCTTTATTCGAGGTGGCTAAAAAACACCTCGATTTAGATTATTTAACGATTGCAATCGCAAAACCATCATGACCTTTACAACCTACAGTTTGAAGTGCCGTGCAGGATAAAATTTTCGGATGATTTTGCATGGCTTTGAACATATCACGGATACCTTCAATGCTTGGTTTGTGGTTTTCAGCATTTAGAATCTCACCTGCACGAATTACATTGTCTAAAACAATCACTGTACCTGAATGAGATAAATTTAAGCTTAATTCTAAATATTCAGGGTAGCTCTGTTTGTCTGCATCGACAAAAATAAAGTCAAAAGGTTCGGTATCTTCAGGAAGGGCACGTAAAATATCTGCCGCACGACCACATTTCAGTTCTATCGTTTGTGCAAGCTTTGCATTATCAATATTTTCTTGACCGAGGGCAGCATGTGTATCACGACCTTCAATGGTCAGAATGTAACCATCTTCAGGTAATGCACGTGCTAACCACATGGTGCTATAGGCTGCAAAAGTTCCAAGTTCTAAAACGCGTTTACATTTGTTCATTTGGATTAACATTTGAAGCAGCATGCCTTGATTGGCCGCTACAGCAAGATGATTAGGAAAGCCACGTTCATCCGTATGTTGAAGTGTTTGGGTCAATATTGGATCTTCAGGAATTAAATGTGAATCGATGTAAGCATCAATGTCTGTCCACATTTGTTGCATGTTGTCGCACCTCGTGATTGATGCAAGCATTTTAAACCTTTCCACCAACATCGCAATTTATTGTTCTATATTTGAATATTTTATGTACAAAAAAGACCTCCGAAGAGGTCTTGATATGACGATGTAATGTTTTAGTAATTACACATTGATGAGCGACTTGAGTGATCAGGCCCCCAAGTACGGTAGCCTTGAGTATCAATATGAATTTGTCCGCTGGCATATAAACCTAATCCCATATTGAGACTCTGCCCGTGTTGTGACCAAAATTGGCATAAACGGAACTTGGTATTTTCAATATAACTGTAGTCTTCGGGCTGCGGGTACGCAGGTCCAATACGGAAATCAATCGCAGAGTTGTATAAGTGACGAGATGAACTTGCACCACCGGCACACTGGTTCAAAGGCAAATCACGATAAACCGATGTCACTTCAAAGTCCGTTAAGATATTGGCAGCTACTAAATATTTAAAGACACGTAAGGTTGCAATTTGGTTTTGCCATAATTCACGGTTAGGTACCATATATTCTGAGCGACCACATTTTTGCCAGTCACGTGCAGTACGCATCAACTCAAATGAAGGAATGATATTGCCTACACCATTTTTCTCTAAAAAGACTTCATAGTCTCGAACGCGACGTAAATTATCGACAGACGCGACCCACGAATTGTAGGCATAAGGCACCACTTTAGGCGGGGCTTGTCTGATGGTCGTCACTTTTTCTTGAGGTATGTAAATACGTTTACCGTCGGGAGTTGTAATAGTGTGACCTTGTTTTTGTGGTGTAGTTGTACAACCAATGAAAACAAGAGGGAATATTGCAACGGACAATAATCCCTTGAGTAAATGCTTCATTATAGAAATCAATTATTTATAAACTCGTTCTATTTTAATCCAATTTGATTGAGAAAATTTGAATAATTTGCAATGAAATGTGTGCTTTAAGTATAAAAAAAGATCAGCATGTGCTGATCTTTTCATGAAAGCGTAAAATTACTTTTCAAGATATTGTAATTTATCAGCTTTACCGTTCCACTCTTCACGGTCGGCAGGTTGATCACCAATTTGAGTGATGTTCGGCCATTTTTGAGAAAGTTCAGTATTAAGTTCGATAAATACTTCTTGACCTTCAGGTAACTCATCTTCAGAGAAAATCGCGTTAGCTGGACACTCAGGTTCACATAGCGCACAGTCGATACATTCATCTGGATTAATAACAAGGAAGTTTGGACCTTCATAGAAACAGTCAACAGGGCAAACTTCTACGCAGTCTTGATATTTACATTTAATACAGTTTTCAGTGACAACAAAGGTCATGGCGACAGCTACCTAAAAAATATGGTTCTAATAAACTAATGGTGTATTTTAGGCAAAAAATAGGGTAACTAACAATTCCTTTTATTGATAATTATTATATGCAGTGCTGTTAAAATCACTAAAAACTGAACAATTTATGTAAATTTCACAATGAATGAGAATCATACTCAAAAACTAATTAAATTACATCTGTTTATCGAACAATATTTTTATGTGCATTTTAAGCATGAAACATTTTAGAACATTAATTTTTTATCAATTTATTGCTGAATAGCCGCAGTAGTAGATAGCAAACATTCACTAATTTACGCGTTTGAATGGTGTCAATGCAAAGAACACCTTCATTGGTGTTCTTTGCATATCTCATCTATCGCTTCTGCTCAATTTAGATCTTAAGTAAATCCTTTAAAGCGTAAAGCTGTTGTAATGCTTCACGTGGACTTAAGTTATCGATATCAATATCTGCTAAGGCATCAAGTACGGGCGATGTTTTTTCAACTTCAACTACGCGTTCAATGACTTCAGGCTCTGCGAGTGCCGAGAATAGATCGGTTTGTACAGCCGTATTGAGTTGCTGTTTTTGCTGAGTTTCTAATATATGAAGGCGATTTTGCGCTTCTTTGATCACAGCTGCAGGAATACCTGCAAGCTTTGCCACCTGTAGACCATGACTTTGACTCGCTGGGCCTTGTTGAACTTTATGCAGTAAGATCAGGTTGCCATTTAGCTCACGAGCAGTCACATGATAGTTATCTATATTGGCGTCTTTGCCTAACTCGGTGAGCTCAAAATAATGCGTTGCAAATAGGCATAAACATTTAATGCGACGGGTGAGATCGAGCACACATGCCCACGCCAAAGATAAGCCATCATAGGTACTCGTACCACGTCCGACTTCATCCATCAGTACCAATGATTGATTGGTCGCATGATGTAGAATCTGTGAGGTTTCAGTCATTTCCACCATGAAGGTTGATTTGCCTGTAGACAAGTCGTCGGCAGATCCTATACGGGTAAATATCCGATCGATCGGCCCTAATACGGCAGATTGGGCAGGGACAAAGCTACCACAGTAGGCTAATAAGCTGATTAAGGCAGTTTGGCGCATAAAGGTCGATTTACCGCCCATATTTGGCCCTGTGATAATCGCCATGCGGTGATTAAAGTCCAAACTAGTATCATTTGGAGTAAATGCTGATTTGCTCAGAGATTCCACAACTGGGTGACGTCCGGCTTTGATTTTGATCCCAACTTCAGGGCTATATTCAGGACGTGACCAATTTCGTAATCGAGCTTGATGGGCAAAATTAGCCAGTAAATCAATTTGCGCTATAGCGGCGCTCATCATTTGTAAGTTGCCAATATCTGCACGTAACTCATCAAGTAATAGCTCAAAGAGCATTTTTTCGCGCGCTAATGCACGTGACTCACTCGAAAGCACCTTATCTTCAAAAGATTTCAGCTCAGGGGTAATGTAGCGTTCCGCATTTTTTAGAGTTTGGCGGCGAATATAATGATCAGGTGCTTGCTCAGCCTGTGCTCGAGTCAGTTCAATATAGTAGCCACTGACACGGTTATAGCCAATTTTTAAGGTTGAAATTCCGGTTTGTTCACGCTCTTTGATTTCGAGATCAATGAGGAATTGTCCTGCATGGTCACGAATTTTACGCAGTTCATCGAGTTCAGTGTCGAAGCCCTCGGCAATCACATTACCATCACGTAAAAGCACCGGCGGGTTTTCTACGATGGCAGACATAAGACGCTCATGTAAGCCGTGAAAATCACCCATTTCATCATTTAACTGAGCGATCAGCTTAGATTGATGTGCCTGAATGATCGGTTCAAGTGCATGTCGAAGATAGGGAATTTGTGCACAAGTTTGACGTAACTGAACAAGGTCTCGTGGTCGAGCACTGCCGAGCGCTACACGAGATAGCACTCGTTCAATATCGCCAATTTCCTTGAGAACTAAGCGGATCGGAGACTCATGATAGCCTTGCAGCATCGCTTGTGAAGCATCTAAACGCGCATCCAATAAAGCGGTATCTCGTAAAGGCTGCATTAAGGTACGACTTAATAGACGGCCACCCATCGCAGTTTGGCAATCATTGATCAGTTGGAACAGGGAAGTGCCATGTTCAAATAAAGGATCAATCAGTTCTAAGTTACGACGAGTGACGGGGTCGAGCGCCACGAAATCACTACTTTGTTCAAGTTGAATGCTGCGGATATGTGGTAAAGCAGTTTTTTGAGTGACTTTTGCATAGTGAATCAAAGCCGCAGCGGCAGCTTTCGCCAAAGGTAAATGGTCAATACCAAAACCTGAAAGTGTGGCTACTGCAAATTGGTCACACAGCGTTTTTTGCGCGTTATTTAAATTGAAGTCGACGTTTGGACGCTTGGTAACAGGGCAGTCTAATTGACGTTTAATTTGTTCGACAATATTCGGATCAATAAGATCTTCATCAATCAAAATTTCGCTCGGCATTAAACGTGAAAGTTCGATTGCTAATTGTTCTAGCTGATAGTCCATTTGCTGAACTTTGAAAATACCTGCACTGAGGTCCAGTAAAGCAATCCCGATCTGATTTTGTTGTAAGCAGATCGCGACTAAATTTGAACTTTGATGAGAGGCAATCAGTGCATCGTCCGTTAATGTCCCCGGGGTAATGATACGAACAATGCCGCGCTCAACTGGACCTTTACCTGTTACCTCACCAATTTGCTCGCAGATCACCACAGTTTCACCTTTTTTTACAAGGCGGGCTAAATAGCCTTCAGCAGCGTGGTACGGCACACCAGCCATAGGAATAGGTTCACCATTGGCTTTACCACGATGTGTCAGTGTAATTCCTAAGAGTTTTGCTGCTTTATGCGCATCTTCAAAAAAGAGCTCATAAAAATCACCCATCCGATAAAACATCAGTGAATGCGGATTTTGCATTTTGACTGACATGTACTGTTGCATCATCGGGGTCAGGGTTGAAAGGTCAACTTTGGAATTATCAGCTTGCATGAAACGAAATACCTTAAAATAAAAATTTGTGCGCTGCTAAACGAAAAACACTGTTTTGATGAAAATTGGATTTAGAAAAAGTCCTTATATTTATTTTGTCTCTTCATTCAAAACCACAGGTGTACGTTAACAAATCGTGTTGCTGATTCTAGCAAAAAAAGTGGTAGGAAAATGCCAGAAAAGGTTTGTCTGCATGTAAAAAAAGCAGTCAAAATATTATTTATAAACGCTAAAAAGTCTGTGTGTAAATTCAACAATGGATACATTTACAAAGCGATAAACTGACTCAAACATCAAGCTGCGCTTCAGCCTGAGCTAATCGATATTGGTTGCGACAGCTACCTTTTGCAAGGTAAAGTGCACGATCGGCAGCCTATATAAATTTCTGAATTTGATAAGATTTGGATGGAATGATCGTTTCCGTACCGATGCTAATCTTCACAAATTTAGACATATGGCTGGCTGGATGTGGAAGTTCGAGTGATTAAATTCTGCGTAATAAATCGGCTGCCAAAGGTTCAATTTTCAGCTTCAGTTAACACCCTAAAGAGGAGTAAAAACTCTTCGCTGCCATAGTGTGCAGCTAACTCACCATTTCGATTAGTGATTTGAGACAAAACCTCTGCAATTTGGGTCAGGCAGATGTCACCCGCCTGATGTCCTAAATGATCATTTTAATTTTCAAAAAATCGATATCGATCATCATGATGCTTAACGGTTGTTGATGACGTAGGGCATAATGCCATAGCTGTTCTAAAGCTCCTTATAACGGACGACGGTTTGCTAGCCCAGTCAGTGGGTCATGCTCTGTCATTTTTTTCAATTGTTCAGATTGCTTTTGCATCTCATTTTGATGCAGTTCAATAATGCAATTTTGCAAGAAATTTTCACGGTGTTGACGGTCGATTACATAGGCAATCGCCATACCCAGAAAGCTACTATAGGTATAGGTACGATTTAAGAACGTCCAGTCAATTTGAAAATCAAAAGCTTTGGTAATGATGTATCCAATCAAGCCACCGCACCAACCCGCAACCATGGCAATATAAAAACGCATACCAACAAAGGCATAGATGATGACCAAGGCATACTTCATGGCTGCATGTAATAGCGCATCATTGTGATCATTACCAATCACAGTAAAGATGATAAATATGATTGCAACAGCGCACATCGAGCCTAGACAAGTATAAACATTAAAATAAGGGGTTAATGCGGAAAAAAAGAAAAATCCCATGCAATCAGAATGATAAACACTACCCAAATATACAAAGGAATCTACAAAACTGCGTTATGGAATCACTTGATAAATCCCCGAACATAACAGGGCATACAGGAGAAAAATAATGATCCCGCGAAAACGAAATTCTTTCGCCGCTTCATCACGGTAGAGCGGCTGATAAATGGATTCTAAATTTGGCGTAAAATAAACTTTATTTAATCTATTTTTGATTAAACTCTCTATTTCATCCCGATGAAGTAACTTTGAGCCTTTTAATTTCATAATTCGATATGCTCATAAAAAATTTAGGATATGTGCACAACTTTTTTGTCTATATTTAACCCGTATTTATCTCTAATATAAGATTTGTATAAAATTTAACAAGTGATTTTGAGTTTTAAAATGATTAAAAAATAAAGGCTTATATAATAATTATGTGAATAATGGCATATTCAAGTAAATGCAGAAATGAAAAAAACCGATCCTGAGATCGGTTTTAAAATATGTAGATCGAATTAAATGTTGTATTGCATTATGGTTTATAGAGGCCAAGTTCAATCAAATGCAGTCGTAGTATACGGCGCAGTTCAAGTACAGCTTCTGGGGTTTCTTGAATCGAATGACCACCTTTAATGATCTTTTCTGAAACAGCACCCTCTAAATGCGCACTGGTGTATGGCACGACATCATCCGAGATTACATTTTTATCTTGGCTATTGGTGTTATTTCCCATAATTGAATGAAACTTCAAACCTTTACGTGGCTGAATATCTTCAGTGAGCGCAATAAATTTGGATTGGTGGCTTAAGTCACTTGGTCCATTTTGGATTAAGCCGTGGTCGATTTCACGGAATAAATCTTTCAGGTCTTCTTCCTGAGTTAACACATCACCCATGGCTGATAAGAAAGCGCCCGGAAGTTTAATGATTTTTCGAGCAGCTTTGGTAAACCAACGATCTGCGTATTCAGTACCACGATGCGGTGCAGCCAAGAAAATCGCACGGCTGAAATTTGGAATATCGTCAATTACCATACGCTGCTTCACGACTGGAATATTGCGGTACTGATTTAATTGACGTGAGTTCATCATTTTCAAAGCAGATTGTGTGGTATCGGCTTGGCTAACCAGTAGTCGTGCAATAATTCCGCCCATACTATGACCAACTAAAACCGCATCTTTTTTAGCTGCAGCATTGGCGTCGACTTTATTAAAAGTTTGAGTCAATATGGAATAAATTTGGAAGCGGCTTTCAATAATCGGCATGTTGGTTGAGTAGAACACTTGCCACACTTGATAGTGCTCACGTAGCACTGAATCGCCCATAATATCGTTGGTGAGACGAATCCATGCTTCAGGGCTACTAGCAAGACCATGTACCAAAACGATGACTTTTTTGTCAGGATTATATGGTTCAAGCATGTATAAATGTGGCATCGTGAGTTTTTCATCACGGTCAATCAGGGATAAATACGCTGCCTTGCCCAAGTTGTTTTGTGCTAACCAAAGACCATAAGGTGCAGAAAAATTGGCTGCAAGGGCATAGTTTTTATTGGCAATATTGACCTGTTCATATTTGTACGGGTCGTAAGCCTTAATTTGAAACTCATGCTGATTTAAAATTTGATCAACTGAAGTTGTGGTGCTTACAGGTTCCGCTGTTAAGGTTGCAGCTAAATAGCGCGCTTGATGGATATTAGGGTTTGAACCAGACGGATATTTAAAATCTATTGGGTTGATAATGTATTTGGCTTTGCCTGTTTCAACTGTATGTTCTTCGGGTAAAACCACAAGGAATTCGGAACCAAAACCATCTCGGCGGGTAATTGAACGTAAACCTGAGAAGTTGAGGTTATAGGTTGACATCAATTGTTCAATTTTACGATTTTTGAGTTCTGGGTAATGGCTGAAGTCAATATGATAGGTGGTTTGTCCGACTTTGATCTGTTGGGTGACTTCTTGCGGTTTATAACGTAGTGCATAGCTGCTAACCAGTTTAGCAATCCCTTGATTATAGAAATCTCGGATTTGAACTTGGCGGTTATCAAAAATACGGTCAGCAGGCGCACGTTTGGTTTTAAACATATAGGCATAGCTATAGCGAATACTTTTATCCAGTAGCGTCAGCTGTTGATCTAAACATTTGTTATAAGTGTCTTGTTCAATTTTTTGTTTTTCTTCTGATTTGTGGCTACTCAGTAAACCTAATTTACAGGCAGAAGAAGACTCATATTCAATGGCTTTTGCTAAATATAATTCACTTGCCGTAGACAGTAACTGTTCGTCTTGAATTTGTGGGATTTGTTGTAGTTCATCAACACAGGCTTTCGGGTCTTCTATACACGCTTTGGCTTCACGACCTGTCATCGACAAGACATTTAAACTGGCTTCGCTGAGTTTGTTTCGAGAAATAATACTTTCACGTTCATTGGCAATAGAAACGTTGAGTTTTTGGTTTTTGACACTGACGACCTGACATCCACTCAGGACGCTGGTACTCATGATTCCAAGGAGCAGTATTGTTTTAGTATTTAGCTGCATAAAGGGGTCGCACATTGGGTTAAATATTTTCAAATCATACGATAATTGTCAGGATTTTCAATTCGCCATAAATGAAAAAAGACCGTTAAAACGGTCTTTTTTCAAAAGTATTTTCTAAATCGTTACAATTAAGACGCAGCTTTAGGCGGATTTAAAACTTGCCAAACATTCCAACGGCCTTGCTTTTCAATTTCTTGAATTAAGCGGTCAGCGACTTCGCCTTCTTGTGGGTATTTCACTTTGTAGTTCTTTAAGACCTGAATCGCGTTCTTTTTTTGTTCCATCGCAATATAGTTATTTGCTGCAGAAAGATAGGCTTCTTGAACACCTGCTTTCATCGCTTTGTCTAAGTATGGAATCGCTTCACGTTGACCACCACCTTCAGATAAACCAAAACCGAACCAGAAGTTTGCTTCAGCATCATCTTGGTTGATTTTTAAAATACGTTGTGCGTAAGTTAATGATTTAGTTGTGTACACAGAACCTAAGTCGAGGTTACGTGCCATCACACTGGCTTTAAATGCACGAACTAAAATATCAAAAGAAGCATTGTCTTTAGACGCAAGCGTATCTAATTTTTGCGTCACTTCTTTAAGTTTAAGCTCAAACCCTTTGCGTTCTTGGCGTTGAACAAAACGTGGTGGATAGTGACGTGCTTTACCTTCAACAAGCTGTAAGAAATCATCAATTTCAGTAATGTCGATTTCATTGTCACCTGCTAAAGCAGCAAATTTCATCGAACGTTCTTTGCTGTCAACAGTGGGGATAATCAGGCGGTTTTCTTCAAGAGTTAATTGCTTAGATGGGTCGGTTGGGCTAGTTACCACCATCTTAGTCACAGGCTGTGCTGCAGCTTTTTGTAAATTTAATTCAAAAGGAGGTGGTGCATCGTAGTTAAATGGGTTGAGTGCGTAGAAAGGTGGAGTCAGTTCAGGCTCTACAAAAATCATGGCATCTTTAGGAGCATTATTTTTAGTTGGGGCGCTTCCACAAGCGGCAAGGGTTAAAGCAATACAAGCAACTGCCAAGGGCTTAAGCGTCATATGATTCATCCATTAATTTATTTTATACAAAAAAGCATGTTGGTCAGTCTAAAAAAACTCTGAACAACATGCAAGTTAAAGGCAACTTATTATGATTGCTTTTGGTTAAGCTTTAGATTGATTACTTTGAGCTTCGCATTCGCGGCGCACATCTTCAATGATTTTAAGTTCTTCCTGACTAAAAGGTTGTTCATTAAGCTGTTGCTTTTTGAACGTTGGGTCAAGGAGAGACAAACGCTGACACAAATTATTCATACGTTTTTCATTGTGCTGAATACGATCTAACAACACACGCATACCTTCTAACATTGGGTCAGTTTGGTCTTGTGTTGCAGCATACGGTTGGAAACCAATACTTTCTGCATAATCGCGACGACGGCTTTCAGCTTCATCTTTTGGCTTATCTTTCGTGATAAAGCGTGCTGGATTACCTACAGCGGTAGTATCCGCAGGAACTTCTTTGGTCACCACGGCATTTGAGCCGACTTTGGCATTTTTACCTACCGTAAATGGGCCTAAGATCTTTGCACCAGCGCCAACCACTACGCCATCTTCCAAGGTGGGGTGACGTTTGCCTTTATTCCAAGTTGTGCCCCCTAAGGTCACACCATGGTAAAGGGTGACATCATCACCAATTTCAGCTGTTTCACCAATCACCACACCCATACCATGGTCAATGAAGAAACGACGACCGATTTTCGCACCCGGATGAATCTCAATGCCTGTGGCAAAGCGGCTAAAAGAAGACAATAAGCGGGCTGAGCCTTTACACTCTTTTTTCCAAAGTTCATGTGCCATACGATGCATGATTAAGGCATGAATTCCTGGATAAGTCGTTAAGACTTCGAGCGTATTTCGTGCAGCAGGATCGCGCGCGAATACAGCCTGTATATCTTCTTTAAGCTGCTTAAGCATTAGATTGATCCTCATTGTCTGTAGATTTTTTCCATGTTCCGTTATTTAAAGCCTGTACTCGGCTAAAGATGCCACGTAATAAGTGGTATTCCATACGATCTAATTGTATACGTCCAAATAGGCGACGCAAGCGTAAAGGTAATAATCTTGGATTTTTTGGATCCATAAATTCAATCTCTGCCAGCATTTTTTCAATATGCGGGTAGAACTGTTCCATCATTTCATGGGTCACTAACGGTTCATCCCATTCCATATCAATGTCATCTGTCACATGCATATTGGCATCAGGATTTGCCGTTAACTCAGTATGTGCAAGGGCAGCCATACGCATTTCATAGCAAATGACTTGAATCGCTTGGGCAACGTTTAAGACGCCATATTCAGTATTTACTGGAATAGTGACGTGGTAGTTGGCCATTGCCAATTCTTCATTGGTCAAACCACGGTCTTCACGGCCAAACACCACGGCAATTTCTTGTTGTTGTTCACAGACCGCTTTGAGAGACATTTCAGCAGCAGGGCGAGCATCAAGCAGTGGCCATGGGATGGTACGACTACGCGCACTGGTACCAAAGACAATATGACAATCTTTAATGGCATCTTCTAATGATTCAACGATTTCAATTTGATCAATTAAATCGACAGCACCGGCAGCCAAGGCATTAATGTCTGGATGCGGGTAAGTCTTCGGTGCAACTAAGACCAGCTTTGAAAGTCCCATGGTTTTCATGGCACGTAATGCACTACCAATATTTGCGGGTAATGTTGTATTCACCATGACAATACGCACATGGGAGAGATGTGCTGAAACCGCAGCATTGTCAGTTTGATTCATGATATTTCCAATATGTTTATTTAAAAAAGCAGTTCAAACAGCGTTTAAACTTTAAGAAAATTGATTGGCTTCTGCTTGGTATAAATCCATGGCATCATCCATGCTCATCCCATCTGGCGGTGGCGGAACCTGCGCAGGAATAGAGGCTTGTTCATAACTTACCGCTTTGGCAGCTTTGGATTTGACATGATATTCGACATGCAAAGATTCTTTACCGAAGTAGTCACGCAGCTTAGACAGTAATTCATCTAGTGGGGCAACTTTCCAGTTTAAGCCCAAATGAATGTCGGCCGTCGCATATGGATAGTCAATATATAACTGCACAGGTATATGCGTACACATATCGACATTGCAAAAAGGCAGTAAAATATTTTGGATGTCGCGTGATAGCGTTTTACTAAAATGTTCAGGTGTTAATTTAATTTGAATGGCATTGGCACGTTTTTGACGGATTTCATTCAAACTGAAGGCTTTAGTTAAGCGACCCATTGGCCGATCAAAACCTTCACGCTCATAAATTTCACCTTCAATGACCACCACTTTTTCGTTTTGAATCACGTCTTTGAAGCGGTTAAAACGTTCGTGATTCGCAGACACTTCAATACGTGCTGTACCATCATCGAGTGTCACCATCATACGGTTCGGGAAGTTGGCTACATCGACGACTAGGCCTGCAAATACTGTAGTGACACCGCGACGTGTAGGCGTAAGTTCATTAATACGCTGTGAAATAAAGGCTTTTAACTCTGATCGATACACATCGATCGGATGACCTGTTAGATAAAGCCCAAGAGTATCTTTTTCACCTTTAAGACGAACTTCATCTGACCACGGTTTAACAGGTTTAGAAGGTTTACGCTGAACTTCTTCAACTTCACCAAATAAATCCATCATCCCTGTTTCGCGGTTAGTGCGGGCTTGGTCAGCCGCTTGTACAGCTTCTGGCAATTGCGCCATCAAGTCAGCGCGTTCTAATCCTAAACAATCCAGTGCGCCACCACGAATCAATGCTTCAAGCGTGCGCTTATTGATTTTTTTTAGGTCAATACGATGGCAGAAGTCAAACAGATCTTTATATGGGCCATCTTGGATACGTGAGTCAATCACAGACTGCATGGCAGCTTCACCGACACCCTTGATCGCACCTAAACCATAGACGATGGTTTTTGGATCGCTGGCATGGAAATTATATAAAGACATATTGACCGAAGGTGGTAAGACTTCAAGACCATTAATACGACAGTCATCGATTAAGAACACCACGTTGTCCGTGTTCTGCATTTCCGAGGTCATCACTGCTGACATAAATTCAGCAGGGAAATGTGCTTTTAACCAAGCAGTTTGATATGCAACAAGGGCATAGGCAGCGGCATGGGATTTGTTAAAACCATAGCCTGCGAATTTTTCCATATAGTCGAAGATATGGTTGGCCGTATCTGCATCAATACCTTTGGTTGCAGCACCCTCAGTAAAGATCTGACGGTGCTTAATCATTTCTTCGACTTTCTTTTTACCCATAGCACGACGAAGTAAATCCGCGCCACCCAAGCTATAGCCAGCACAGAACTGCGCTGCCTGCATTACCTGTTCCTGATACACCATAATACCGTATGTCGGTTCAAGGACACTTTCTAGTAATGGATGTAAGTATTCAAACTCGCCACCATGCATACGGTAAATAAAGTCAGGAATCAGATCCATCGGGCCTGGACGGTATAAAGACACGAAAGCAATAATTTCTTCGAACTTACTTGGACGTGCCTCTTTCAGCATTTTTTTCATGCCGACGGATTCAAACTGGAAGACCGCTGTGGTATTCGCATCTGCGAACACAGCATAGGCAGGTTTGTCATCCAAAGGAATCAGGGAAATATCGACAGGTGTAGTGATATCTGGACGGGTATTAATGTGCTTAATGGCATCTTCAATTACCGTTAAGTTACGTAAGCCCAAGAAGTCGAATTTAACTAGACCTGCAGCTTCCACATCGTCTTTATCGAATTGGGCGACACGGTTAGTTCCATCTGCATCACATAGGACAGCCGAATAGTCAGTTAACTTAGTTGGTGCAATAACCACACCACCGGCATGTTTACCTGTGTTACGGGTAATGCCTTCAAGTTTGAGTGCCATTTCCCAAATTTCGGCTGCATCGTCGTTATCTGGGTTAGATGGGTTAGTGACAATGTCTTTGAGTTGTGGTTCGGCCTCAATGGATTCTTCCAAACTTAAACCTAAAGGCTTGGTCGGAATCATTTTAGAAATACGGTCAGCTAAACCATAAGATTTACCCAAGACACGGGCTACGTCACGAATCGCACCTTTTGCCGCCATGGTACCGAAAGTTGCAATCTGAGAGACCGCATCTCGACCATAAGTGCGTGCAACATAGTCAATAACACGGTCACGACCTGCAATACAGAAATCGACGTCAAAGTCGGGCATTGATACACGTTCAGGGTTTAAGAAACGTTCGAACAGTAGGTCATAACGCAGTGGATCTAGGTCGGTAATTTTTAAACTATAGGCAACCAAGGAACCTGCACCCGAACCACGGCCTGGACCAACAGGGACGCCATTACCTTTAGACCATTGAATAAAGTCCATGACAATCAGGAAGTAACCTGGGAATTGCATGGTCAGGATGATCCCAACTTCATAAGCCAAACGTTCATCATAAGGCTTACGAATTTCTGGCCAGTCGTCACCACGTTGTTCGACAGGATATAAATGCGCTAAACGTTCTTCTAAACCTTCTTTTGATAAATGTTCAAAATAGGTGTCAATGGTATGACCTTCAGGAATTGGATAATCGGGAAGGTCGTGGAAGCCTAAACGTAATGACACATTACAGCGTCGCGCAATGTGATAGGTATTTTCTATAGCCGTTGGAATGTCTGCAAACAGCTCCGTCATTTCCTCGGCAGTTTTAAAATACTGTTCAGGACTGTAATTTTTAGGGCGACGATTGTCACCGAGGACATAGCCATCGGCAATACAAACGCGTGCTTCATGTGCCTCGAAATCTTCTTTACGTATAAAATGCACATCGTTATGAGCAACCACACCAATGTTAAATTTCTTCGCAAGTTTTACTGCTTCGTGAATAAAGTCTTCTTCACCCGAGCGCTCAGTTCGTGTAATCGCTAGATAAACACGATTGCCAAATTTTTCGACCCATTCAGCTAACAGGGGTTCAGCTTTTTGCGGGTTAGAAGAGCAAAGCATTTTGCCGACATCACTTTGCATACCCAGTAAAACAATCAAATCTTGGTGTTGATTTAAAATCCAATCTTTTTTTACGCAAGGAATATCAAGCTGTTGACCTGAAATATAACCTTCAGAAACCAACTCTGTTAGACTGCGCCAACCTTTATTGGTCATCGCTAGAAGAGTAGCTTTGTGTTCAGCATCATTCAAACGAATGGTTGAACCAAATATGGGTTTAATGCCTTTATCTAAGCACTTTTTATAGAATTTTACAGCAGCATGTAGATTTGAAAGGTCAGTAATGGCCAGAGCGGGCATTTCATCTGCAGCTGCAGCTTTTACAAGATCAGGTATACGTACAATAGATTCAGTAATGGAAAATTCTGTAAAAATACCAAGATGTACAAAGTGCATAGATGAGTCCCTGCGAAAACAGCTGCTGATTTTAGCATGCTCTGAGATCAAACTTGCGTTTATTGCATGGCTTTATGCAGATTTATAAACTCACTGTTTAATCAATAAACGCTGTATGACAAACACCATTTAGCAAGCAATACCTTGATTAACTGAAAAAGCTATTAATTTGCTATTTTTAAAGTTGAAGGCTAGATTGCCAATATAGGGTAAATCATAGTTATGCGGCTCTTTCAGTACGGATTTTGCATGAGTGGTGAGAGTAAAATCACATAAGCCACTTCATTTGGATTGGCCAATTTTGCACTTTTGGTAAAGTCTTTTACAAATTGTTGATAGTCATTTTGGCTTATCAGATGTTTTGACCCAATTTGAATTTTAACGCGTATTTGAGTGGATTTATCCCATTCCATCCAAACATTCCCTTTGGTTTGTCCAAGTTGGGCGAAGCTGCTTTTATTTTTATAGAATGAATCATTTTTAACTTGAGAATTGTCCTCAGCATAAATTTCAAATTTTAGAAATTTACCTTTTGATGTGACATGAAATTCAGTATTGCCGGCACATTCTGAATATTCATATTTAAGCTTTACTGGATTTTTGCTGATTAATGCATTTGCTTTTGATGCAGGCAAGGGTCAGGCTAAGTCAACATCATTTACCTTAATACTAGTGACATAGTCATAATCAGCAATGGATGCAGATGCTGCTGAAGTGATGAATATCCACGTTGTGAAAAAAGTTAAGCGTAAAATTTGTGTTAGCAGTATTGTTTGCATGGGGAATATAAAATCCTGTTCTTTTGATATTTTGTACTCAATCAAGTTTTTGTAAACGTAATATTGAAGGTTATATTTTAAATTTTATGGTGTTGCTAATTTGCCGTCAAAATAATTTAAAACTAAAAAAAATTTTGGTTTAATTTTAGCTTAAAAAAAACCAAATCTTAAACATTAAAAAGCCCTCCGAAGAGAGCTTAAATATATGAATTATGCAGGCTTAGCGCAGTTTTGATAACCAGTCTCCCAGACTTTGAACAATTTGTACTAAAATCAACAAGACAATCACGGTCATGATGACCACGCTACTATCAAAACGTTGATAACCATAAGAAATGGCAAGATCACCGATACCGCCTGCACCTACTGCACCCGCCATGGCTGTTGCACCAATTAAGCTAATGGTTGCAGTCGTTAAGTTTAAAATTAAAGAGCTACGAGACTCTGGTAGGACAAATTTAGTAATGATTTGCAGCGGAGATGCACCCATCGCTTGAGCAGACTCAATGATGCCGTCATTCACTTCAAGCAACGAAGTTTCAATCAGACGACCAATGTAAGGACCAACATAGATTGTGAGGGGAACAATTGCAGCCCAAGTACCAATTGAAGTACCCACAATGACTTTGGTCAAAGGGATGACCGCAATCAAGAGGATAATAAATGGCAATGAACGCAGCGCATTCACAATCGGGTTCAAACCATGGTAGATGACACGATTAGGCAAAATGCCTTGTGGACGTGAGACATATAAAATCACGGCCTGGATAAAACCCCAAATACAGCCGAAGAGCATGGCGAAGAACACCATGTGAAAAGTTTCTTGTAGGGCAGTGACGAACTGATCCATAGACAAAGAACTTTTCCAAAAGGGTGCTGTAATTTGAGTCAGCCATTGAACAATTAAATCTCTCATTGCTGAACTCCTGCTTGAGTGACTTCAACCCCATGGTGTTCTAAGAACGCCACTGATTGTTGAATCAATGCTGCATCACCTAATAGCTGAACGAACATTTGACCAATTACCGCACCATTAATTTCAGTCATATTGGCAAACAAAATATTCAGGCTAATATCAAACTGTTTAATTACCGCTTGAATGACGGTTTCCTGTGCCGAACTGCCCAGAAATTTTAAACAATAAATACTGTTATGGTTTTGATTTTCTAGATTATTTAAAATATTAACAGGAAGCTGTTGCTGCAATACAGTTTGAATAAAGTTTTTGGTTGTATTGTGTTTTGGCTGACTAAAAATCTCTAAGGTTGAGCCGTGTTCGATGATTTTCCCTTGTTCCATCACCGCAACATAATCACAAACAGATTCAATCACATCCATTTCATGGGTGACCATGACAATAGTAATGCCTTGTTCTTGATTGATTTTCTTTAATAACGCCAATACCGAGTTAGTGGTTTGCGGATCGAGAGCAGATGTTGCTTCATCACACAGTAAAATTTTAGGATGATTGGCAAGCGCACGGGCAATCCCGACACGTTGTTTTTGACCACCAGAGAGCTCATCTGGATAGGCATTTTTCTTATGTTTTAGGTCAATAAATTCGAGCAACTCTTCTAAACGTTTTTGGCGTTCAGCTTTAGACACACCTAAAAGTTTAAGCGGCATTTCAATATTTTCTGCAACTGTTTTGGTTTGCAGTAAATTGAAGTGCTGGAAGATCATGCCAATATTGGTTCTTTCTTGACGCAGCTCTGCCGAATTTAAAGCAGTAAAGTCTTTATCATGAATAATAATTTGCCCTTCACTCGGACGTTCTAGCAAATTAATTAAACGGATTAAGGTACTTTTGCCTGCACCACTGTAGCCAATTAAACCGAAAATACAGCCATCTGGAATGTCCAGATTAATCTGATCCAGTGCTGTAACGGTTTGGCCTTTTAGCTCAAAATGCTTGGAGATATTTTTAAATTGGATCATAGCGTCAAAAAAGGGTTCAGAAATGAAAAAACAGGCAAAGTAAACTTTGCCTGTTTATTTGAAGAAATTATATTACTATTTTGCTTCAGTGAGGTAGCTAGTTGGTTTGTTTACATCAATTTTAGTACCACCAAAATGTTCATCGATGTAAGCTTTAACAGCTGGAGTGTGATAAAGCGCGCCTACTTTTTGTAGTACTGGGTCATTTTGACGGTCAGCAGCAACAGCAAGAATGTTCACGTTCATTTTTGTACTTTGATCGATTGGCTCATAGTAAACCGCATCTTTCAGTACGTTTAAACCACCTTCCATTGCAAGGGTATTACCCAAAACAATCGCATCAACTTCGTCTTTAACACGAACCGCAGTCGCCATTTGAATTGGTTTAATTACGATTTTCTTCGCATTTTCAGTTACGTCAGCAGGTGTGCCTTTTACATCGTCAAAATCTGCTTTAAGTTTGATTAAGCCAGCAGATTGAAGTAGTAACAATGCACGTGATTCGTTTGCGCCATCATTTGGAATCGCAATGGTTGCACCTGTTTTAAACTCTTCAAGTTTTTTAACTTTGCTTGAATAGATACCCATGGGTTCTAAATAAGTTGTCGAAAGCGGTGCAATTTTATCTTTATTGTTGTCATTGAACGCAACCATATAGGCATATGATTGGAATGCGTTAACATCAATTTCTTTATTTGCTACAGCAGTGTTCATAGACACATAGTCAGTGAAGTTTTTCACTTCAAGTTTAATGCCAGCTTCTTTGGTTTCAGGAAGCGTAGCAATATAGCGCCAAATATCAGCATCCGAACCAGTCGAAGCCATGGTAACAGTTTGCACTTCTGCAGTGTCTTTTTGTTGTGCGGCGTCAGTTGCAGGAGCTTCTTGTTTACCACAGCCTGAAAGGCCCACAGATAAACCGAGAACTAATCCTAGGAGCTTTTTCATATATTCACCCGAGTAAATTTATAAAATTAATAAATTCACAAATCATATTATGGAGAGATTTACTTAAGTCTTTTATCAGACAGGCTGATAGATGCTTAATAATTTAAAATGCTACACAGACTTATACAATTAGATCTGAGTCTATTTCCAAATGGGAAAAGATAGCCATTGCAAGCTGCTGTAAACAAAAGATTTAATAAAGCAAATCTCTATATTTCGCTAGGCATCATATCAATTTTTTATTATTCAATATAGTGATTTAAAAAGTTATGCTTAGCAGCAAAAATGTATATGGAACATGTTTAATTAAATAATTTAATAAGTAAAAACAATATATTATTTATAATTAAACTATTTAAGTACGTCATTTGTATAAGTTTAGGTCTATATAACAAATTTTAAAATGTATTGCTGAAAAAATGATAAAAATGAAATAAGTCCTGTCATACACAAAATTTGTAACATTCATATGTGAAAATAACGGAGAGCTTCAATCTAAGCTGAGTTGAAATCTTTATTGATATTTGAAGTTCAACTCTGATTCATGGTTTTTCAAAATCTTAGATCTAAATCTGAGGAAGATTGAATCCGCTACATTGTTTAATATAAACTGCTTAATAATTGATCATAATAAATTGCTATGTGAGGCACGCTATGTCAAATCAGTTTGATTTCGTCTCAGTTGTAAAAAAGCCTACGGTTCATTATGGCGGTAGATCGGTGAGCCATGTTTTAAAAATGGAAGATGGTAGTCAAAAAACCATCGGTGTATTTTTGCCATCAGAACAACCCATGACGTTTGAGGCACATGTGAAAGAGCGTGTTGAAATCACATCGGGGCAGTGTGTTGTGCAAATTGGCGAGCAGGGCGAGTTTGTTCAATATACGTCTGGCGAAAGCTTTATTGTTCCACAAGATTCTATTTTTAAAGTGCAATGTACTGATGTCGTTGATTATGTATGCCATTTTGATTAAGCATGCTTAGACAGGTTTGCAGTTGCTTCAGCTTTCCAACTTATGATTTTTTATTTCTAAGTCATAGCAATTGTTATGTTTAGAGTTTAAACCCCGCACTTAGCGTGTTTTTATATATGATTCAATGAATAATTTAGTTTTCTTATACGAAATCCTGCGGTAACTAAAATTAAAGTATTTAACATCACCTATAACCACTGTTTGGCAGAGTTAATGTGCTTTGGTTTTGCTGTGAATAAATATTCAATTAGCAAAATGGAATGTGTAAATAGTCACTACGCTGTATTTCATAGAGTACATGACGGTTTAATGGGTGATCCGCAGCTACACGTGGATGATTAAATTCACGGATTTTTTGTATACCAATGCGTTGCATCACACGTTCAGATGGAGTGTTTAAACTCGCTGTGAATGATATGACCTTGTCTAATCTTAGGTTTCTAAATGCATGTTTGAGTACAGCTTTTGCACCTTCGGTGGCATAACCTTGATGCCAATATTGCGGCAGTAAGCGCCAACCAATTTCAGGGGCATCGGCTATTTCAAATTCGGGCGGGTGTATGTGTAAACCGATAAAGCCAATAAATTCACCTGTGGCTTTTAGCTCTACAGCGTATAACCCCCAACCTCGTATTTCTATTGCATCGTGTAGGCGTTGCATAAATGCAGTGGCTTCGGAAGCATCAAGTTTGTTAGGGAAATAGCGCATGACGTCATCATCTGCACACATGTGGATGAATGGAGCAGTGTCGGAATCTTGCCATTGGCGGAGGATCAGGCGAGGAGTTTGGAGTTGATTAGTCATAGTGACAATAGATTATCGTTTGATTGACTCATATTCTAGTTGATACAGCTCGTTGATTAGTAAAAACTCTCTTTGGAGCTGAGAGAAGGATTTTTTTACTTCACTATGAGCGCGTTGATTGCGATAAGCTTTAAACATATTTACAAATAGTCTGCCTATGGCATTAGAGGCTTCTTCATTTTCTGCCTCCCATTTGAAGGGGGATAACTTATTTTTCTTTACGTCTGAACAAAATGCATCTTCCATTAGTGAGCTAGAGAATTTTTGCGAATTTATTTTTTCTCGAATAATATCTTCTAATCGAGTATACGCAGTCATTATTGATGCATCAGCATCTAATTTAAACTTAAAAGCTAAATCTATAATTCTCTCGTCAATTAAATTTAATGGCAATTCGCTAGGATAATAGTCATTTATTTTTAAAGGTTCATTAAGCATAAAATCTAAATTGCTAATGTAATCATAAATTGTGTTAGTCTGGCTATAAGAACTATTTAAGAAAGACTCTACGTTACTATCACTTAACGAATTTTGCCTAATGATTTCAAATTCTTTAGTTGATATAAGCAGCTCTTTGATTTCAATTTTATGCCTTTGCAATAGTTTTAAAGATTTAACAAAACCTTTATAACCTTCTGAGATATAATCTGATCTAAAGCCATATCTAATGAGATAAACAGTTCGATAACCTTTAATTAAAAAACAATGATTATGATCATTAGTTAAAACAAGTGCTCGTTCAACTTGTTCTTCAAATTGTAGAACTAAGGCAATTGCTTCAATGCAATCTTGCGTATAAGGTGTCCCTAAATATTGTATTTCTTCAGATGGTTGATTAAATAAATTAAAGCGCATTTTTAGAAAGTATTTGTTTGATATTTAATTGAATATATCAAAAAACCCCGCACTTAGCGGGGTTTTTATTCTTAAATCTAATTAAGCATTTTCACGTGCAATTGCACGGTAGCCAATATCTTTACGGTATTGAACACCATCAAAAGTCACTTTTTGGCAAAGCTCTAAAGCTTTAGCTTGTGCTTCACCAATTGTATTACCAAGTGCAGTCACGCAAAGCACACGACCGCCAGCAGTCACAATGTCACCATTTTCAAGTGCTTTAGTACCAGCATGGAACACTTTCGCATCAGCCATTTCAGTGCCTAAACCTGAAATTACATCACCATTACTAGACGTTTCAGGGTAGCCCTTAGATGCAAGTACGATACCTACAGTCTTACGCTCATCCCATTCAGCTTCCGCAGGTAAGTTACCTGCAATACCAGCTTCAACAAGGTCAACTAAAGATGATTTTAAACGCATCATAATTGGTTGAGTTTCAGGGTCGCCAAAACGGCAGTTGAACTCGATCACTTTCGGTTGACCTTGTTCATCAATCATTAAGCCTGCGTATAAGAAACCTGTATAAACGTGCCCGTCTTTTTTCATACCTTCAACGGTAGGACGCATCACTTCATTCATAGTTTTTTCAAATACATCAGCAGTTACAACAGGCGCAGGAGAGTAAGCACCCATACCGCCCGTATTTGGACCTTGGTCGCCTTCAAAAATACGTTTGTGATCTTGCGAAGTCGCCATTGGCAAAATGTTGTCGCCATCAATCATACAAATGAAAGATGCTTCTTCACCTGCCAAGAATTCTTCGATCACTACACGTGAGCCAGCATCGCCAAATTTGTTGCCAGCCAGCATGTCATCAATCGCATCAAATGCTTCTTGATTGGTCATCGCAACGATTACGCCTTTACCTGCTGCAAGACCGTCAGCCTTGATTACAATCGGCGCACCATTTTTTTCTACAAATGCTTTAGCCGCATCTACTTCTGTGAATACATCATAGAAAGCAGTTGGAATGTTGTGACGTTTTAAGAAATGCTTAGCAAATGCTTTAGAGCCTTCAAGCTGCGCTGCAAATTGAGTTGGACCCCAAATTTTTACACTTGCTTCACGGCAAGCATCCACCACACCATTGACTAGTGGTGCTTCAGGGCCAACTACGATTAAATCAACGGCATTGTTTTTTGCAAAGTCGATAATTGCAGCATTGTCTAAAATGTTAAGTGCAACATTTTCGCATTTATTTTCAGTTGCAGAACCCGCATTACCTGGTGCTACAAATACTTTTGCGACTTTGTCATCTTGTGCGATTTTCCATGCCAATGCATGTTCACGACCGCCATTACCCAAAACTAAAATATTCATCTAAAAATCCCTCAAAAGAATAGAATCCCTCCCGACCTCCCTTTAAAAAAGGGAGGGGATCACGCTTGAAAGTTATGGTTTCTTACGTGAAAAGTCCCCCTTTTTACAAAGGGGGATTTAGGGGGATTAATAAATACGACTTTTAATCAATTAGTGACGGAAATGACGCATGCCAGTGAAGACCATTGCAATACCAGCTTCATCAGCTGCAGCAATCGTTTCGTCATCACGCATAGAACCACCCGGTTGGATAATGCATTTGATGCCCGCTTTTGCAGCGTTATCAATGCCATCACGGAATGGGAAGAATGCGTCAGATGCCATTACCGCACCCTCAACCACTAAACCAGCATGTTCAGCTTTAATTGCAGCAATACGAGCAGAGTTAACGCGGCTCATTTGACCTGCGCCAACACCAATGGTTTGACGACCTTTTGCATAAACAATAGCGTTAGACTTAACGTATTTCGCAACTTTCCAAGCAAAGATCAAGTCATCAATTTCTGCTTCAGTTGGCGCACGTTTAGTCACAACTTTAAGGTCATCTTTTGTGATCATGCCTAAGTCTTGGTCTTGAACCAACAAACCGCCATTTACACGTTTGTAATCTAACTGTGCTTTACGTTCAGTGATTGCAGGAAGTTCGCCACATACGAGTACACGTACGTTTTTCTTCGCGCCAGTCACTTCTAACACACCTTCGGCAACGCTAGGAGCAATGATCACTTCAACGAACTGACGGTCTACAATGGCTTGCGCAGTTGCAACGTCTAATTCACGGTTGAATGCAATGATGCCGCCGAATGCAGATTCAGGGTCAGTTGCATAAGCAAGGTCATAAGCCGCTTGGATGCCGTCTAAAGATACTGCTACACCACATGGGTTTGCGTGTTTTACGATGACACATGCAGGCTTAGCAAATGATTTTACACATTCAAGTGCTGCGTCAGTGTCTGCGATGTTGTTATAAGATAATTCTTTACCTTGAAGTTGTTTCGCAGTAGAAACAGATGCTTCAGTTGCTGTGTCTTCTACATAGAAAGCAGCAGATTGATGCGGGTTTTCACCGTAACGTAAGTCTTGAACTTTGTTCAATTGAGTATTGAAAGTACGCGCAAATTTATCTGCTTGACCTTCTTCCTTACCTACGCGAGCGCCTAAGTAAGATGCAATCATGCCGTCATACTGTGCAGTATGTTCAAATGCTTTAACCGCAAGGTCAAAACGAGTTGCATGTGAAAGTGAACCTTCAGCTTTTAACTCTTCAACAACAGTTCCATAGTCAGATGCATTTACTACGATACCTACAGATGCATGGTTTTTCGCAGCAGCACGAACCATAGTCGGACCACCGATGTCGATATTTTCAATAGCATCAGCAAGTGAGCAGTTCGGTTTAGCCACAGTCGCAGCGAAAGGATAAAGGTTAACAACAACTAAATCGATTGCATCGATGTTGTGTTCAGCCATCACAGCTTCGTCTAGACCGCGACGAGCTAAGATACCACCATGAATTTTCGGATGTAGCGTTTTTACACGGCCGTCCATCATCTCTGGGAAACCTGTGTGCTCTGAAACTTCAACTACGGCAACATTATTGTCTTTCAACAATTTGTATGTTCCGCCAGTAGATAAAATTTCTACCCCTAGAGCAGCAAGTTCTTGTGCAAATTCAACAATTCCAGTCTTGTCAGACACAGAGATTAAAGCGCGTTTAATAGTCATGATCTTCGTCACAGTTTTCAAGGAACAGATTAAAACAAAATTAGCAAAATGCAGGTTAAAAAAAATGCCTGCGGAAGCCGCAAGCATTTTATCATTTATTCACTCATTAAACCGTGAGCTTTCAACTTTTTACGTAAAGTACCACGGTTTAAGCCGAGAATCTCAGCAGCGCGGGTTTGATTACCACGTGTATATTCAAGAACTACAGATAGAAGAGGCTTCTCCATTTCCGCCAGCACCATATCGTATACCTGAGATGGTTGCTCGCCTTGCAATTGTGCAAAGTAATGGCGAACTGCGCGATCTACGTGAATACGAAGAGCGACATCAGATTGTGCAGTAAAAATAGGAGATTTGCTATTCATGCGAATTAATCCGAAAAATCAAATATCACTTGGGTAAAGTGATTTGTTAAAAGTGGTCTATAAACTTGAATGAACTCCGTTTTAGTTCCTAATGCGGAGTTCTAAAACTTGTACATTACTTGTAGCTTGACACAACTCGCAAAATTGTTCGAAAAATAAGCGTAACATTAGATTAATAATTGTTACAGCCTAAAAAACAAACAAAAAATCTACTCAATACGCAATAAATATTAAAGCGCACGGTTGGGATTGTATTTGTTGTGAAAAATTAGCGAGGAGTTTGCAGCACAAAGCTTTCGTGGCGCGTATCATACCATTGTCTAGGAAAAAGTGAGCAAGAAAACTGCATTTTTTTTATGTTTTTTTAAATTTTTTAATAGTTTTTTCCAATATTAGGGGCGAATCAACTCAATTGAATAATTATCGAAGCTTTTGCGTGCAATTGGTAGACTAAATTGGAATTTAAAAGGACTACTTTTTGGGATCCGTTGGATGCCATGCAGACTTTTGTCCAAATACTCTTCAGGTAAAAGCGTATAGTTTGCTATTTCAGTACCATTTTCTTTTAGTGAAATTTTCATATTGGGTAAGGCAAGGCTACGGTCATGAAAATTGATCATTTCACCTGTAAAACGTGTTTCATTATTTCCAATGCTACGAATTTTGACTTTTTTGGTACTAATTAAACTGTAATGTTCCTCTAGACGTGAACAATTGAATACATCACAGACCGCAGTAAATGCAGCACCCATCACTGGACTATTTTTTAAATATTGAGGATTGAACCAGAAAAACTGGAATATAAGTGCACCAAATAAGAAAGCATTAATACAGAACCACATAAAATAATTCAGTGGTGTACGTTTTTTATCTTTTTCAGCCTGTTCTGCCCAATTTACAGCAGGAAGGTTGCCGATCGGTTCGGTACTGAAATAATTTAAGTTATTTAAATAGGTTTTTAGATCGATATTAGAGTTTTCGACTTTTTGATCAAATAGTTTTAATAAATGGTGGGTTGGTGTTTCTTCAACAGTCACTGGTGTAAGCGTATTATTAAATTCGCTGACATTAATAATAGTATTGGAGTTTTTTTGCGGCGCATTTTCTGGCTCAGGGGTAGAAAAAGACAACGCTTTATCTACCACCAAATGAGACAGTGCATTAAAAGATGTAGAGCACTTTGGGCAACAAACCATGCCCTGAGCGACAGTAAGCTGCGGAACAGTTACTTTATATGTTGTAAAACAAGTAGGGCAGTTAGTTAATTTGTCGCTCATAAGTACACATTTTAAATTTTAATACTGTTGGCGTTTACCCGAAATTCGGCACCATGTTTCGTCACGTTTTTCTACGTCTAATATATCAAAAAATTCTGAATAAACACTAGAAACATCAGAAACTTGCTCTTCAATTACACCTGCAAGTGCGAACTCTCCCTCAGATTTAATTAAAGTTGAGAATTCTGCAGCCAAGGCCATTAGAGGGCCTGCAAGAATATTGGCAACAAACACATCGGCTTTTTGTCCAGCAAGCTCTTGGTTGAACTCTTCAGGTAGGCCTACATACAAATTTTCGAGCACACCATTCAATTCGGCATTTTGTTGTGTTGCTAAAACGGCTTGTGGGTCAATATCAGTGGCATAAACTTTTTTTGCACCCAAAAGTAAAGCGGCAACACCTAAAATACCAGAACCACAACCGTAGTCGATTACGATTTTATCCTTAAGATCAACTTTACCTAACCATTGTAGGCATAAGAATGTTGATGCATGGTTGCCAGTACCAAATGCCAGACCTGGGTCTAGTTTGATGTTTACGGCGTCTGCTTCTGGTGCTTCCATCCATTCTGGTACGATCCAGTATTTTTCACCAATTTGAATAGGCTCATAAGCATCCATCCATGTGCGTTCCCATTCTTGGTCTTCAATGAATTCGCTACGCATTGGTGCTTCAGGAAGTTGAGCTTTAATAAATGTTTCTAATGCAGCAACATCAATTTCTTCATCATCTTCTTGTGCATAGATACCAGTAACGATCACTTTATTCCAAAGTGGTGTTTCACCTGGAAGTGGTTCAAGTAAATCCTGATTCTCTGCATCATCTAGCGTGACACTGACTGCACCTAAAGAACTGAGCAGCGTTTCAGTGTAATCAACTTGTGCTTTTTCAACAGTAATATGAATTTGTAACCACTTCACGGACATAACCTAAATGAGTTTTATAAAAAGCTATTGTAACGGAACTCGGCAACTTGCAGCTAGCGATTATCAAAATTGACCAAAAATAAAAGGATGCACGTGGCATCCTTTTAAGTTTTCAGTGACTTAACTTTTAATTGTTTCGGTTGTCGTTGTCGAGATCGGTGCAAAACGTGTAATTACGAAACCAAATACAGCGGCAAAGATGTACATAAAGATTGAATATACTGCCGCAGGCATTGCAACTGCAGAGCTTGCCATCACTGTTAAGGCGATGGTCATGGCCAACGTGCTGTTATGAATACCGATTTCAAATGCACAAGCACGTGCCTGAGCACTATTGATGCCGAACAGTCTTGGAACAAAATAACCGATACATAAGCTGAAAATACAGAATAGAACCGTAGCTAAGCCAACTTGGGTTAGATAAGCCGCAATATTATGTCGTTCAGAGTAAATAGCACCGATAATAATTAAGATGAGAAAGACCACAGCAAAGATGCGGAGTGGTTTATGCAGTTTCTCAGTCAGTTTAGGTGCATAGTGACGAAGCAGCATGCCTATACAGACGGGGATGATAATGATGCCGAAAACTTGGAGGATTTTTCCAAACTGCAGACTGATTTGTTGCCCTTCTTGCATGAAGTGCATGATCGAAAAATTCACGATCAATGGAAGGGTTAATGCTGCAATGACTGAGTTGATGGCAGTCAGGGTAATATTTAATGCCAAATCACCTTTAAATAAATAACTAAATAAGTTCGCTGTACTACCACCGGGTGAGGCTGCGAGTAGCATCAAGCCGACTGCAAGGAGTGGTGGCAAGGCCAGCAGTTTACATAATAAAAAGGCAACGCCGACAAGTAACACGAGTTGGCAGAATAAAGCGATTAACACGGCTTTAGGATGTTTGGTGACACGTGCGAAATCTTTGGGGGTAAGTTCTAGCCCAAGCCCGATCATAATAAAGGCCAGTGCTAATGGCAAAAGAACCGTAATAATTCCAGAATCCATCGTATTTATTCTCCTTGAGCATATTTAATGGTTTTTCACCAAAGTCCTTATGGTGATTGCGTTAGAAAAAATAGTTTAGGTTTTCACTTGTTGAATCAGGTGGCTGCCACGGCGCGTCAAAATAAAACCAAATAAGGTCGCCAATAAATACATAAAAATAGAATAAACACCGGCAGGTATCGCCACTGTGGTGTTTTCAAGCACACTCAGTGCGATAGTTAACGCGATACTGGTGTTATGAATGCCGATCTCAAAGGTACACGCACGTGCCTGCTTTTCCGGTACACCTGCGAGGAATGGAATTAAGTAACCCAAAAATAAGCCACTGAAACAGAGTAAACAGGTCGCAATGCCGACGCTGGCAAAATACGTAATGATGTTGGATTGTTCACGCAAAACTGCGAGTGTAAAGATAAGAATTAATAAGAAAATAGACAACATTCGCATCGGTTTGTTGATGTGATACGCAATGGTCGGAAAGGAGTTGCGAATAAACATACCGAAACATACCGGTATCAAAATAATCAGAAATACATGGGTGATCTTGTCGATAGGCATACCAATACTGGTACTTTCACCAACAAAATGCAAAATGGATAGATTGACGATAAAAGGCAATGTAAAGCACGATACAACTGAGTTAATGGCCGTTAAGCTAATGTTTAAAGCAATATCACCTTTATATAGGTAGCTAAAAAGGTTTGCTGTGGGGCCACCGGGTGAAGCCGCAAGCAACATGAGCCCCACCGCAAGTAATGGGGGTAACTCAAGCAACTTACACAGGAAAAACGCAATACTGGTCAGTAGAATAAGCTGAGTAAATAAAGCGATGAAAATAACTTTTGGATAGCGTCCAACGCGTAAAAAGTCTTTGACTGATAGTTCAAGCCCCAAACCCATCATCATGATGGCTAAAGCAATGGGTAGAAAAAATGCAAATAATCCCGAATCCATGGAATTTCCTGATATTTTTATCCTTATAGTATTTTTGAGTTTATCTCAGTTTAATAAATAAGCAATAAATAAAAGCGAGTAAAAACTGATGTTTTACCCGCTTTATTTTTGATCTGTTAATTGGTCGATATTTTCATCGACAACTGTTTATTTAGGACGAGGAGGAGTGAACCCTAAAGCACATTTTCCTTTAATTTCTTGTCCATTAATCGTTGCAGTGGTGGCTTTTGCATCTGCACTACATGTGCTTAATAATTCGGCTTCTTCGCCATGAAGATTTGCATTTTTGGAAGAACTAAAAAATTGTGGTTCGCAGGTACCATTCCAGATAATACCGCGATAGGCGAATGATACTTGAGCGCCTTGGCTTTTACCTTTACAGACTTGTTGATATCGCTGTGCATCATACACTTTCTCAACTTTATCATTGGCTGAGGCAGCAAGTGGTGATAAACATAAACCGCATAAAACCGTGGATAGCAAAATATTCTTATTCATGCTTATAGTCCTTATGATTCTCATGGGATCTATAACAGAATAAAAAATCATCAGAATAAAACAACAATCTTCGAGTAACATTTGCTTGAGAAATGTATATTTTTATGTGGAATATGCAAAGTATGTATGTTCATAAAGAAATATATAGGCACAAAACAGTAGCCAATAACAATAAAATCGAGTTAATCAGTCAACTTATCGATGAATTTTTGCTATAATCTTCCGTCATCCTTTTTTAATCTCCTTTACCACTATGCATTATCCTAAAGTTTACGATGTCATTGTTATCGGCGGCGGTCACGCGGGTACTGAGGCAGCTCTTGCTGCGGCACGTATGGGTCGACAGACTTTACTCTTAACTCATAATATTGAGACTTTAGGGCAGATGAGCTGTAACCCAGCCATTGGTGGTATTGGTAAATCACATTTAGTACGTGAAATTGATGCGCTTGGCGGTGCAATGGCATTGGCTGCCGACAAAGGTGGTATTCAATTCCGTATTTTAAACTCACGTAAAGGTGCGGCTGTTCGTGCGACTCGCGCACAGGCTGACCGTATTCGTTATAAAGCTGCGATTCGTGAAACCTTAGAAAATCAAGCGAACTTGGATATTTTCCAACAAGCAGCTGACGATTTAATCGTTGAGGGCGACACTGTAAAAGGTGTGGTTACTCAGATGGGTATTCGCTTTGATGCGAAAACTGTTGTATTGACTACAGGTACATTCTTGGGTGGTGTGATCCACGTAGGTCTAAATAATGCTTCAGGCGGTCGTGCGGGCGATCCTCCTTCAATTTCATTGGCTGCGCGCCTTCGTGAATTGAACTTACCTGTAGGTCGTTTAAAAACAGGTACACCGCCACGTATCGATGCGCGATCAGTTGATTTCTCTGTAATGACGCCACAGCCGGGTGATTTCCCATCTCCGACAATGTCGTTCATGGGTGATGCATCGATGCACCCTGAACAAATCAACTGTTACATCACGCATACCAATGAAAAAACTCACGATATCATTCGTGGCGGCTTAGACCGTTCACCAATGTATACTGGTGTGATTGAAGGTGTGGGTCCACGTTACTGCCCATCGATTGAAGATAAAATTCATAAATTTGCCGATAAAGATTCGCATCAAGTGTTCTTGGAACCTGAAGGTCTGGACACACATGAGCTTTATCCAAACGGTATTTCGACTTCTTTACCATTCGACGTTCAGTTTGAATTGGTTCGTTCGATTCGTGGTATGGAAAATGCGCACATTTTGCGTCCGGGTTATGCGATTGAGTACGATTATTTCAATCCACAATCATTGAAATTCTCTTTAGAAACCAAATCGATTAATAACCTGTATTTTGCAGGTCAAATTAACGGTACAACAGGTTATGAAGAAGCGGGTGCGCAAGGTTTGCTTGCAGGCTTGAACGCAGCACGTCGTGCATGGGATCAAGAGCAATGGACACCGAAACGTGATGAAGCGTACATGGGTGTATTGGTTGATGATTTGATTACTTTGGGTACTAAAGAACCGTACCGTATGTTCACGTCACGTGCGGAATACCGTTTGATGTTGCGTGAAGACAATGCGGATCAGCGTTTAACTGCCATTGGTCGTGAAATGGGTCTGGTAGATGATGCGCGTTGGGATTCGTTCTGCCAAAAAATGGAAGCAGTTGAAACTGAAAAAGGACGTTTACAACACCTTTGGGCAGCGCCAAACAATCCACTAGGCAAAAAATTCGTTGAAATGACTGGTGATGACCTGTCTAAAGAAACCAATGCGATCGATTTGCTAAAACGTCCAAATATCAACTTTGCGCAAATTGCTGAATTGACGGGTTCTGAAGTTTCAGCATTTGTGGGTGAGCAAATTGAAATTGCTGTGAAATATGCGGGTTATATTAACCGTCAGCAAGAAGATGTTGCGCAAATGAAGCGTTTGGAAGATACACGTATCCCTGCTGATTTTGATTACGATGTCGTTTCTGGTCTTTCACGTGAAATTACCATGAAGCTGAAGAATGTATTGCCTGAAACATTGGCACAAGCAAGTCGTATTCCAGGTGTAACACCTGCGGCTGTTCAATTGGTGATGATTACGATTCGTAAGAATAACCAAGCGAAAAAATCTGCATAAGATTTTGAGTTAAATAAAAAACCCGCTCAGTTGCGGGTTTTTTATTGCTTAAAAATTATTGGCTGTTGGTATTTGATCGGATTAAATGAATATTTTGATCATCATTAGTTTTAGCTATGGTTTGATTATTAAAATCTTTCATAAACTTAAGTGATTGATAATAAATTATAAATACAAAAAATAAGATCTAAAAACTATTGATATACAAAGTTTTAGGTCTTAATGGTGGGCTTTTGGTCGTGTGAATTCCGACCTTTGTAGTGGTATTTATTCTACCCAATAAAGCCGAAACTTCAGGGCATGGCGTACAAGTGGGTTTACGCTACATGAATGGAGTTCGATTATGGCAAATCAACAATCGGGAAAAATGCAAAAATTTCTAACGGTATTTTTGTGTTTCTGGGTAGCATTTTTTGAAGGTTTTGACCTGCAAGCGCCCGGTATCGCAGCAAAAGGAATCGCAGCGACATTTTCCTTAGATCAAGTGCAAATGGGCTATGTATTTAGCTTAGGTGTGTTTGGTATGTTATTTGGCGCGTTCTTTGGGGGGCGTGTCGCTGACTATTTGGGACAGAAGAAAGTCCTGATGCTGTCGATTTTTATCTTCGGTGTATTTATGTCTATCACGGCAGTTGCACCAAGCATTGAAATTTTATATATCGCACGATTCTTTACAGGTTTAGGTTTGGGCGCTGCGATGCCAACGATGATCTCGGTGGTGGGTGATGAAGCGACGGATGCTAACCGTGGGCGCTTAAATAGTTTGATGTACTGCGGCTTACCTGTAGGTGCAATCTTTGTTGCTGGCTTGGGTATTATTTTTAAAGATATCTCTTGGCATACATTGTTTTTAATTGGTGGTTTAACGCCTTTAATCCTGATTCCATTCATGGCGCTTATCTTAAAAGATAAGCGTACTGAAAAAGTTCAGGCAGAAAGCAAAGAAGCGGTTCCAGCGATGGGGCAAATCCTTTTTGCTGAACAGCGTTATAAATATACATTGCCGCTATGGTTAAGCTTCTTCTTTACCTTAATGGTGAACTATATTCTGATCAGTTGGTTGCCTAACTTGCTTATGGAACAAGGGTTGGAAAAGCAACAAGCTTTCATGATCATGTTGATGTTCCAAGTGGGCGCAGTGATTGGTACGCTGGGTTTAGGCTACTTGCTTGATCGGCTAAAATTATGGCAAATGGCAGTGATTATCTATTCAGGTTTGTTTGTGGCATTGTTTGTGCTGTTTACAACAAATTCCATTCCTGTACTTATCGCAGCAGGCATCATGGGCGGAATTTTCTCTACAGGCGGTCAATCGATTTTGTACGGGATCTCTCCAATTTTCTATACACCAGCTGGGAAAGTAACAGGTGTGGGGAGTGCGATTTCATGGGGTCGTTTGGGTGCAATGACAGGTCCATTACTCACAGGTAAGATTTTGGCGCTAGGTCTAGGAACGACAGGTATTTTAATTGCAAGTGCGCCGGGTATTGCTTTGTCGGCTATCGCGGTGGCTGCATTGTCAGCCTATAAGTCATCCCTCAAGAAATAATCGAAATCAGTTATATTTAAAGGAGCTACGGCTCCTTTTTTATTGAATAAATACCTTTAGCTGAAACTAAGTTTTGTTAGAATAAATCTAATATTTATGAATAAATTTACTTCTATGTCTTATCAATTGATCGAACTTGATATTTCTCCTTCAGATAACATTCAGTGTCCACATTGTCAGCAGCAAGTGATTGATTGGTCAGAAGAGCAGTATGTGCAGCCATGTGAGCATGTGCTGTTTATTGCAATGGATATTGGTTTTGAGTTTATTACCGATGAATTTGAGCAAACTATGCAGCATACAGTCGATGACTTGCATGCCAATGATGATCAGTATCATATGTTTACTGAAATTACCGCCTCGAGCTTCCCTGAGTTTCTGATTTATAAGTCTGATTTAGGGGTGGAAGGTTATTCACGTTATGTCGGCTTTACGGCATAAAATATTGCTAAAAAATCTCAAAATAAAAAAGCCAGTCAAGTGACTGGCTTTTTTAATGTAAATTAGAAAATTAACTTTCTAATTCTTCTTCGACATCATCTTCGGCACTGTCCATACCGAGTTCTTTAAGTTTACGGGTTAAGGTATTGCGACCCCAACCTAAAAGTTCTGCTGCATGGCGCTTACGGCCACGTGTTTGCTGTAGTGCTGCATTGATGAGGGTGCGTTCAAACATTGGTGTGGCAATGTCGAGAATTTTCATCTCACCATTTTTAAGTTTTTGCACAGCCCATTGACCAAGTAATTCATCCCAATGATGCACCCCGATACGATCAATCCCTTGAGCAGCAGGGTTGCCATCTGTGCCTTGAATTGGAATCTGTTTTAATTCAGACGGTAAATCTTCTGGATACACTTCACGGCCTGTGATCATGACCGTTAACCAGCGACAGGTATTTTCGAGCTGACGCACATTACCTTGCCACGGCAGTTTTTGCATGTATTCTTGCGTTTCAGGACGCAGAATTTTTGGGCTTACCCCAAGTTCTTTGCCTGCACTTGCTAGGAAGTGTTGTGCAAGCATCGGAATATCTTCACTACGATGTGCAAGTTTTGGAATATGAATACGAATCACGTTTAGACGGTGGTACAAGTCTTCACGGAAGCGACCTTCATGTACTAACTTTTCTAAGTCTTGGTGCGTTGCTGCAACGATACGGACATCCACTTTGACTGGGATGTGACCACCGACACGGTAGAATTCGCCATCCGCTAAAACACGCAATAAGCGGGTTTGGGTTTCAAATGGCATGTCGCCAATTTCATCAAGGAAAAGAGTCCCGCCATTGGCTTGTTCGAAACGACCTTGGCGCTGTGTGTTGGCACCTGTGAACGCGCCTTTTTCATGGCCAAATAATTCAGTTTCGATCAAATCTTTTGGAATTGCTGCCATATTGAGCGCAATAAAAGGTTTGTTGCCACGTGGTGAGTGTTTGTGCAACGCATGCGCAACTAATTCTTTACCCGTGCCTGATTCACCATTAATTAATACAGTAATGTGTGATTGAGAAAGACGACCAATGGCACGGAAGACTTCCTGCATAGCAGGTGATTCACCAATAATCTCTGTAGATTGAATCGGTTGAACGGTTTTTGCAGATTCTTGTTGTTGTAATTTGGCAATATGCAAAATTGCACGGTTTACAAGTGCTAAAGCTTCATCAATATCAAAAGGTTTTGGTAGATATTCAAATGCACCCGTTTGATAGCTCGACACAGCAGATTCTAAATCTGAATGAGCGGTCATGATAATTACAGGTAAGTCAGGGTAGTTGCCTTTGACTTTACCTAAAAAGGTCAGTCCATCAATACCCGGCATACGGATGTCTGTCAAAATAACATCTGGCGCATCGACACTTAACTGATCTAAAGCGGATTGTGCTTCTTCAAAACTGGTAACATCAAAACCTTCTTCTTTGAATGTTTTTTCCAGCACCCAACGCATGGCGCGATCATCATCGATGACCCAAATCTTATTACGCGACATGATCTGACTCCCAAGGTAAATATAGGCTAAATACTGTTTTTCCAGGAACTGATTGGCATTCAATCATTCCGTTATGTTGATGCATAATATTTTGTGCAATGCTTAGGCCGAGCCCTGTGCCTTTCGCTCGTCCTGTCACTAATGGGTAAAATACGGATTCTAATATTTCTTGTGGGACACCCGGCCCATTGTCCTCGATGTCAATGCGTACCGCAGAACGTTTTAATACACCGTTGATGGTGACTAGCCGTTGAATACGTGTGCGCAAGGTGAGTTCTGGTTGATGCTCAACAAAGAACTCTTTATTTTCAGTCATCGCCTGAACAGCATTAACACTGATATTCAGCATGACCTGAATTAATTGATCACGATCTGCCAGAACATCCGGTAAAGAAAGGTCGTAATCACGAGTGATCTTAATTTTCTTTTTGGTTTGGTTGACGATCAGTGAACGAACACGTTCAAGGGGTTCATGGACATTGACTGGTTCGTAACTTGGTAATTGTCTTGAACCAAGCATAGTGTCAGCAAGATTTCTTAATCGATCCACTTCACTAATAATAATGTCGGTGAATTCACTGTACTTCGGATCATTTAAGCTACGCGCTAAAAGTTGTGTCGCCCCACGGATACCACCGAGAGGATTTTTAATTTCATGGGCAACACCACGAATCAGTTGTCGTGCGACTTGATGCTGTTGAATTAGGTTTTCTTCTTTAGAGATTTTTAACATTCGGTCGATTTGATTGAGTTCAATCAATAGCAACGGGTGGTAGGGTTTGCCAGAGTTGAGCTGTGACACGGTGTAATCAACATGAATGTCTTTAAAGTTGACATTAATCGTTGCTTCTCGGCGCGTATAGTGCTGACCGGAAGTTAGTGTATTCATTAATGCATCATGCGTATTGAACTCATCATCGGGCATATGGAGTAAATTTAATACAGGCTGACCTGATGCACGAAGTAAGCTGATGTCAAAAAGCGCTTCACAAGATGAATTTAAATAAAAAATATTCAGGTTGCTATCGACCAATAAAATGGCAGTGGTTAAATTATCCACTAAAAGCCGGTAATCAATCGTCATAGTCTGATCCATTAGCGAGAGGTTCCTGTCTTAAAATAGCGCAATGGCATCTTCATAAAGCAAATCGTTCAATCTAATAAGGTTCGAATTGATGCAAGTTATGCAAGATATAAGCCAACTATTTGAGAAATACGCTAAGTTTTGATGCTTATTTGAATAAATGCGCTTATTTAAGACTTTAAATAAAGTGTATAGCCGATTAAAAACAGGCTGTAAATCAAAAATGCATTAAAATGGTGCAAATGAAATTATATGGATGAATTTATAGCATTATTTTGGTGCGTGATATAAAGAGTGGCCTTTTCACCTGTTTTTATGTTTTGAAAAGACATACAATACGCGGATTATAGTGGAGCGCAGATTCATGAAATCCCCCAAAGTCGGTTTTGTTTCTTTAGGTTGTCCTAAGGCATTGGTAGATTCCGAACGAATTTTAACTCAGTTAAAGACTGAAGGTTATGATGTAGCATCAGATTATGATGGTGCAGATTTAGTAGTTGTAAATACCTGTGGTTTTATTGAATCTGCAGTACAAGAGTCGCTAGATGCCATTGGCGAAGCGATGAGTTCAAACGGTCGCGTAATTGTGACTGGTTGTTTAGGTAAAGACGAAGACAAAATTCGCCAAATGCACCCAAATGTCTTAAAAGTGACAGGTGCTGCGGCATATCAAGAAGTGATGGAAGCTGTGCACGAATACGTGCCTGAGCCACCGAAACACAATCCGTTTATTGATCTAGTACCGGAACAAGGTATTCGATTAACACCAAAACATTATGCTTATTTGAAGATTTCAGAAGGTTGTAACCATCGTTGCACATTCTGTATCATCCCAAGCATGCGTGGTGATTTGGTTTCTCGTCCAGTAGGTTCAGTATTGACTGAAGCTCAAGCGCTGAAAAAAGCAGGCGTAAAAGAAGTCCTTGTGATTTCTCAAGATACATCGGCTTATGGCGTAGACACCAAATACAAATTGGACTTCTGGAATGGTCAGCCCGTTAAAACCAAATTCTATGACATGTGTGAAGCATTGGGTCAATTGGGTATCTGGGTGCGTCTGCACTATGTATATCCATATCCACATGTGGATGCTGTGATTGACTTAATGGCACAAGGCAAAATCCTGCCGTATTTGGATATTCCATTCCAGCATGCAAGTCCTAAGATTTTAAAACTCATGAAACGCCCTGCGCACAGTGAAAATACACTGGAGCGTTTAAAAGTTTGGCGTGAGAAATGTCCTGATCTTGTGATTCGTTCTACATTTGTTGTGGGCTTCCCGGGTGAAACTGAAGAAGACTTCCAAATGTTGCTTGATTGGTTAAAAGAAGCGCAGCTTGATCGTGTGGGTTGTTTTACTTACTCACCAGTTGAAGGCGCGACTGCAAATGATTTGCCAGATCATGTGTCTGAAGAAATTAAACAAGAGCGTTATGAGCGTTTCATGCAAGTTCAGCAAGAAATCTCTGCTGCGAAATTGCAAAGTCGTATCGGTCAGAAAATGACAGTACTTGTGGATGATCTTGAAGAAGAGTTCCCAGTTGCTGTTGCGCGTTCTTATGCAGATGCACCTGAAATTGATGGTAATGTTTTTGTTGAGGATATCGATAAGTCAGTGATTAAAGCAGGTGATTTACTTGAAGTAGAAATCACAGATGCAGATGAATATGACTTATTTGCAAAACTAATCTCGGTTAAGTCTGCTTAAACGATTCATTAAAAATAATTGAAATTAAATAATTCGGAGTTGATGATGCTTGATTCTAAAAAACCACGTTTTGGTCGCATCCTGCTTAAGCTTTCAGGTGAAGCTTTAGCGGGCAATAAAGAGATGGGTATCGATGCACAAGTGCTCGATCAAATGTCACTCGCAATTGCGCACCTTGTTGGTTTGGGTGTTCAAGTGGGTATCGTTGTCGGTGGTGGTAACCTTTACCGTGGTAGCCAATTACAAAAAGATGGTTTGGTTGGCCGTGTAACAGGTGACCAAATGGGTATGTTGGCCACTGTGATGAACGGTTTGGCACTGCGTGATGCTTTGGTACGTCGTAATATCAAAACTCGTCTAATGTCAGCTTTGCCAATTGGTGCTGTAGTTGAATCATATTCTAGCCGTGATGCAATTCGTCATTTAACACGTGGCGAAGTGTGTGTATTTGTCGCAGGTACGGGTAACCCATTCTTTACGACAGATACAGCAGCATGCTTACGCGGTATCGAGATTGAAGCCAATCTTATTCTTAAAGCGACGAAAGTTGATGGCGTATACAACAAAGATCCAAGCAAATATGAAGATGCAGTGAAATACGATGCATTAACATTTGACCAAGTTTTAGATGAAAAACTGGGTGTGATGGATTTAACTGCGATCTGCTTATGCCGTGATCACAACGTTCCACTTCAAGTATTTGATATGAACAAATCAGGTTCATTACTTTCTGTGGTAATGGGTGAAAAAGAGGGTACTCACGTTACGAACTAATGTACGTGGGCCCTAAAGCTCTTTATACTACAAGCTATTTTAGAATTTACATCTTTTCGAATTAAGTTAGGAAGATCACATGATTAACGATCTTAAAAAAGACGCAGAAGACCGTATGAATAAATCTCTAGATTCTCTAGAGCATGGTTTTGCCAAAGTTCGTACAGGCCGCGCGCACCCATCAATTTTAAATGGTGTTATGGTTCCTTACTATGGCTCTGATGTGCCATTAAACCAAGTAGCGAACGTGGGTGTAGAAGACTCTCGTACTTTACTTGTTCAGCCTTTTGAACGTTCAATGGTTGCTGCAATTGATAAAGCAATCCGTGAATCTGACTTGGGCTTAAACCCGATTACTGCTGATGCGATCCGTGTTCCTATGGCTGCATTAACAGAAGAAACACGTAAAGACATGCAGAAAGTTGCACGTAACGAAGCTGAAAATGCAAAAGTTGCGATCCGTAACATCCGTCGTGATGTTTTAGGTGATATCAAAGCATTGTTGAAAGAAAAAGAAATTTCTGAAGATGATGAGCGTCGTGCGGGTGATGACATTCAAAAAATTACAGACAAATTCGTTGCTGAAGTTGAAAAACGTCTGGCTGCAAAAGAAGCTGAATTGATGAAGGTCTAAGTTTTAATGACCTCATCTGAAGAAACTTCCCGTCTTCCAAAACATGTTGCCATCATTATGGATGGCAACAATCGTTTTGCAAAAAAGAATCAAATGCAAAAAGGTGAAGGGCATCGTTCTGGAAAGGACATCCTAGATCCCATCGTTGAACATTGTCGTAAAAGAAATATCCAAGCACTGACCGTTTTTGCTTTTTCGAGTGAAAATTGGAATCGTCCTCAGTTTGAGGTTGATCTGTTGATGGCTCTTCTCGAAGAAACCATTCATGAGCAGTTGCCGCGTATGGAAAAATTTAACATTTCCCTACGTTTTATTGGTGATCGTTCTCGTTTATCTCCTAACTTACGTGACTTAATGTTGCAAGCTGAACAAAGGACTGCTAATTTCGACAGCATGACTTTAACTATTGCAATTAGTTACGGTGGTATGTGGGATATGGCACAGGCTGCAAAAAAAATCGCAGCAGATGTTTTAACTAACAAAATAAATCTTGAAGCAGTGGATGCTGAAGTCTTTGGTCAATATGTCAGTTTAAGTGATCTACCTCCGGTAGATTTGTTAATTCGTACAGGTGGTGATTTCCGTCTTTCGAACTTCTTGCTTTGGCAAGCTGCTTATGCAGAACTTTATTTTACCCAGACATTATGGCCTGAATTTACCATTGAAGAATTTGATGACGCACTAGCAGTATTTGGTGGTCGTGAACGTCGTTTTGGTAAGACCTCAGAGCAGATTCAACAAGAGCAGTTTGAGAATAAATAAATGTTAGAGCGGATAATAACCGCATTGGTACTGGTTTCAGTTGTATTGAGTTGCATGTTTGCAACCGAGTCTAAATACCCAATGCTTGTGCTGATGATTATTGCATCAGCTGTCGCTGGTTATGAGTGGTTTAAACTCATGCCGCGTAATACACAAAATGTGATTAAACCTTTCGCTTGGGGCTATGGTCTAGTCACTGCTATTCTTTCAGCACTAGCATTGCATTTTACTGATGTTGCATTGCTGCTTTGGGCGGCTTCAATCTTTACTTGGATCTTAAGTGTATATTGGGTGAAGTCTTATCCTGATTACGACAACTGGTATAACCCAAGTTTGAGTGGTATTGGTTTAGTCTTAGTTCCTGCTGCGGTAACTGCTATTTTTTCTGTGTGGATGAACTCACCGTGGTGGCTCATGTATCTGTTCCTATTGGTATGGGGTGCAGACAGTGGTGCATACTTCGTGGGACGTAAATTTGGTAAGAAAAAACTTGCACCAGATGTGAGCCCGAATAAATCGATCGAAGGTTTATACGGCGGTCTATTCACTGCAATGCTAATTGTCATTATTGTTGAAATTATTTATCTAGATTTAAGCATCGCTGAACATATTTTATTTTTAATTCTTTCAGTAATAACGGTATTTAGTTCAGTACTTGGTGATTTATTTGAATCGATGATCAAGCGTCGTGCAGGGATCAAAGATTCTGGTCGTATTCTTCCGGGACATGGTGGTGTGCTGGACCGTATCGACTCGTTGCTTGCTGCAGCACCTATCTTTGCAGCAGGTATGTATGTTTTAAAATTAATTGGCGTAGATTTATAGATGTCACAATCTGTTTGTATATTGGGTGTAACAGGATCCATTGGTCAAAGTACTTTAAAGATTCTGCAACAGCACCCCGAAGAGTATTCAGTTTTTGCAGTCACTGCACATAGCCGAATTGTAGAACTTGTCGAAATATGCAAACAATATCGACCGAAAATCGCAGTTGTTCCATTCAATAAAGTGGATGAACTGCGCCAATTACTCGTAGCTGAAAAATTAACTGATATTGAACTCCTGCATGATGAAGAAGGATTAATCGCAGTAGCAGAACATCCACAGGTTGATGTGGTCATGGCAGCTATTGTGGGTGCGGCAGGGTTGCTACCGACATTGGCTGCTGCGAAAGCGGGTAAACGTGTCTTACTTGCAAATAAAGAAGCGCTGGTGATGTCGGGTGACATCATGATTCAGACCGCACGTGAAAATAATGCTTTGTTACTGCCAGTCGATTCTGAACACAATGCAATCTTCCAATGCTTACCTGAAACTTATCTACAAGGTGAGCGTCATGGTCAGCCAAAGCTAGGTGTCAAACAAATTTTACTCACCGCGTCTGGTGGTCCATTTTTACATCATAGTTTGGAACAATTACAAAGTGTGACGCCGGCCCAAGCCTGTAAGCATCCAAATTGGTCGATGGGGCAAAAAATTTCTGTTGATTCTGCAACACTAATGAATAAAGGCTTGGAATTGATCGAAGCCTGTCATCTTTTTGCAGTTGAAGAACAATTTGTAACAGTTGTTGTCCATCCACAGAGTATCATTCATTCAATGGTTCAATATGTAGATGGTTCGACTTTGGCACAAATGGGTAATCCTGATATGTGTACGCCTATTGCTCATGCATTAGCATGGCCGAAGCGTATTCAAACACATGTTCCTCCATTAGATTTATTTGTTCATTCACAGTTAAACTTTGAACAGCCTGATATACAGCGATTCCCAGCGCTAAAATTAGCACGCCAAGCCATGAAGGCAGGTGGCTTAGCTCCAACGATTTTAAATGCAGCCAATGAAATCGCCGTGGCAGCATTTTTGCATGAGAAAATTGGCTTTACTCAAATCCCTCAAATTGTGGAACATGTGTTGGGGCAAGTTGAAAACTCAGCTGCAAATAATATTGATGTTATTTTGCATGCAGATAAATCGGCACGTATGGTTGCTGAAAAAGCAGTATTGAATTCAGGAAGTTAAGACATGAATGCCTTGTTTATGATTATTGCAGCAATATTGCTACTTGGACCGTTGATAGCGATTCATGAATTTGGGCACTATTTCGTTGCACGTAAACTGGGCGTAAAGGTTTTGGTTTATTCGATTGGTTTTGGCCCAACACTGCTCAAATGGACGTCAAAGAAGTCGGGTATTCAATATCAACTGTCTGCATTACCACTGGGTGGTTATGTCAAAATGTTGGATGAACGAGAAGGTGATGTCGCAGCAGAAGACTTACCAAAAGCATTTAACCGACAACACCCTTGGAAGCGTATTGCAATTGTTGCGGCAGGGCCACTCATTAACTTGGCTTTTGCAGTAGTGTTGTTTTGGATTTTATTTTTACCAGCTCAGGAACAGCTGAATACGCGCGTAGGTAAAATTTTACCAAATACGCCTGCAGCAGCTGCGCAAATGCAGACTGGTGATAAAATTACTGCCGTAGATGGTACTCAAGTATCTACTTGGGAGCGCTTGAATTATGCCTTGGTTGATCGTGTGGGTGAGACCGGCAATATTCAAATTCAAGCTGAACGTGCAGGGCAAATTCAAAACTTCAGTTTACCGATACAGAGTTTCTTACGCGATCAAACTCAGTCACCACTCGATGTTCTTGGTTTTACGCCATATCGTCCTGAAATTCCTGCAGTGGTTTCAAAACTCAGTGAAGATGGTGCAGCGATTCGCCAAGGGATGCAAGTGGGTGATCGAATTGTTTCGATCGATGGCGTAAAAATGAAAGACTGGTTTGATGTTGTACAAGTTGTACAAGCTTCTCCAGAAAAGTTACTTAAAATTGATGTTTTACGACAAAATAAAATTGTGCATTTAAACGTGATGCCGCAAGGTAAGCGTGACCAAATGGGTAAAGTCACAGGGCTTTTAGGTGTACAAAGTGATCCGGGTAAAGTCAATATTCCAGCCGAATACAAACAAACCATTCAATACACGCCTGTAGAGGCGATGGGCAAAGCCGTAGAAAAAACAGGTCAGATCTCTAGTATGATCCTGAATTCTATTGTAAAAATGGTGCGTGGTTTGGTTGGTTTAGATAATTTATCTGGTCCGATTACTATTGCGAAAGTGGCTGGACAAAGTGCTGAGATGGGGTGGCAAACCTTCATTTCATTTATGGCACTGATGAGTGTAAGTTTGGGTATTTTAAATTTACTACCGATTCCTATGCTCGATGGCGGTCATTTAATTTACTATTTTATTGAATTAATTCGTGGTAAACCTGTTTCTGAACAAATACAATTGGTTGGATTAAAAATTGGTATGGTATTGCTGGGTAGCATGATGCTACTGGCTCTATTCAATGACATTATGCGTTTATAAGAACGTTATACGAAATAAATTAACAGCGGAAAAGACTGGCATGCAGCACAAACATTTATTTATGCCATTGGCACTGGTTAGTGCTATGGCCGTAGCACAACAAGTATATGCAGCAGATGATTTTGTAGTACAAGATATTCGTGTTGATGGCTTAGTGCGTTTAACTCCTGACAATGTAGCCGGAATGATCCCATTCTCCGCTGGTGATCGTGTCAATGATCAAATCATTTCAAACTCAATTCGTAGCATGTTTGCGTCGGGTTTGTTTGATGATGTGAAGTCTTCACAAGTCGGTAATACCCTTGTATATACCGTGGTTGAACGTCCAGTTATTTCTAAAGTTGAGCTAAAAGGCAATAAACTTATTCCTAAAGAAGCCTTGGAAGAAGGCTTAAAGAAAATGGGTCTGTCCGAAGGTGAAGTTTTAAAGAAATCATCTTTGCAAACGGTTGAAACTGAATTAGAACAACAGTACATGCAGCAAGGTCGTTATGATGCTGATGTCAAAGTTATTACAACCGCTCAACCAAACAACCGTGTTAATGTCTTAATCGAGTTTGAAGAAGGCCAATCTGCCAAAGTATTTGATATCAATATCATTGGTAATACGGTCTTTAAAGAAAGCGAAATTAAACAAATTTTTGCATTAAAAGAAAGTGGTTGGAACTCGATCATTTCTCGTAATGACCGTTATGCACGTGAAAAGATGGCTGCGAGTTTAGAAGCTTTACGTGCGATGTATCTCAACAAAGGTTACATCAACTTTAACATTACCAATTCAAGTCTGAATTTGAGTGAAGATAAAAAACACGTCTTTATCGAAGTTTCGGTGGATGAAGGTGAACAATTTAAGTTTGGTAAAACTCATTTCTTAGGTGATACGCTTTATACGCAAACTGATTTAAACGCTTTAAAACTCTATAAAGATGGCGATTTATATTCACAAGAAAAAGTGAATGGTGTGAAACAGCTTTTACTTCGTAAATACGGTAACGCAGGTTACTACTTTGCAGAAGTGAACATTGTTCCTGAAATCAATAAAGACACCAAATTGGTCGATTTAAATTACTATGTGAATCCGGGTCAGCAAGTCACTGTTCGCCGCATTAATTTTACAGGTAACTCGAAAACAGCTGATGAAGTTCTACGTCGTGAAATGCGTCAAATGGAAGGCGCATTAGCAAGTAACGAAAAAATTGATTTGTCTAAAGTGCGTTTAGAGCGTACAGGCTTCTTTAAAACCGTTGATGTTAAACCTGCACGTATTCCGGGTACGCCAGATCAAATTGATTTAAATGTGAATGTTGAAGAACAGCATTCAGGTACAAGTACTTTGGCTGTTGGTTTCTCACAAAGTGGCGGTGTAACTTTCCAAGCAGGTTTGAGTCAAACCAACTTCTTGGGTACAGGTAATGCAGTTTCTATCGATTTGTCACGTTCTGAGACTCAAGATTACTACAACCTCAGTGTAACTGACCCGTATTTCACTATTGATGGTGTACGTCGTGGTTATAATATGTACTACCGTAAAACCAAGTTAGATGACGACTATAACGTTAACAACTACGTCACTGACAGTTTTGGTGGTGGTATCAACTTTGGTTATCCGATCGATGAAAACCAAAGTATCAGTATGGGCTTGAATATTGATAATACCGAAGTAACTACAGGCCCATATGTTTCTACTTATGTGCGTGATTATTTACTAGCAAATGGTGGGAAGGCGACGGATACCACATCATTCTGTCCTACGGATGCGTCTGGTAACTCACAATTAACTGTGCCTGTATACAAAACTGATGCGAATGGAGATTTTGTACTAGATAGTGAAGGTAATAAAATTGTTACTCACAACACTTGCGCAGTACCTGAAGAATCATACGATAGTGCGTTTAAAGGTGATTTCTTAACTTATAACCTTAACTTGGGTTGGTCATACAATACCTTGAATCGCCCGGTATTCCCTACATCGGGTATGTCACACCGCGTCAATGCCGAAATTGCATTACCAGGTAGTGATGTTGAATATCAAAAAATCACTTACGATGCACAAGCCTATTTCCCACTGGGTAAAGACTTTGTATTACGTGGTTACGGTAAGTTAGGCTATGGTAATGATTTGCCGTTCTATAAAAACTTCTATGCAGGTGGTTTTGGTTCGGTACGTGGCTATGATAACAGTACTTTAGGGCCTAAATATCCTGGTGTGTATTATGATGCGCAAAATAAGGTTGACTATGATCCAGAAGAAGTGGGTGGTAATGCTTTAATTCAATTTGGTACTGAATTAGCTTTACCTGTGCCATTTAAAGGCGATTGGGCTCGTCAAGTCCGTCCAGTTTTATTTGCTGAAGGTGCGCAAGTATTTGATACGCAATGTGACGTTCCTAAATCTAGTGAAGACCGTCAATACTGTAAAGATAACTACGGCTTTGATATGAACAATATGCGTTATAGCGTTGGTGCAGGCTTTACTTGGATTACGATGATTGGTCCAATTTCACTCAGTTATGCATTCCCGCTTAATGATAAAGCTGGCGATGAAACAAAAGAAATTCAATTCGAGATTGGTCGTACGTTCTAAGTACGACCCTTCTGGGAATAACAAAATTACAGGTTGATAAGATGAATAAATTATTTGCTAGTTTGGCGGTATTGGGTATGTCGTGTTCTGCTGTGGTAAATGCAGCAGGTTACGGTGTGGTTGATTTAGAAAAGGTGGTGGATCAAAGTACTTATCTAAAACAACAAAATGCTCAAATTCAACAGCAGTTGAAACCACAAACCACTAAAATTGAATCACTGGCTAAAGAGCTGGAAGCAATGCAGCAAAAAGCTCAGCAGGGTGGTGATAAGTTGACTGCTGCGCAAAAGCAGCAAATGGGTCAACAGTATCAAACTAAACTTAAAGAGCTGACTGATTTACAGCAAAAAGTTCAAGCTTCGGTTCAAGGGAATATTCAGTCTTTAAATCGCACGATGGATACACGAATCAAGCAAGTTGCAGAACAATTGCGCACAGAAAATAAGTTAGATGTTGTTTTGAATAAAAATTCAGCACTTGCGTATGACCCTAAGTTTGATTTAACTGATAAAATGATTCAAAAGGTTAATGCAATTAAATAATCAATGAATTCTCAAAAATTCAGTTTAGAAAAGCTTGCTCAACTTGTTCAAGGTCAATGTATTGGCCAGCTAGATTTGCTATTCAGTGGAATGGCAAGTTTAGAGAGTGCTCAACCGCATCAGCTTGCATTTTTAAACGCAGATAAATATCTGAATGAAGCTCAACAGTCTCAGGCTGGTGCGCTGATTGTGACTGCAGAGATGCAGTCACAAATCCCTTCACAGCAAAACTTCATTGTCGTACCCAATCCGTATCTGGCTTTCGCTATTCTGACGCATGTTTTTGAAAAAAAATCTGTAGAAACAGGAATTGAAAGTACTGCCCAAATTCATCCTTCTGCAATCATTTCTGATACTGCTTATATTGGGCATTATGTGGTGATTGGTGCGAATAGTGTGGTGGGTGAAGGAACGCGCATTGAATCACAAGTGAAGATTGATCACGGTGTTGAAATTGGTAAAGATTGTTTTATCGATTCGCATGTGACGATTACTGGTGAAGCCAAGTTAGGTGATCGTGTACGTATCCATGCGAATACTGTGATCGGTGGTGAAGGGTTTGGTTTTGCGCCTTATCAAGGGAAATGGCATCGTATTGCTCAATTAGGTTCTGTACGCATTGGGAATGATGTGCGTATTGGCTCAAATTGTAGTATCGACCGTGGTGCTTTAGATGACACAATTTTGGAAGATGGTGTCATTATTGATAACCTTGTGCAAATCGCGCATAACGTCAAAGTAGGCGCAAATACGGCAATGGCTGCGAAATGTGGCATTGCAGGTAGTACAACTATTGGCAAAAATTGTGTGCTAGCAGGGGCTGTTGGTATCGTAGGTCACATTAATATTGCAGATAATGTGACAATTACAGGTATGTCAATGGTCACAAAAAGTATTTCCGTTGCTGGAAGTTATTCTTCAGGTACGCCAATGCTTGAAAGTGGTTCTTGGAAAAAGGCAGCAATCCGCTTTAAACAATTAGCAGATGTGCCATTGACCCAATTGGTCAAACGACTTGATCATATGCAGTCTCAAATTGAGTCCCTTGAATCAACATTTAAATTGCGTAAATAATTATGATGACAGAGTCGAATACCCCAGCTTTCACAAAACCTGAATTACCAATGACTATTCAGACCATTCGTGAATATTTGCCACATCGTTATCCGTTTTTATTGGTTGATCGTGTTGTTGAAGTGACTGACAACGGGATTGTAGGCTATAAAAATGTAACGATTAACGAAGAATTTTTACAAGGCCATTTCCCTGAATACCCAATTATGCCAGGTGTGCTGATTGTTGAAGCATTGGCGCAAGTATCGGGTATCTTAGGTTTCATTATGAATAATGAGAAACCTTCAGCGGGTTCGTTGTTCTTATTTGCTGGTGCAGAAAAGGTCCGATTTAAAAAACAAGTCGTTGCAGGCGATCAACTTGTATTAAAATCAGAATTAGTGATGCAAAAGCGTGGCATTTACAAATATAATTGTGTTGCCACTGTAGATGGCGTAGTCGCAGCAACCGCGGAAATTATGGTTTCGCATCAGAAAACAGAGACAGCATGAGCAATAACGAATTAATTCATCCTACCGCCATTATTGACTCATCAGCAGTAATTGCTCCGGATGTGCAAATTGGACCATATTGTATTATTGGTCCTCATGTCACAATTGGAGCGGGTACTAAACTGCATTCACATATTGTGGTGGGTGGTTATACCCGTATTGGTCAACATAACGAAATTTTTCAATTTGCCAGTGTTGGTGAAGTCTGCCAAGACTTGAAATATGCTGGTGAAGAAACTTGGTTAGAAATCGGGGATCATAACTCGATTCGTGAACACTGTAGTTTACACCGTGGTACTGTTCAAGATCAGGGTCTAACTAAAGTTGGTAGTCATAATTTATTGATGGTGAATACACATATTGCACATGACTGTGTGGTAGGTGATCATAATATCTTTGCTAATAACGTCGGCGTTGCAGGTCATGTCCACATTGGTGATTATGTCATCGTAGGTGGTAACTCTGGTATTCATCAATTCTGTAAAATCGATTCTTACAGTATGATTGGTGGTGCATCTCTTATTTTGAAAGATGTACCTGCTTATGTCATGGTATCTGGTAATCCAGCCCATGCTTTTGCCATGAACATTGAAGGAATGCGTCGTAAAGGTTGGTCTAAAAATGTGATTCAAGGTTTACGTGAATCCTTTAAATTGATCTATAAAGATGGATTAACGACGAATGAAGCGATTGAACGTATTCGTACTGAAATTTTGCCTGAAGTGGCAGAAGCGCAATTGTTGATCGACTCACTTGAGCAGTCTAAGCGCGGTATCGTACGCTAAATGCTGCGAATAAAAAAAGACACCTTATAAGGTGTCTTTTTTTTTGCGTTAAAAAAAGTCCTATTTTTTAACAAAGCCTGCTTCTTCAGATTTTGGATACTTTTGGGTAAGCTTGGTTTTGAGCTGCGTTGCTAAACTGCTGTTTCGATCTACGTCTTTTGCAATGCTATACAGTTGATATAACGCTCTAGGTGCACGAGTCGACTCAGGGTATTGATCTACTACAATACCATAGTTCTTTTTCGCTTCTGCGTAGTTAGTCGGTTCAACAGCAAGGTTGAATTCAGCTAGCCAAAAATATGCATTGCTAATATAAACACTGTTAGGATTATTTTTAATAAAATTTTTCATCGGTGCGATGGCTTTTTTCGCACCACCTTGTTTATATGCATCTAAAGCAACGGTATAAGCTGCTTTCTCAAGCTCAAGTGAGTCACCACCTGCATTTACAGGTTGTTTTGCAGATGAGCTTAATGTTGCTTGGGTCGTAGGTTGTTTAGCTGGTGTAGGGGCTATATTAGCTGCTACTGGGTGCAGTACCTTGTTGGTTATCCTCCGCAGCCTCTGTGTCTTCACTCGGATCTACTTTTTGTTGGAGTAGCTCTAAACGTTGATCTAAATCTGCATAGCGGTTTGTAAGTTCACTTTTTAATTGTTCGATAATATTGTCTTGCTCTTCCATTTTACCGCGTAAGCTACGCAATTCATTTTCGAGCTGTTGGTTCTTCTGCATGAGCTGCCAATTTAAATTGGTTGGCGTAGGTGTAGAGCCAGCACCTGTTTGAATGGCTGTATTATTTGCTGTATACACAGTGCCATTATCTGCGCCACTCAAACCACGAGATTCAATTGGAATATTGGCAAATAGCGTACCTGAGCAAGTCAATGTAAGGGCACACAATACATGCTGTTTAAACATCATAAAAATTCCATGTAGTTGCAAGCATGTCCGTATTGAATAGTTTTATTACAGACTGCTTTAGATAAAACGATAAGCACATTAAAAACGGCAAAGTTCTGAATTGCAATAAGCTTTTACAATCTTGTTGTGTATTAAAGTAAAAATATAGCGATGAAGGTTCATGTTTTCTACATCATCTACCATCATATTGATTTATAAATAATCAAACAGTATTTTCTACTCAGGAATTCTCTGTTTTAGTCTTGCATGTTTATTAAAAATCTCTATACTCTGTTCTTGCAATGGTAGCCCTGCCGGTTACTTCGCAATTGTACTCTACAAACCCCGCCAGGACCGGAAGGTAGCAACGGTAGTAGAAATATGATGTGCCGAAGTCTTGCTGGTAGGGTTGCCACCAGTTTCAATAATAATAAATTTAACTTCCTCTTATTTTTTCAATCCTAAATTCTTTTTTATTTTAGTTTTATTAATTCTTTATTTAGATCTATATCTTTGTTATTCGTCATCAAATTCTTTACGTGCAATCACTTTAAAAATCGTATCGAGATCAAAGCCTCGATATTGTAAAAAACGTATTTGTTTGGCTTTTTGTTTTGGATCATGTTCAACAGCTTTGCCAAATTTTTTGATCTTGAGCTGGTAGGCTTCGGCGACCCAATCTGTTTCTTTTAATTCATCCTGAATTAATTCACTGTCTACTTTTTTATTTTTTAACGCGAGCTTTATACGGTTGGGACCTTTACCTTTACGTTTTTGACTCGACAGCAGCATTTCTGCTACACGCTGATCGCTTTGATAGTTCTCACGTGCGAGTTCTTCCACCAAGTGTATGACTTCTTCACGACTATCCGCATACAGTGCTAATTTCTCGATTAAATCCGCTTTTGAGTATTCTTTGCGTGTGAGTACTGCAAAAGCGTACGAGCGTAGACGAGAGCCGCGCAGTCCCGATTTTTTTTCAGCATGAACATCTTTACCATTGGTGTCAAAATGCAACGCAGTGTGATCGATCACCGAAGTATTGTCATGTGAAATGTCAGTTTGTGCAGCATGATTTACGCAGGTAGTTTCTTCAGCTTCTGCAAACTGTTGTTTCAGTGCTTCATAGTCGAGCAAGAGTGGAAAATGGTCTTTAGTCATGGGGATATTTTAATACAAAATTTGAGTGCAAAACAAAACGCCCCGTAGGGCGTTTCGTCTGCTATTAAAGCATGCTGTAATTAAGCATCTAAAAAGTCTGGTTCTTCTTCGTCTTTGTCTTCTGCAGGTGCTGTACCTGTAGTCAGAAGTTGTTCACGAATCAGTTTTTCAATGGTTTGTGCAAGTTCAGGGTGTTCTTCTAAGTGGCGAATGGTATTGTTTTTACCTTGACCAATCTTGTCACCTTGGTATGAATACCAAGCACCTGCTTTTTGAACAATTTCTTGTTGTACAGCGAGGTCAACAAGTTCACCTAAATGGTTCACGCCTTTACCATAAAGAATTTGGAAAATCGCTTCACGGAATGGAGGAGCCATTTTGTTTTTCACAACTTTCACTTTGGTTTCTGAACCAATGATCTCGTCGCCTTCTTTCACTTGACCAATACGGCGGATATCTAAACGTACAGATGCATAGAATTTAAGTGCATTACCACCAGTTGTGGTTTCTGGGCTACCAAACATTACACCAATCTTCATACGAATTTGGTTAATGAAGATCACCATACAGTTAGAACGTTTCGCATTACCGGTAATTTTACGCAGTGCTTGGCTCATCAGACGAGCTTGTAAGCCCATGTGTGAGTCACCCATTTCGCCTTCAATTTCGGCGCGAGGGGTCAGTGCAGCGACCGAGTCGACAACGATCAGGTCAATGGCACCTGAACGTACCAGCATGTCTGCAATTTCAAGTGCTTGTTCACCATTGTCTGGCTGTGAAACAAGTAAGTTATCAATATCTACGCCAAGTTTACGTGCGTATTGAGGGTCTAATGCATGTTCAGCATCGATGAATGCACAAGTACCGCCAGCTTTCTGACATTGTGCAATAGCTTGTAATGTCATAGTCGTTTTACCAGAAGATTCAGGACCGTAGATTTCTACGATACGACCTTTAGGCAAACCACCAATACCTAGTGCGATATCTAATGTTAAAGAACCTGTAGAGACAGCTTCAACTGCCTGTACGGTGTTATCACCAAGACGCATAACGGTGTTTTTACCAAACTGCTTTTCAATTTGGCTTAAGGCCGCATTTAACGCCTTGCTTTTATTATCATCCATCTTACAACCTCAATACGATGTCACGAAACAATATACTCAAGTGGATGTATTCAGTTTAAATCTGTTCCACGAGGGTATAGTGACAGAAATCATCCTTTTGTTCTATGAAAATCACAACAGGTGCGACATGTTGTGACGCTTTTAACTTAATCATCATTATAAGACCATTGCTGGTCAAACTGTTGATCATTTTCTCTTTTAAATTTACCAATATCTCGACGATCTTTTTTACTTGGTCGATGATCTGGCCGAGCTAGATTATGCAACTTTCTTTGGGATGCGAGCAATTCCCGTTTTGCAATACTGACCTCAGTTTCATCATAAAGCAGCTGAGCGGTTGGGGCAGGCCCACGAACATCCGACAGTGCTTTCACCACCACGGTTTTTTTCTCAAGGCCTTGTGCAATGGTTAATTCCATGCCTACACGAACTTCACGAGAGACTTTAACGCGTTCGCCATTATGATGAACTTTACCGCCTTCAATAGCATTTTTGGCAATAGAGCGTGTTTTAAAAAAACGTGCAGCCCACAACCATTTGTCTATACGCATACCAACCGCATCTTCGGATAGATTTGATTTACGCATATTTTTTCTGTTCCTCGGCTTGCTCAGTCGTTTGAGCTTCTAAAATAGGGATTAAATCTGTTAATGCGGACAGCATTGGGTAATTGCAAGTCTCGCGAGGCGCTTTGGCAGATGAAGGTTGCTGAATCGAATAGAGCTGTTCAATCCCAAAAAGTTTTGCACCATTGAGCACTTTTTCTGTGTCATCAATGAAGTAACAGTTTTTTGCATAGAAGGGGTGTTTGCTTGCTAATATTTGCCAAAACTCAATAAACTCTTTGGCATGACCGAGAGTTTCTGAACTGACGATAACATCAAAATAATCACGAAGACCGGTTTCTTCGAGTTTGAATTGTAAGCCTGCAAAGTCGGCATTGGTCGCAAGCCAAATAGGATAGCCATTTTCTTTTAGATAGGTAAGCAGCTTAATGCAGCCTTCGCGTTTAGCCACTTTGGCTTTTTGTTCTATTTGCATTGCCAAAACATCAACGCCAACTTGTGACGTCCAAAAGCGAGATGAGTACCATTTTAGGGTATGATTATGCTGTTGATAAAAACTAAATAGCGTTTGCTTGCTTTGTTCGAGTGAGCATTGATGCTGTTCAGCATAACGAATTGGCAGCAGCTCATTCCAAATGAAATCATCATAAGCAAGATCGAGTAAAGTACCGTCCATATCAAAAATGATCGTCGGCTTTTCTGAGTAATTTGGCATATAAAGGTATTCTATGTTTAAAACAACAACAGCACCGCAAGACCCACTGATTTTGCAGTTGGTTCCCATTGTGACACAAGCTTGCGAAATTTTGCGAGAAGAATATCAGCGTTATTGCTCAGGTGCGGATTTTGATGTGGAACGTAAAAGTGATGATTCACCGGTAACGCAGGCGGACTATCGTGCAAATAGCTATATTACCCAAGCATTATCCAAAGTTTCTAACTTGCCTGTATTGTCAGAAGAAGGTGATAAGTCTGAGCGTATGCAATGGCAAAAATTTTGGCTGCTTGATCCCTTGGATGGTACCAAAGAGTTTTTACATAAAAGACCTGAATTTACCATTAATCTGAGTTTGGTAGATGGGGCCAATACCACTTTTGCCATATTGGCGATCCCGGGGGAATATAGCGTATATATTTGCCCCTTTGCGGGACTGCCGCTGAAATATGATAGCCAGTCCACTGCATGGTATGAATATGTTCAAACCTCTGCAGAGAGTGTCGTACACGTTGGCTTGAGTCAAAGTGCCAAAAATAAGCCGATTTATACGGACTATCTAGACGCTTTAGAAAAACTCACTCCTTTTCAGGCCTACCATGCTGGTAGTGCATATAAGTTTTGTATGATGTTAGAAGATCGAGTGGATATTTATCCGCGTTTTCATCCGACTTGTGAATGGGATACGAGCGCTGGACAATGTTTAATCGAGCGTATTGGTGGTGGTTTGGTTGATTTTAAAGGTCGCGCATTTCTATATAACCAACGCACGACTTTATTAAATGGTGGATTTATTGCATTTAAAAATGCCGAAATGAAAGAATTGGCCTTAAATGCTTTGGCAAACATGCCTGACAAAACTTGAGCTAAATCGGGTTCATGCTATAGTGTCAGCACACTCCGTTAAATCTCCTGCATTTAAGAACTGTCAATTATGGCCCTAGATTTGCTCCCTCCTAGTATGCTGAAAGCAATAGACTTATTGCCGGATGAAAAGACGCCTGTAACATTGTTTACACGTCATTCCATTCGTGAAGTTGTACAAGGACAAGGCTTGGCCGGTTATGACTTGCAACTGACCCATCAAGGACGTGATTTAGCCGAAGCGTGGGGCAGCTATTTGGTTGAAAATACCGATCGTGTTATTCAGCACTGTATTTCGAGTCCAATTCAGCGCTGTGTGGATACGGCGGCATTGATGATTCAAGGTGCAGATAATGTCACGATTGAACCGAATACCCACCATATCGAGATCATTGAACAAGGATTATTGGTCGAGCCGGGAAGTTTTGTGCTCGATATTAAAAAAGCAGGACCATACTTTCAAAAGCAAGGTGCTTTAGGCTTTATCAATAGTTTTGTGAATAATGCTTTGCCGGGTATGAAACAGCCCATTCATGGGGTGGTAGATGTTTTGGAGTTGATTTACAACACTCATCCAACCAATGATTATGGTCTGAGTCTAGCGGTGAGTCATGATACGATTTTGGCTGCAATTCTTGCCATTATTTCAGGTAAAAATATCGTGACACGCGAAGACTGGCCGAAAATGATGGAAGGTTTATTTGTTTGGTTTGAAGGAGATGTATTCCTTGAGTCAAAACTGAAATGGATTTGGCGTGGAGAACTAAATGAATTAAATATTCGTGAATTTCAGCAGGCTGAGCAGCAACTCTAAGTATTTTTGCGCATACAAAATATTTAAAAAAGGCATCCATGTACGGGATGCCTTTTTTATCTGCTTCAATATTTCATTAAATAAAAGATTAAATATTGGCTTTAATTCGTGCAGGATACTGATTTAAATCAATACTTGAACCGTCGTCACTATAAGGCCAGCGGCTAGTATTGACAGGGAGATGTTGTTGGTGGATTCGACTGTATTTGTCTGCGGCAATCAATGTGGCAATGTCATGATCTTTAATGCTATACGCTTGTACGATTTCAACTGGATATTGTGTGCGTTCAAAAAATTCAGCTTCTGTTTCCCCTTGATGCAGTGCAAAAATACGTTCTACAGCTGGTAAGTACACGCCATATGCTAACCATGAGTCTACGCCTTGAGAGGCTTGAATCTCAGCGGTCGATTTCATATTTGAAATGACTTTACCTAAAATGTCTTTTTCACCTTTCGATGTAAAATATTCAATATATTGATTTTCTGCTTCTGCAAATTTTTCTAATGATGGCAAAAATTGGTTAATCGACATTTTTATCCCTCTTTTCATTTGTACAGCAATGGCTGCCTAGGATGAAAATTAAAATACCATAAAAAATATATGGGATTAAACCATTTCTAAAAATTTTTATTTACAAAGTTTCTAAAAATATCCTGACAATTTTTGTCGGGAATATACGATTGTATTTAAAGGACTACACCTTAATTTTAGTTGATAAGTGAAGTACCTGTCACAGCAATCGTGATTCAGCCAATACTAAATATTTAGATTTAATTTGAATTGTTAATAAGTGACAAAACGCGGCAATTGAATGATTAATAAAAAGAAAATAGCATTATATTTGTTGTAACTTATTGATTTATATATTTTATGTAAGTCTCTTAATTGGATTTTTTTGTGGCTAATTGGGGAATAGTAGTGAAAAGTGTGATAGGTTTTTCATATAACAAATTATCAATTTGTATTGTGTCATTAATGTTAGTTGCTTGTGGTGGCGGAGGTGGTGGTGATAGTTCAAGTGGCACTGCATCATCTGCCAGTTATCCAGAACCGACCCAAGATATAGTCGATGAAACAAGCATTGGTTTTTATGACTACGATGCCAATGATGCTGTTCGTGAAATACGTAATGATTTAGTCGGTAGCTTTTCCGCGCAAGTTCAATTTGGTCAAAGTCATGTCGTTGACCCGAATGCGAACGAAGCCAAGAAAATGCCACGGTTAACCAGTGAAAAAGAAGCGCTGCTTATCGTGACGCCAACACTTGATATGCAAAACATCAAGCAACTCAAAGTAGAAATCTATCAAAACAATCGTTTAGTTCGTACCGCGACATTGGATGATCCAACGCACATGCCTATTTCAGACCAGAGTGGGCAAAGAGGTCGTCCAGATGTTTGGTACAGTAAACGCGCGTGGACCACGAAACTCAATTGGGATGAAGTTAAACCCGGTCTAAGATTAAAATTTATTGACGCAAATAAAGTCAGCGGTGAATTGGCTGAGGATAAAATCGATTTTGCTGCACCAGGTGAATTGGTTTTAAATAATATCCGTGTTGGTATGTTGGCAGATAAGCCAAATTCTACCGGCCACTATATGCTACTAGAGCCTGAAAAAGCGGGCACAGATTATTTCCAAACCATTCCTGCAGCAGAAATGACGGTTGCACAATATGATGATATTCAGTTAACACGTGCAATGGTATCTTCAGGTGTTATTTATGACAGTAAAAGTGCCGGAGATGGTGGTGTTTATGCAGGAGACATGCGTGAGGATGTCGGTAAATCAACCTTTAGTGTTGGTATAAACCTTGCTAACTGGGGTATTACCAGTGCATCTATGGCCAACCAAAGTCAGCCACAATTAACCCAAACAGTAGTTGTCCATCATACGAAGGGGAACTATGCCAATGGTGTGCATACTCATGGACTGAGTGGTGGTAATGGCATGCTCACGCTTTATGATTCTGTAGGGAATGAATTTAGCCATGAAATTGGCCATCATTATGGTTTAGGACATTACCCTGGTCAGGTAGGTGACAATCTATTTTGGGCTGCACATCATGCGGACAGTGGATGGGGTTATATTGCCAATCGCAATATGATGCGCGGAAATCTATCATGGACGGCGACATGGAAGTGGGATGGAGCGAATGGTATCCCAAATTTTAAAAATTTGTTTCCGTACGGAAAAGATGCCATGTCCGGCGGGTATCCTGATAGTAATGTATCACGCTACACACACTATACGGGTTACAGCACATTCCTGAAAATTCAACCGCACTTTGACCGTTATGTCTGGGATGAAACATCACCTACCGGTTACAAAAAGTGGAATAAAACCACTCGTGAAATGGAAGTCGCTCAACCGAAGATGCCAAATTCTACGGCTCCGGTTTGGTATAACGCAGATCAAAATTATCCACGACCACGGGTCTTTGGTCAGCCCGTAATTACCATTTTAGGGGGCTATGATCCAGTCAATCAAGTTGGTTTGTTGTATCCTGCTGCACGTTCAAACTGGGGTAATGTGTATGACTTAAATGCTGCCAATACTACCTTAGACCAAGCGGCATGTTGGTTGAATGTGCAATTCACGAATAAAGTCAACAATATTGCTTTAGCACCTGCACGATTAGGCAGTAATGCCAATAAACTGCATGTCAATTTAGCTTTGGCAGATCAACCACAGAAGGTCAATTTATACTGTAAAAAAGCAGGTGAAGAAGCCAAATTATTAGCAAATATTGATATTCCAGTTTACAGCACAGCGATCAAGCCGGCCGTCAAAATTGGACGTCAGCATGGTTTTAGTGCTTTGCGTGCTATCGAACTTCCTCAATTAGAAAGTGCTTTGGAAGCGCAAGCTGCAAATGCTGTTGTTGCTCTTAATCCAACTGAAAAAATGCTGTATGAGTCATATAAAAATGACAAGTCATTGATGAATAGTGTGGCGCGTCAGCAATTAACCCGTTATGAGTCGCAACAAAACACAGCATACCGACTAAATCGTTGGATGAATGTGTATGCACAAGACCTAAACAATCAAGTTCCTGAGGCACAAAGCGCACTCGACGCATTTATGACAAAGCTTTCAGTATCTCAGGAAGGTTTGTTTGATCAGGCGACATTGATCAAAAATGGTAACAACTGTTTGAAATCTGAAACCTTAACTGATGGAACATTAAATTTATACATCAGTGGCCCAAGCGGTTGTACGGCGGATGATACTGAACAGTGGGTATATGATGCCATTGGTCGTATACACAGTAAGTCAAATCCAGATCAATGTATTACAGGCAACGGTGGTTCAGCTAAAGTGACGCTAGAACGTTGCGTGTTAAACCAAACCAACCAAATTTGGACCATGGACCCTGCGACTACAACGATTCGTCAAAGTGGTCAATGTATGGATTTAAATACGGGACGTTTGCAAAATAACCGTGCGGATTTAATTCGATATAGCTGTACCCATGGTGGCAATCAACGTTGGACAAATTTGACAGCAAGCCAAAACTTATTATGGACATATTTATCAGCGACGAATATGAAACTGATTAATAAATAATCTGTAAATAGAAAATAAGGTCCTTATTGGACCTTATTTTTTTGCCTTTAAAAATCGATAGGTACAAAAAAAGCCCTAAAAAGGGCTTTTTTTATCGCAACAAATTAGTTAGCTAAAGCTTTAACTTGTGCATTTAAACGGCTCTTATGACGAGCAGCTTTGTTTTTATGGATGATGCCTTTATCAGCCATACGGTCAATTACAGGAACAGCTTTTTTGTAAGCTTCTGTAGCGACAGCATAATCACCAGCAGCAATAGCAGCTACTGTGCGTTTAAGATAAGTACGAACCATAGAACGTAAGCTTGCGTTGTGTTGACGTGCTTTAACGTTTTGACGAGCACGTTTTTTTGCTTGAGCAGAGTTTGCCACTCGTGCACTCCTTGAAATAGATTGGTCTGGGCGGGCTGAAATTACATCTGAAAACCAACATCAGAAGAACTATCACCAGCCCGTAAACAAGTGCCATATTGTGATTAAACTAAGCGCTTAAGTCAAGTCTTGACATGCTTTGACAACATTTTAGATGCAGAAAAATTTTAAAGAAAACGTTAGATTAGTCTAAAGTTATTGAGATTGTATGAAAAATGACTAAAAGTATAGAGAATGCAATTGTCATTGGGGCAACAGGATTGGTCGGGCGGGAACTGGTTCGTCAGCTCAGTCAAAATGCAAGATGTAAGAATATTACTGCTGTGGTACGTCAGCGTGACCATGAACTGAATGGACTGGCAAAAGTTCAACAAATGGTGATCAGTGACTTTCTTTCTCTGACTCAGGATGATGTGAGAGATTATAGTCATGCCTTTAGTTGTTTAGGTTCGACCATTAAAAAAGCAGGGTCTAAAGATCATTTTTATCATATCGATTTTAGCATCAATGCGCATTTTGCTGAATTATTAGAATATACAGATACACAATTGATCATTGTCAGTGCTATGGGCGCTGACGCCAATTCCGCATTTTTTTATAATCGAGTCAAAGGGGAATTGGAATATTATTTAAAAACCTTAAAGTTAAATCAACTTTCGATATTAAAGCCTTCGCTGTTACTTGGCGAGCGTCATGAATCTCGGCGTTTAGAAGATGCGACACAGAAACTTTATATGCGCTTTTCGCATTTTGTACCTGACCGTTTTAAATTTAAGCCAGTGACAGCACAGCAAGTGGCTCATACTATGGTCGAGGCGGCACAAACTCAGACTGAAAAGTTCGAGATTTATGATAATTTACGCATACTAACAATTAAATGAGGGAAATACCGTGTCTACAGTTCCATTCGTCACCTGTGATTTACTTGATGATCATCCAGATAAAGAATTACAAGTGGTGATCCCGTCGTTGGATGGTAAGTTCTTTCAAAGTTATGGTGCACGAAAAAGTTTTGGCGGTCAGGTGATGACGGTCAAATGTTTTGAAGATAACTCTCGTGTTAAAGAATTATTGGCAACCGATGGTACGGGTAAAGTATTGGTTGTGGATGGTGGTGCGTCGATGCGCTGTGCCTTGATGGGTGATATGATTGCTGAATCTGCAGTTAACAATCATTGGAATGGCGTCATTATTTACGGCTGCGTGCGTGATGTTGATGCGATTGCCGAACTTGATTTAGGTGTGCATGCTTTGGCTGCGATTCCACAAAAAAGTAACCGCAAAGGCGTGGGTGAAACAGATATTCCATTAAGTTTTGGTGGTGTAAACATTCAGTCGGGTGATTTTATTTATGCTGACAATAACGGCATTGTTGTTTCAAAAGAGCAATTGGTTGTTCTATAAGTGTGTTTGAGTTTTTAGTCATGGAATGAGTGGGCATTGCTTACTTATATACGACGATATAAATGTGAAAAAGAAAATACAAACTTCAGCTGAGGACTCTCGGCTGTTGTATAAAAATACGAAATAAAAGAAGAAAGGAAGAATGTATGTTGTTGCATCAATTAAAAGTGGCGCAAGCGTTGCTCTCAGGCGTAGCAGAGGGAGGACGTGGTACAAATGGGACGCCTTATCCCAAACAACCTGAAAAAGCCCTTAAACTGTACGAATTTGAAGGTTCTCCGTATTGCCGTCGTGTGCGTGAAGTTTTGACCACACTTAATTTGGATTATGAGGTTTACCCATGTCCCAAAGGGGCTAAAAAGTACCGTTTAGAGGTACAGAAATTAGGTGGAAAACAGCAATTCCCTTTCTTGGTGGATGACAATACTGGGGATCGTTTGTACGAATCTCAGCAAATAATTCATCATCTATTTAAACATTATGGCAAAACAGGTCAGACTCCTAAGAAATATGCCAATTATCCTAAAATTCCGTATGTTGCCTATGTTGGAACCTTAATTAATGGGGCTCAAGGCGTGTGGGTGCACCGTAAAGTCATTCATCGTGATGCTCCAAGTCAACTCTTAGAACTATGGGGTTTTGAAGCGAGTCCATATACACGTATCGTACGTAGCGCATTGTCTGAAATGGAATTGGCATATATCTTTCATAATGTGGCTAAGGAACGTTGGCAAGATCAGGGATTAGCGGTAATGCGCTTAAGACCTGGTAAATATGTACCCCTGAAAGGTGGCAAGCGTGAACAAGTGTTAAAAATCATGGGGAACAATATTCAAGTGCCATATTTGAAAGATCCTAATACTGGTGTAGAACTTTTTGAATCTGAAAAAATTGTAAAATATCTGAAGAAGCAATATTTGAGCTAATCACACTCAAGTTTAAGCTAAGTGCAGTGTATAGTCAGACTGATGGCTATACACATATTGTAATGTTAAATGGATTTAAAATTAGAAGAAAAATGCATCATAGCTGCATCAATTGAATTAGAATAAATTGTTAAAAAATAAGAAATTTACTTAATTATAGGGATATCCTAAAAGGATTAAACTCATTAATGTAAAAGACATTTCATTTTTTCGGGGGAAGTAAATCATGTCACCACAAGAAGTCATACTACCCGTACCGGTGCTCGTCGTTGAAGATGAGGAAATTATTCAATTACGTTTACGTCAAATTTTGACAGAGCTGGGTTATAAGCGTGAAGAGCTTATCTTCACCAAAAATGTTAAAGAATCTATTCAAGCCGTAGAGACCCAACCGATATCCTTAGCCTTAGTTGACTTAGGTTTGCCTGATGGTAGTGGTATCGAAATTATTGAAAAAATACGTTCCCTCGAAAGTAATACCATGATCTTGGTTGTCTCTGCATGGAGTACACAAGAAAGCTTATTTGCCGCAATTAAAGCAGGTGCAACGGGCTATGTATTAAAAGAACGTGATGATGCTGAAGTACTTTTATCTATTCGGAGTATTTTACGTGGTGGGGCGCCGATTGACCCATTTATTGCACGAGAAATCCTTAAACAAATATCCGAAGCCGAAGCGCCAAGTCCAGAACAAACAGTCGCCGATGAAGCAGACTTGAACCTCTTGACCAGTCGTGAAAAAGAAATTTTATGTTTGGTTGCTCAAGGTTTGAGTAACCGTGAGATTGCTGAACAGCTTTTTGTTTCACGCTATACGGTAGAAAGCCATATTAAACATATTTATCGCAAATTAGCCGTAACGAAACGTACCAAAGCCGTGAGTACAGCAAGATCTATGGGTATTCTATAATGCGTAAAGGAGGATATTTTTTCTTATTTATCCTCTGTTTAGTATGGGGGAGCTTGAGTCATGCAGAGCAAGTTTTCCCTGTAAATGATCAATGTAATGTAACTGTGAATAGCATTTCACGGGTGAAGACACCATCCAATCAAGAATTACCCAGAACGGGATGGAAAACCACGCAATTACCTGACCGTTGGAAAGAAGATAAAGACTGGGAGGGTTATCAAGGTGGTGCTTGGTATAAATTAGACTGGTCTTGGTACTGTAAAAATAATGCGCGTTTGGCAGAACCCATCGCACTATATGTTGATTACATTATTAATACGGGTTCAGTCTTTCTGAATGGCGACTTGCTGTGGACCAATAAAAATCTTCAAGAACCGGTCTCTAAAAGTTGGAATGTTGCACGCTATTGGATTTTACCGATAAGTGGAATCAAGCATGATCATAATGAAACCTTGATCTATGTTTATGGCTACTCGAGTTTAAATGCTGGCTTGGGCCCAGTAGTATTTAACAATGTAATGGCAACGGTAGAGCAAGCCGAAAAAACAACATTTACACGTCGGACCATATTACAGTTAAATATTTTTCTTTCTGGGGTCTTGGGTCTAATTTGCTTTATCATTTGGTTGATGCGTCCTCGTGATACCAGTTTTGGCTGGTTTGCGCTTTCAACAGTGCTGTGGATTTTATTTCTCAGTAATGCCCTGACCACTGAAACCTTTCCATATCCAAATTCGGTTTTTTCCACCAAAGCTAATTTGATATTTGCAATGCTGTACTTTCAATGTTTTAGCATCTATATTTTGCGCTTTCTTGGGCGTAAATTTCCTCGCATTGAGCTGTCATTTACCATGCTGACAGCATCTCTGATTGGTGTAGTGTGTATTTGGCCATTTGAACAAAATGCGGAAATTTCGAGCCTCATTTTCTTATTATATTGCAGCCTCTTTTTTATCACTTACATTTATCTTTGCTGGATTAGTTTTAAAGAAAGAAGAAGGGATTATACTTTATTAGCACTTTGTTTGACTGCGATTATTGTGATGGTCATTGTAGACATCACAGTACTGGCCCTCTTTCCAAAACATGGTTTTACACCGTTATCTCCATTTACCTCACCGATTATTACCTTATTTATCGTGGTGATCTTGGGGGCGAGACTCAATCGGAATATACAGAAAATTGAAAAATATAATGATGATTTGGCATTTGAAGTTCAGAAAGTCAGTGATGAATTATGCAGTAGCTTGAATGATAAACATCAGCTTGAACTGAGTAATGTACGCTTACAGGAACGGATTAAATTATCACATGATCTGCATGATGGTCTGGGCGCATCTATTGTGCGCTCGATGATTTTGGTTGACCAATGTGAAAGTAATATTCCAAACAGACAGTTCTTGTCGATGTTGAAATTACTGCGCGATGATTTAAGGCAAATTATTGATAGTGGATCATCTTTGGACAGCAAAGTGCCAGATTCACCTTTGCTCTGGATCGCACCTGTTCGACATCGCTTTAGTCAGTTAATGGATGAAGTTGAAATGAATGCCAAATGGTGTATTCCTTCGCAGTGGGCGATCAAACCAACGGCAATTCAGTGTCTGACTTTAATACGAGTGATTGAAGAAAGCCTGACCAATATTGTGAAACATAGCCAAGCTAATCATGTCAATGTAACGCTGTCACAGTTCGAGAATGGCGCATTGTTATTAACCATTGAAGATGATGGCGTAGGTTTTGATGTTGAGAGTGTTTCAAATCATGGCATGAGTATCGGCATGCGAAGTATGAAAATGCGTGTAGAACGGATAGGTGGGAATTTCAAAATTCATTCTCAGCAAGGCTGCACGATTATTCATACAGAAATTAATTTAAAATCAGCTGCATAAATATCTCTAGATGAGCATAATTAAATATCAACAGACTCTACTGGTGAAAGCGAAAAATTTTGGGGCTTAGTCGCTGACAAATTAAAATCTTATGCAAAAGATGAAGAAAGTGCTGCGAAGACCACGGCGAAAATGGCAAGTTTTGCAGCAGGTTTGGGTACGGTTCTGTTCTTTGAAGATTTGGATGTGGTCAGTGCTCTACAAGCACAGTTTCCTTCTTATGCAGAAAACTTTCCAATTTGGGCAGAACACTCAACTGCCATTGCCCAATTTGCAACTTGGACTGCGTTGCATACCGAAGGTTTAGGCGCATCACTACAGCATTACAACCCAATTGTGGATGAACAAGTGCATGCTGAATGGGACATTCCTGCGCATTGGAAACTTCGTGCTCAATTGGTTTTTGGTTCAGTGGAAGGTGAAGCGAAAGAAAAAGGTTATATGGATGATGCAGCTCGGTTTAAAATCTTCCAATAATTGCAGCGTATAGCACTCAATTTTGATAAAAAAGGAACGAAAAATAAGTTCCTATTTTTATAGCAGTTTTTATTGAAATAGATAGGGTTGGACAAGATTTTCATCCGTGAAAACCTTGTCCAGATTAGCCCATTGAGGACTGAGCTAAACGGGTGGCTAGAACCAACTTTCTTGCATGTTGAGGCAAGTATCATCAAGTTCTAGCAATAACTTGGCTTGGTGCTCTATTTCAGGTAATTCCCAGCGGATAAAATATTGCGCGGCTTGTAATTTACCGGCTAAGAATTGTTGATCTTCAGCTAAATCTGAATGTTCAAATTTCACAAGAGCTTGATTAGCCATTTCAAGCCATAGCCATGAAATGATGACTTTGCCCATCATGTCTAGATACAAGGCAGAATTACCCAGTGCCTGATCGACACGACCTTGGGCGAGGACTTGTCCCAAACTTTGTGTGGTTTTCTTCACCGTGTTTAAATGCGCTGAAAAAATTGCTGCAAGCGCCTGAGTTTTTGGATGTTGAGCTTGATCAATTGTATTTTGCATACGTTGTAATAACAGCATCAAACCTTTACTGTTGTGCTGCCAAAGCTTACGACCCAACAAATCCAAAGACTGAATGCCAAATGTGCCTTCATGGATCGGATTTAAGCGGTTGTCGCGATAGTATTGTTCAAGCGGATACTCACGGGTATAGCCCGCACCACCTAAAACTTGGATGGCTAAATCATTGGCTTTTGGTCCATAGGCGGAAGGGAATGATTTGACGACAGGGATAATCAAATCTAATAACAACGCGCTGTCTTCATTGTTAGCGGCTTGATGTTCATCAATTAATCGTGCAGCAAATAGGCATAATGCGAGTGCGCCTTCCACATAGGATTTTTGTGCCAAAAGCATCCGTTTAACATCTGTATGTTGAATAATATTGACAGGTTTTGAGGTAGGATTTTTATCTGATACTAAGCGACCTTGTGGACGGTTTTTGGCATATTCGAGTGACTCTAAATAGCCACGGTATCCAATCATGGCTGCACCTAAGCCGACACCGACTCGTGCTTCATTCATCATCTTAAACATATATTTAAGACCAGCACCTGCTTCACCAATCAGATAGCCAGTACATTGATCTTTTTCACCAAAGCTCAGTACTGTCGATGTTGTACCTCGGTAGCCCATTTTATGCAATAAGCCAGCCAGTTGTACGTCATTGGCATCTGCAAGTGAACCATCGCTTAGGGTTTTAAACTTCGGAACAATAAACAGCGATATACCTTTCACGCCCTGAGGTGCATCTTGGATGCGAGCAAGGACCAAATGCACGATATTTTCAGTGATGTCTTGGTCACCCCCTGAAATAAACATCTTTTGGCCTTTGATAAGGTAAGTACCATCGGCTTGTGGTATGGCTTTTGTGGTCAAATCACCCAAAGATGAACCCACATCAGGTTCAGTCATGGCCATCGTTCCAGCAAAGCGACCACTGAACATATGCGGTACAAACCTATCTTTTTGTTCAGTCGTACCGAAAGCTTGAATTACATTTGCAGCCGCAGCGGTTAAAAATGAATAAGCCACTGATGAAGGATTTGCTGACATGAAATAAGCATTTGCAGCCATGTTGATCAAAGTCGGAAGTTGCATACCGCCTGCATCATAATCATGCTGCGCACAAAGCAAGCCGGCATCTGCAAATTGCTTCCATGCCGTTTTGACTTCAGCAATGGTATTAACCTGTTGACCATCAAAGGTTGGTTCATTTTGATCGGCTGTTGCGTTATGGGGTGCAAAAAAGTCTTGAGCAATACCTTGTGCAGTTTCTAGGATGCTTTTGAAGGTTTCAGCATCATGCTCAGCAAAACGTGGGTAATGCGTTAAGTCTTGCGCTTTAAACACGTCAAATAGCAAAAAATTTAAATCTTTGTCATTGATTAACTGCGCCATTGATCAATCTCTAATCGGGTCGAATTTTATGGCTTAAGCCTAGCAGTTGATTTTTAGATATAGAATTGTCAATAATGACACTTAATAAGTCAAAAATGACATTTTGATAATTTGAACTTTAAATGAAGAAAATCATAATTTTAGCATTTGATGGCGCTTTAGCTTCCGCGATTACTGGGGTCATTGATTTATTTGCAATGGCGGGGGTCAGTTGGAACCGGATCCAAAAACAGAATGTGCAGAGGCTATTTCAGGTTAAAATTGCCTCACAACATGGTCAAGCTGTGCAATGTATTAATGGCATCAAGCTTTATGCAGATTTAGCATTTTCTGAAATAACAGATGCAGATATCATCATTGTTCCAACGATAGGCGCGGCGATTTTAGATGTTTTAGCGCAAAATTCAGCACTAATCGAGTTATTAAAAACTCGTCAATTACAAAGCGGACTGATCGCAGGAAATTGTACGGGTAATTTTTTTCTGGCAGAAGCAGGGCTTTTAGATGGTAAGCAGGCAACGACGCATTGGGGCTTTCAGCAAATGTTTCGTGAACGCTATCCTTTGGTAAGACTGAATGCAGATCAGCTCATTAGCCATGACCAAAATATTTACTGTGCAGGCGGGGGCTTAGCATGGTTTGATTTGGGACTGCACCTAATCGAACGTTTTTATGGTTTTGAAACGGCAATCCACACGGCAAAATCATTTGTATTGGATTATCGTCGTGATAGTCAGTTGTCCTATTCATTATTGAAAATATCTAAACCGCATCAGGATGGTTTAGTGCAAAAAGTTCAAGATTGGTTGGAACAGCATTATCATGAAAATATAGTCTTAGATGAACTTGCGGCGCAGTTTAATGTGACAACGAGGACATTGATTCGACATTTTAAAACGGCTTTGGATATTCCTCCCAATCAATACTTACAATCAATACGGATAGAAGCTGCACGAAAGCGTTTAGAAGAAACGGGACACGCATTAGATCTGATTATGCGAGAGGTCGGCTATAGTGACCCAAGCTCATTTCGACGGTTATTTCAAAAAAAAACGGGGCTGAGCCCCTTAGAATATCGTCGACGTTTCAGCCGACGATTTGATGTTTAGCTATAGTTTAAGCAGTTCGAACAGTATAACGACCATGTAAAATATAGTAGGCACCAATACATGCAAAGGCAGCAAATGCGCTATACAAATACAATTGTGAGTAGCCAATATGGTCGAGCAATTTACCGATAAAGTATGGTCCAAAGCCTAAGCCGGCATCCAAAAAGATAAAGAAAGTCGAAGTGGCAAAGCCCATACGTTCAAGCGGCGCACTTTTTACCGCAACTGTTTGGCAGACCGACTGAATATTGCCATAACCGAGTCCAAGTAGGCCTGCACAAAGTAAAAGCATCCATGAACTCTGAGTGATGCTGAGTAATACCAATGCCACGCCCATAATCACAAAAGCAGGGTAGATCACTACATTTTCACCTTTACGGTCCATCAACGGGCCAGTAAATGGGCGAGAAATTAAAATCGCAATGGCATACATTAAAAAGAAAAATGATGCTGTTTCAACTAAATCGATTTCTTTGGCGTAGAAGTTAATGAAAGATAAAACACCTGAATAGCAGATTGAAGCGAAAAGCATGATGAATGATATAGGTAATGCTTTAGGCTCTACAAATTGAGCAATCCAACTTGTTTTTTTGACGGCTTCAACAGTATCGAGGGGTTTATTGATTTTGGGTAAATCGGGCACTTGAATCAACAAGGCAACCAATAGGCAGCTCAATGCGATAATCGTAGAAACGATAAAAATCGCATGATAACCAATATGTAACATCATCCAAATGGCAAGAAATGGCCCAATAGCCGTACCTAACGTACTACTCATGCTGTAGTAGCCAATGCCTTCACCGCGACGTGTCGCTGGTAAGATTTGGGCAATTAAGGTACCCAGCACTGTTGATGCAATACCCATCATAAAGCCATGCATAAAGCGTATGAATAGCAATATGCCTACACCAAACTGAATGAAGTAAAAACCAGAAAAGACTAAAAAGCCAATTAAACCAACGATCAGTGTTGTTTTACGACCAAAACGTTCTAGGAACTTACTCACCAATAAACGCCCGACCAATGTGCCGACAATGAACAAGCCTGAAACTAAACCTGCTTGGGCTGTAGTCGCACCCAATTCAGCCACCGCATAGCCCACGATCACCACAACCAAGAGATAAAAGATTAAAACCAATTGGAAGTTAATGGCGCTGACTAAAATAAAATTTCGAGTCCAAAGTGGTGCTTTATCTTGCATGATCATCACCTACAGTGCTTTGTTCAAGTTCTTGCATGAGACGGTGTAAAATTTGAATGGAATGTTGGATATCTTGGCTAGCTAATGGCGCGATCAGGCGCTGCTCAAAGGCATCAATGTCTTTTGCACATTGCTGAAATAACTCACGTCCAGTCTCGCTGAGCATCATTTTCTTTTGACGTTTATCGTTAGTTTGTACATGACTCAAAATATCCATCTGCGCAAGAATTTTGACACGCTTAGTGATGGATGGCTTGGATACGTTTAAATATTCAGCCATTTCAATAGATGTACAAGCGGTTTTTTCACGGATGACAAACATGACTTGCCAAAGCGAATAGTTCAATTGATAGGGCAATAAAATCGTGTTGATTTCATCACTCATCAAACGCGCACAGCGTAGAAGTGAAGAGCGGAAACCTAATGTGGAATTCATGATAGTTAACTAGGGTAACTAAATTATCGCAACTTTATGCCTTATTTATTTTGAATTCAAGTGAACAACTCAAAGCATAAAAAACAGGTATAAAAAAACCTGTGCGCACACAGGTTTTTTTGCATAACATTTCATTTAAAGCTTATCGTTCAATGTATATCATTGAATTGATACCTTAAACAATACGTGTTTATTCTACAGAAGCTTCTGCAGCTGCAATTGCAGCATCTTCCGCTGAACTGTCTGCATTTTCTGAAATTTCTACACTTTCACCATCTGCATAAGCAAGTTCTTCACCTTCTGATTCAGCTTGCTCTAAATAAGCCGCAATTTGTTCATCCGTTAATTCAGGTTCACTATCAGACATCATCGCTTGTTCTTGTAATTGCGCTTGTTCTAAATTGTTCATCATACTTTGCATATTGAACATCAATGGGATCATGACCAATAAATAAACAATCATCAGGATTAGATACAATGACCCAATAACTTTCTCTGTTTGTTCCGTTGGACGTTTTATGCCATATTTATTTTCACCTTCAGTGCCTTTTGAAGCCATCACATAAATGCTAAAGATGGTTCCGACCAGTGGGATGAGAAAAATTAAACAGAGCCAACCGCTTTTATTTAGATCATGTAAACGACGAATCGTAATGCAGATCATTGCGACAAACATTGCAACAATAGAAACGACAATCAGAGCGATCGCACTGAGTCCTAAGAATGAATTAAAAAGTGCATCAATACTACGTTCTGCTGAATTGAAAAATGCAAAAAGACCCAGCGCGACGCTGATGCCCAATAGGCAGGTATAAATCATACTAATGATAAATAACCACGCTAAATAAGACATGCGGCCAAAACGTCCCTCAGGAGACAGGGGATGATCGGCTTTTTGAATTTGAGGCTGAATATTTTGATCTTGTTGAAACGGATTCAATTCGCTTGAAGTAAGTTCAGTCATTATTATTCCAATTTTAATTATCTAATTTATTTTCTATGCCCAAAAGGGCAGCATTATTGTATAGCGAAGTAAAAAAAGGTCAAATATTAGACATGGCTAAGTCGTCAAATATTCCTTAGCCATGCTGTAATGTGGTCTGTTATTTATGTAATTTACGATACTCTTTAGGGCGCATTGGACGACTGGCTTTCCACAAACCTTTCTTTTGTTTACGTGCTTTGCTTTGTAAATTCATCATATAGTGCAAATGCTTTTGGTCACGGATGTATTCTTCGTAAACCCACGCAGCACCACGTTTTACCATTTCTTCATTCATGCATTTACGATAGCGATAAATAACCCCAACGCAGCGGCCATAACGGTCTACATCAGTGATTTTTACGCGAACAAATTTCTTGTAAACCATGGATTTGATCAGTCGAGCGGACTCTTTACCGTAGGCTTGTGTCGATTCTGGCGCATCCACATAAGCAAAGCGAAGTTTGGTTTTAGAACGTCTTAGATTCATCCGATAGCAGGTGAGGGTGTCGCCATCACTAATATCAGATACACGACAGAGGTAAGATTTTCCTTTCTTAAAAGGTTGGAAAAAATCCTTTAAGAAAATGGTGACTTTATAAAGAACATAGACTGTGATCAGGCACAGTACTGCACCTAAAGCCATGAGCCAATTCGCGGAGAGATTTGAAAGCATACACAATGATATGAACGAGGTCATATCGCATAAAAACAGGAGTTTAGATTTTATAAGAACTCATGATATATGGCTGTCGAACAAACCGACGGTCAGTTAAAAATACCTTAAATAATCAGCATTTGATCTATAAATATACAGCAAGTTTCATCACGCAAAACTCTATCTAAATACATGCAAATAGCCTAAGTAAAGTGGTGTCCTATTGAAAATAGCCTAAGCAAATATTTTAGAAATTTCGCTTCGCAAAAAAACATGCCGTGAATTTAATTCCAAATCATTATGCCAATACATCCCTAATTTAATTTTCGGCAAGTCTACAGGTACATCAAAAATATTCAGTTCGGGAGCAACCTGTAAATGCGTCAAAATATTTTGCGGAATCGTCAATATCGCCTTGGGTTGCTGTGCCAAAATTTGTAGCGCAGTAGAGTAATGCTGACAGCGTAAAAAAATCTCTCTAGAGTGTTTTTTACGATTTAAATAAATATCTTCAACTAATACACCTGCACGTCGGGAAGAAACCCCAATGTGAGGAGCAGAAAGATAAATAGATTCATCCATCTTGGAATGTTGACTACAAACCACGAATTGGTCTTCAACTAAAGTTTGAAAATTTATTTTTTCACCAAAGTTTTGCTCAAGATCAATCGCAAAATCGATTTGCTGTGCAGCAAGGTCAGCCACAATGGTTTTGCGGTCTAATTTAATACTGGAAAATTGGATCTGAAACTGTTGCTGTTGAAAGTGTTCAACTAACTTAGGAAAAATAATCGGTTCAATTTCATCATGTACGGCAATTTTTAAGCTCTGTACCATTGAAGGAGTAAATTGTTGTTTTTGGATAGAAATACTTTGAATCGCAATAAGCGCATTTTTAATTACGGGATAAATCTGTTCAGCAAATGGAGTCGGGAGCATTTTTGCCCCAGCACGTACAAATAAGTCATCTTGTAAATGTTGTCTTAAACGTTGAAGTGCATGACTCGCTGCAGACTGAGTAATACACAAAATTTGTGCTGCTTTTGAAATGCTTTTTTGTTCATAAACTGCGATATACAGTGGATATAAATTGATATCCATACGGTGGAAAACACCCATATCAATGACGGTGTTTTTATGAATACTATTCATGTTCATCTATTGAATTAAATCATTTTGTTCATATTAGATTTCAGGTTATGGTGTTGTAAAGCGTAAAGAACATAATATTTAAAGGATGTTGTCATGTTTGAACTTTCAGCACGTGCACAAGATTATATTGAAAGAACAAAAAAATTTATTAAAGATGAAATTGAGCCTGTAGAAACTGAGTTTTGGGCAGAAGTTCATGAGTTGAACCAAGGTGGTGATTGGACCAAATGGCAATGGCCAGCACAGTTAGAGGTTTTAAAGGATAAAGCCAAAGCTGCAGGCTTATGGAATATGTTCTTACCTTGTCCTGAACTTGGGCAAGGCTTATCTGTACAAGAATATGCACACATCGCAGAACTTTCAGGCCGTAGTTTACTTGCACCCACGGTATTCAATTGCAATGCACCAGACAGCGGCAATATGGAAGTGATTTGGCGCTATGGCACGGAACAACAAAAGCAGCAGTGGTTAACACCATTACTAGACGGCAAAATCCGTTCGGTGTTTTGTATGACAGAACCTGCTGTTGCTTCAAGTGATGCCACCAATATGGAAGCTACAGCTGTCGTTGAAGGCGACGAAATTGTGTTGAATGGACGTAAATGGTGGTCTTCAGGTTTAGGTGATCCAAATGCCAAAATTATTATTTTTATGGCACATACACCAGATGAAAGTAAAGATCGTCACCATCAGCATTCAATGGTTTTAGTACCAGTTGAAACTGCTGGAGTGAAAATCGAACGTATGCTTCCAGTCTTTGGTGATTATGATGCACCACATGGACATGGAGAAATTAGCTTCACAAATGTCCGTGTTCCTGTTGCAAACTTTATTGGCGGCGCTGGTCAAGGTTTTGAAATTGCACAAGGTCGTTTAGGCCCAGGCCGTATTCATCATTGTATGCGTTGTATTGGTGCTGCTGAAAAATCGCTAGAACTGATGATTGACCGCGGTATGAGCCGTACTGCTTTTGGTAAAGAAATTTTAAAACTCGGTGGCAATTTAGAACGCGTAGCAGAAGCACGTGTTGCGATTGATCAGGCACGTTTACTGACCCTTTATGCAGCATATAAAATGGATACTCTAGGGAATATGGCTGCATTAACCGAGATTTCTGCAATTAAAGTAGTTGCGCCGAGTGTCTTAGAAAAAGTTGTCGATATGGCGATTCAAATTCACGGTGGTGCTGGAGTTTCTCGAGATACACCGCTCACAGGTTTCTTTGCGCAAGCACGTTCACTGCGTCTAGCTGATGGCCCTGATGAAGTGCATAAAGGTATGATTGCTAAATTAGAATTGGCAAAGCGCGGTTATACCAGCCGCCGTAAAAAATAAACAAGTTGTAGTCACATATTTGGCATGGCAACCCCGAGTTGTCCATGCTATAAAACTATAGAAAATTATATTTTTATCATCATGATAGATTCAAGTTTAGGAAGAAAAGCATGTCAGTGATCGATGTAGGCGGTTCAGTTCGTGAGGGTGAAGAACTGGATGTCCGTGCTGTAGGCAATTGGTTGATTGAACATGGCGTTGAAATAGAAGGGCCTGTAGAAGTCACTCAATATTCAGGTGGTGCATCAAATTGGACTTATCGCTTAAAATACGACAATGCTGATTTAATCTTACGTCGTCCACCGAAAGGCACCAAAGCCAAGTCTGCACATGATATGGCACGTGAATATAATGTACAGAAGGCATTATCTGAATTTTATCCTGTGCTCCCTGAAATGGTGGCACTTTGTCAGGACGAATCAGTGATTGGCTGTGATTTCTACGTAATGAAGCGCGTAGAAGGCATCATTCCACGTGCAAACTTACCCAAAGAAATTAATTTTGATGAAACTCAAGTTCGAGCGTTATGTACCAACGTCATCAACAAATTAATTGAACTGCATCAAGTGCCATATGAAGGCACAGCTTTAGAAAAAATAGGCAAGGGCGACGGCTACTGTCGTCGTCAAGTGGAAGGTTGGGACGCACGCTATGAAAAAGCCAAAACCTTAAATGTTCCTTCTTTTAAATATGTCCGTAATTGGCTCAAAGACAATATTCCTGCTGACTCTAAAACCTGTGTAATTCATAACGATTGGCGTTTTGACAACGTCATTTTAGATCCAAATGATCCTACCCAAGTGATTGGCGTATTGGATTGGGAAATGGCAACGCTTGGCGATCCACTGATGGACTTAGGTTCAGCTTTAGCGTATTGGGTTGAAAGTGGCGATAACGCAATTTTTAAAGCGACTCGACGCCAGCCGACTAACTTGAAAGGTATGTTTAGTCGTAAAGAAGTCGTTGAATATTACTTAGAAAAAACTGGTCTACAAACAGACAACTGGACATTTTATGAAGTGTTCGGCATTTTCCGTTTAGCCGTGATCGCACAGCAAATTTATTACCGCTTTTACCACAAACAAACCAATAATCCGGCATTCAAAGATTTTTGGATTGTGATCCATGCTTTACATATTCGTGCCTTAAAACTTATCGGTTTGCAAAAACTTGAAGCCAATGATGTGGCACAAAAATATATTGAAAAAATGAAGGATATTTTAGGGAAATGACCACGATATATTTAATTCGGCACGGTCAGGCTTCTTTTGGTGCAGAAAGCTATGACAAGCTTTCTCCCAATGGTGAGCTACAGGCTAAGGTGCTGGGACAGTATTTCGACCGTATTTTAAAAGAAAGTCCTTATGTGGTTGCGGGCTCCATGCAACGTCATCAACAAACAGCCAATCTTGCATTGGCTGAATGCTTTCCAGAAGCACAAGTTGATACAGATAACGCATGGAATGAATTTAATCATCAGCAAGTTTTTGCTCAGTATGAACCTCGATTTAACCAGCCGCATTTATTAAAAGAAGATGTATCTAAGCATGAAAACCCGCGTGCTTATTTATCCAAAATTTTTGAAGGTGCCATTGAACGTTGGACAGGCGGAGAATTTCATCATGAATATGATGAATCTTGGCCACATTTTAAAAGTCGAGTCGAAACAGCGCTAGAAAAGTTATGCAATCAACTGGCTGAAACCAAACCACGCTATGCTGTTGTGTTTAGTTCAGGTGGAGTGATCTCGGTTGCCGTAGGTAAAATTTTAGGACTCAGTCCTGAAAAAACATTTGCACTTAATTGGGCCATTGCCAATACCAGTATGACAACACTACGTTTGGTTGGAAATGAACCGCAATTACTCAGTTTAAATGAACATCATTTTATAAAAGCAGTTGATCCAAATTTATTGACTTGGATCTAAGATAAACAAAGGAATTATCATGGCTAAAACAATTTTAATTACAGGTGCAAGCTCAGGGATTGGTGCAGGAATGGCACGCGAGTTTGCACAAAAAGGCTACAACTTAGCCATTTGTGCACGTCGTTTAGAGCGTCTAGAAACGCTAAAAAATGAACTGGAAAGCCAATATGGCATCAAAGTGATTGCGAAAACCCTCGATGTCACAAATTACGATCAAGTGTTTGAAGTGTTCCGTGCCTTTAAAGCAGATTTTGGCAGTATTGACCGTGTTATTGTCAACGCAGGTGTTGGTGAAGGCCGTCGTATTGGTAAAGGTAATTTTGAAATTAACCGCGCCACAGTTGAAACTAACTTTATCTCTGCTTTGGCGCAATGCGAAGCTGCGGTTGAAATTTTCCGTAGCCAAAATGCAGGGCATTTGGTGGTGATTTCGTCGATGAGTGCTATGCGTGGTATGCCTAAACATTTAACGGCTTATGGTGCAAGTAAAGCAGGTGTTGCTGCTCTAGCTGAAGGTATTCGTGCAGAGCTGATTGATACCCCAATTAAAGTGACGACTATTTTCCCTGGTTATATTCGTACGGAGATCAATGAAGGTGCGAAAAAACTGCCATTTGAAGTCGATGAAAAAACTGGTTCACATCTTTTAGCAAAAGCCATTGAGAAAGCACCAGTTAAAGCTTATGTACCACAATGGCCTTGGTTGCCTTTAGGTCTTGCGATGAAAGTATTGCCATTGAAGATCGTGAATAAATTGGGTTAAACCTTTATGCAATAATAAAGCTCCAATTTTGGGGCTTTATTATTCTCAAATGATATTCGTCATCCTCTGTAGGTTAAAAAGGAATACATAAAACCTGTGATGAAAAGACATAAAAAGCAGCCGATTTTGCAAAGAAAAATTGGAGTAAATACTCAGATTATTTATAAATAAGATATTGAAAATAAATAAAATGTTGAATATTTGAACAGACGATGATTTGTTCTCAAAATAGCGATTTCCTTTTTTTTATTTTGCTTTAATGTACAACTGTTCATTAATTTTTAGGTTTGTACTATGTCTATGTCTTCCGATATGACAGATCAACAGCGAATTAACAAAGTCAGAACTGTCGTAACGAAAGCTGGTGAAGACTTACGTCAGCAGTATCCCATTTTAAAACATCAAAACTTTATAGGCGCAGCCATCCTTATTTTTGCGCTACTGGGAATGTTGGGTTCAGCTTGGGCGTTTGCCGTTGGCATTTTACCGGCATGGGCTTGTGTGATTTTGGTGGCGATGTTTGCGTCACTGACACATGAATTAGAACATGACTTGATTCATTATATGTATTTTAAAAAGACGCCATGGGCTCACCATCTCATGTTAGCCTTGGTTTGGTTAGCACGTCCGAATACTATTAGTCCTTGGGCACGTCGTCGTTTGCACCTCAACCACCATAAGTATTCAGGTTCAGAATACGACTTGGAAGAACGGGGCATCAGTAATGGCATGCCGTGGGGATTACGTCGAATATTGGTCATTAGCGATCAATTGATGACGGTGTATTTGCGCCCATTTCAAATGTTTAAAATGATAGGACAATTCATTGAAAAACAACCTGAAAAAGAACGTAAAACGGCATTGTTCTCTCAATTGACTGGATTTTTTCCTTTAAGTTTTGTTTATTACGGCATTTGGTATGTATTTGTCATTTATCATGTGGTGAATGGTATTGCTCCAATGTTAGGACAAAGTATTAGTTGGTCAGTCAATTTAGTGAAATTAATTCCAACGATTAATTTTCTAGCTGTAGTTTGGATTATTCCGAACTTTATACGCTCTTTCTGCTTACAATTTATCAGCTCAAATATGCATTATTATGGTGATATTGACCCACGCGATGTCATTAAACAAACTCAGGTGTTAAATCCTTGGTGGTTGTTCCCAATGCAATTATTTTGCTTTAACTTCGGTTCGACCCATGCCATTCACCATTTTGTGGTCAAAGAGCCGTTTTATATTCGTCACTTAACTGCAAAAACTGCACACCAAGTCATGCGTGAGGTTGGTGTACGTTTCAATGATTTTGGAACCTTTAAACGCATTAACCGTTGGAATTAAACCAGTACCATCTTCAAAAAAAGCCCTCAATTGAGGGCTTTTTTATGATCTAAACGTTTATAAACTACTTGTGTACAAAAAAATGTTTGAGCGCATCTTGTAAAGCAACTTGCCAAACCGCGTAGGAATGTCCGCCGATATACGATTGGTAATGTACATCATGACCTTTGCTTTTTAAGTCGGCTGCAACAATAGGCGAAGTCTCTAAAATACTCAGTTCATTATTATTGCGTGAGCTTTCATAACTATTGGCAGTAATAAACCAATGCTGTTTAGGTTGCGAGGTTTTATCACGAATGATTTTACTCATGCCATTGGGGAGGTCTGTCGGCGCATTTTGCCACCAAAATGAGCCAGATAACGGTACGACATGACTAATTTGATTTGGATTTTCTAAGGCTAAATAAGCTGAACTTAATCCGCCAAGACTTGACCCAAGTAGTACCGTTTTCTTCGAATCGACTTTTGCAGGTGCATTTTTTTGAATCCAAGGCATCAGTTCATCACTAAAAAAAAGCTGAAAATTTTGCATTGGGTGTTAATTCTTTCGGTCGTTCCTGATCGTTCGGTGGAGAAACAAAAATGGCTTGAATTGGCGGTAACTGACCTTGCTCAACTAAAATGTCTAATGCCTTTGGAACATTCAGTAATTCATTATATTGCTGACCATCAAAAAATATAGCGGTGATATAGCTCTGGTTTTTCTTGGTTTTAGATTGGTAAATTTGGATTTTACGTGAGTTATTCAAAATTTTGCTATCTAGAGCAAACTCTTGTAATTTGGGCTGTTTAACATTTAGATATTGTTTTGGATCAATAAAAGGCGGGGCATCTTTAAGGGCCACAAAATTTTCATTACGCAAGCCTGATGTGTCATCACTTGCGAGATAAGTGTTTTTGTTGAAAGGATCGATGCGTTGTACTTGTATCACAGCACGACGCTGCGTTCTTGATTCTTTAAGTTTAGGATTCAGATGCGGACAATAATTTGACAGATAACCTTCTAAGTTCGGTAAGTCGACAGCAAAGCTATAACTGCCAATATAACGATGATCAATAATCGATTCTTTAAACCAAATATCGGTATTTGGTAGGCGTGTTAACCATTCATGGTCATTACTCGGGCCACCAATAAGGCGTACATTATGCTGCGCACCTTTCCATAAAAAAATTATACGGTCATGTTTTTCATCATAGTTTTCAATGATTGGTGTACCTATAAGCTCTACACGCTTCCAAAAATCTTTAAGAATTTGAGCATGTTGTTTTGGATTTTGATTTAACTGATGTTGTAGGTTTAATAATATTTGGCTTTGCGCTTTGACATCTTCACATGCAGCAGCATAAGGGAAATGTTTTTTTTCTGTTGTATCGGTTAAAGCGGGTAAGTTTTGAGTTTGGGCAAAAGCAGAAGAAATAGCAAAGCTCATAGAACAAGCCAAAAAAAGTAGGGAAAGTTTTTTCATTGAAATAATAAAATAGGTAGAATGAAATCAGATAAATGATAATCATTATTAATATAAAAAACTAGCAATATGCCGCAGAATGGTGCTTTTAAAAAAAGAAAATGTAGAAAAATAACAATAGAGTCAATGCTTTGTTTTTTAAACTAATTAAAATAATGAAGACGATAAGCTTTAAATCATTACCCAAATATTATGCTACTCAAAGTATCAACACTGCTGCTGTTACCTGCGTTACTGATCCAAGGTTACCGTGTGAAAAAAAATACCCCACGTTTAGCAGAAGCGATGGGAGAACGTTGTGGGATGAGTGGTCAGGGTAATCGACCATTATCGCTATTAATACTAGGTGATTCAGCAGCAGCAGGTGTCGGCGTCGAGCATCAGTCAGATGCGCTATTGGGACAATTGCTTAAAATTTTATCGCCTGATTATCAAGTTCACTTTTGCCTTGAAGCCACAACGGGGCGTAACAGCCAGCAAATCATCAATGCTTTGGATAATGTCACAACGCAGAACTTTGATGTCGTGATCAGCTCTGTTGGTGTCAATGATGTCACAGCATTAAAACAACCAGACCAGTGGTTGAAGCTCCAGCAGCGCTTATATCAAGCTGTCGAGGAAAAGTTTCAACCACAGCTATTGATCATTTCAGGTGTGCCACCAATGGATGAGTTTCCAGCTTTACCGTTTCCATTGTCATGGCTGTTTGGACAATATTCTCAGAAGATGAATGCGCTGTTAAAAAATTTTATTAAAACAAAGCCTAATACGAGGCTAATTGAATACGATTTACAAGAATATCGTGAAAAAAATTTACAAATGGCAAAAGACGGCTTTCACCCGAGCAAAGAAATTTATCAGTTATGGGCTGAAAAAATAGCAAAACAAATCACTGAACAATTTTCATAGACATTTTATGATTCAACCACTGGGCGAAGTTAAATCTACATGAGCAAAGATATTTCCGACGCGAATCCGCAAATCGAAACGCATCCTTTAGCGCCATTTTTGCCATCAAATGGGAAACTCTTGATGCTAGGGAGTTTTCCGCCACCTAAAATACGCTGGAAAATGGATTTTTATTATCCAAATTTTCAAAATGACATGTGGAAAATCTTTGGCCTATGTTTTTTTCAGGATAAAAATCATTTTCTCAATCTAGAGAGCAAAACTTTTAAAGAACAGCTCATTCGAGATTTTTTAAATGAAATAGGCATAGGCATTTTTGATACGGCCTATCAAGTGATTCGTTTGAAAGGCAATGCGTCAGACAAGTTTTTACAGATCCATCAGCAAACCGATATTGCGAAGCTTCTTACGCAGATGCCGAATTGCCACAGTATTATGACGACGGGAGACAAGGCGACTGATACTTTGATGCTCTCGATGCCAGAAAATACGGAAAAACCACACATTGGGCATGCTGTTCGTACCGAATTTGCAGGCAGAGATTTGACTTTATACCGCATGCCATCATCATCTAGGGCTTATCCACTGGCACTGGAAAAAAAAGCCGAAGCCTACCAAAGCTTATTTAAAGATATAGGCTTCCTTTAAGTAAGTTTTCGGATTTATGAAATGCCTTGAATAAAATTTCTTATTTAAACAGGCAAACATTCAATGATTAAAACGTGGCATCTTAATAATGGATAAACATCAACTCCTTAGCCATCATATTCAACATAATCCCAAAGGTTTAAACGCGCTTTAATTTCTTTGCGAATATTCGGCAGCATAGGTAGTAAAGTACCATCGATCCATAAACTCAGTGTCTGAGATGAAACTTTTTTGTTTGCATCATCTAAAATTTGTGCGCCTTTCACGATCACCAAAGTTTCTTCGCTAGCTGCAGTTTCAATGCCTTTAAATAAAAGCTGTAATTCATGACCTGTATCTTGGATTAACCATTCCAACTCAATTTGGATATTGTGATTAGATTTAAGCACAGCTTGCCCTTCAATCATGTCATTGTCAGATAAGCAGTCATGCTCAACCCGAACTTTCGACAAAAACCATTCTTGATGACCAAGTTCAGGAAGTGTCGTAAAAGGCGTTAAAATATCACTTAAATTAAATTGGCGGCTTAAATCAAAAAATTGCATTAGAAAACTTTAGGAGGAGATAAAACAAAATAAGAGGTGGATGTTAAAGCATCATCAAGTGTGAGTAAAACCTTTGCTTTTATTGAGATATTTTATGTATAAATAGCATTCAATCTATCTAAATTAAGTCTAAGAAAATGAATTGTGAAAATAATAAACACATAACCGATGTGCCCAGCCCTATAGACTTAAAAGATACAATCGAAGCTAAACAATGGGCCGCTGAAGTGAATCTTAAACGACCGTGGCGTTATGACATCTTTCAAATGTATGTTGACTCTATTTGGGCTTTCAACCCGAATGCCCGTGTACTTGAACTGGGTTCAGGTCCAGGTTATTTGGCTGAATTTTTAATTAATCATTGTCCAAATATTCACTACACAGCATTTGATTTTTCCGAAGCTATGCATGACTTGGCAAAAGGAAAACTAAGTGTAGCGCAACGCTTAAAATGCAATTTTATAACAGGGGATTTCAAACAATCGGATTGGGAAAAATCTCTTCACTTCAATGAAAAAAGTACCTTTGATGTGATTATTATTCATCAGGCCTTACATGAATTGAGACATAAGGCGTATGCAGCAGAGTTTCATCGGACTGTAAAAACGTTGTTAAATACACAAGGCGTGTATTTTGTATGTGATCATTTATATGCAGCACATGCTCAGCAAAATCATGAGTTGTATAAGTCAGTTGAGGAACATTTAGCAGCGCTTAAAGCAGCCAATTATGGCCAAGTGGAATGTCTTGGCGAAATCAATGGTTTGGTTATTTTCAAAAGCCAGCACTCATATAAACGAGACTGACCAAGAACATCTTCGACTTGATCGAACTTTTCAGATTATTTCAATAAATAGCCTCGATGAGGAAAATTTAATCATTTAGCAGTGCATTGTCATTACATCATCCATTCAATCGGGAGGTATGACACTGCTTTTATGCTAAATCTTTGGAATCGAGTTGTTTCTGGTTCATGAATATAGGTTTTGATTTTTCCATTTTTTTGATGCTCTAACCAAATGATTTCGCCGTTTTTATCCAGTTTTAGCTCATATGCAATTTGCGGTAAGTATTGGTTTAATGCGGCAGAAATATCGTTTTGTAATCGATCAGATTTAACGACTAGACCAACTTCCGAATTTAAATTTGCGGAACGTGGATCAAAGTTAAACGATCCAATAAACACCATACCGTCAATATCGAAAAATTTTGCATGCAAACTAGAGGCATTTTTGCCTTTCGCAGGGATGATATTTCCAGTCATGACTTCATACCATGTGCGTTTAGAGCGTTCTATATAGGGTTTAAATTCATATAATTTCACGCCATTTTCGAGTAAGTCTTTGCGATATTTTTGATAAAACGCATGAACGACAGCGACGTCATTGGCTAAAAATGAGTTGGTTAAGACGCGGACTTCTACATTTTTACCTGCAAGGCCTGTCAGAAAGTCAGTCCCTTGTTGTGTGGGAACAAAATAAGCTGAAACCAATTCCATGCGTTCTTTGGGCTGTCCCATCAAGGTCGAAAATTGGTTATAAATCAATTCTTGTTCTTTGGCTTCACCACGTATTTTATTCGGACTATCCGCAATGAAATGTGCTTCGGCCCAATTCACCGGTATTAGTTTAAGCTGAGCCGCCAGTTGTTGCTGTGCATAGTTAATGCGCTGCTGATCTTTAGTTAACGTTGTAGAATTTTCTTGGTATGTTTGTCTTAATTGATTTAATTCTTCTTTTGTACCTGCACCAATCCATTGCTGGACAGAATAACTCAAATCATCATTCCAAAAGTTCAAAAACACCTGATTGGCTTGTTGTATGGCTTCGCCATAGAAAAGGATGTCCAAATCTGTAAATTGAAAACTTTCACTGGCATCAAAATATTCATTACTGATGTTACGACCGCCAGTTACGCCCATAAAACCATCGGCAATAATTAATTTATTATGCATACGATGGTTAATGTGCTTTAAGCGAAATGCATAATCAATGACACGTAAATTTCTGAATTTATAGGGATTAAACAGTTTGATTGAAATATTGGGATGAGCTGAAAGGGATTGTAAGGTCGGATCGAGTTTCGTCCCGTTTTGATCATCAATTAATAGCCTTACTTTTACCCCACGGTCAGCGGCATGCAGTAATTCTCGAAACATCAGATGCCCAATAGCATCATTTCCCCAAATGTAATATTGCAAATCGATGGTGTATTTTGCATTTCGAATTAAATGTAGGCGAGAAGCAATGCTTAAGAAAGCATCATCTAAGGCTAAATAAGCCGTTTGTTTTTGTTTTAATTTTTCAAAATCCGTAGCAGACGTAATCCATTTTTCTGCATGTGATTGTATAGGGACATCTTTTTTTGACTGATTGCTAGGTAAGCTGCATCCAGTTAATAGGCTGATCGAAACAGTTAAACCGACAGTACAACTTATTTCACGTAATTGTATCATTCGAATAGCATTAATCATTCCTTGAAAAATTCATCATAACATCATGTTTTAAGGTTGTATTTAGGCTTAAAAAGAGGTTACTGTAACTCATCTGTTAATATAAGCCATACAGGATGTTTTTAGACATGAAATCACGTGCAGCCGTTGCTTTTGGACCGGGTCAGCCTTTAGAAATTGTTGAAATTGATGTGGCACCACCTAAAGCAGGTGAGGTTTTAGTCAAAATTAGCCATACAGGTGTGTGTCATACAGATGCATTTACATTATCAGGTGATGATCCTGAAGGCGTATTTCCAGCTATTTTAGGGCATGAAGGTGCAGGTGTTGTGGTTGAAGTCGGTGAAGGTGTGACTTCAGTGCAACCAGGTGATCATGTTATTCCGCTTTATACCGCAGAATGTGGTGAATGTTTATTCTGTAAATCGGGTAAAACAAATCTTTGTGTATCTGTACGAGCAACACAAGGGAAAGGTTTAATGCCTGATGGCACAACACGTTTTTCTTATAATGGTCAGCCGATTTATCACTATATGGGCTGTTCAACATTCTCTGAATATACTGTGGTTGCAGAAGTGTCTTTGGCAAAAATTAACCCTGAAGCGAACCATGAGCATGTGTGTTTGTTGGGGTGCGGCGTAACAACAGGTTTAGGTGCAGTTAAAAATACCGCTAAAGTTCAGGAAGGTGATTCAGTTGCAGTCTTTGGTTTAGGTGGTATTGGTTTGGCTGTGGTACAAGGTGCTAAAAAAGCCAAAGCAGGTCGTATCATTGCGGTAGATACCAATCCTGACAAATTCAAACTGGCTGAAGAATTTGGCGCTACAGATTTTGTTAATCCAAAAGATTATGATCGTCCAGTTCAAGAAGTGATTGTAGAAATGACCGGCTGGGGCGTCGACCATTCATTTGAATGTATTGGCAATACCAATGTGATGCGCTCTGCTTTGGAATGTGCTCACCGTGGTTGGGGCCAATCTGTGATTATTGGTGTAGCTGGTGCAGGTCAAGAAATTTCAACGCGCCCATTCCAATTGGTTACTGGTCGTACTTGGAAAGGCACTGCTTTCGGTGGTGTTAAAGGTCGTTCACAATTACCGGGTATGGTAGAAGAGGCCATGTCAGGTGAGATCAAACTTGAACCATTCGTGACCCATACTATGGGGCTGGATAAAATCAATGAAGCCTTTGATTTAATGCATGAAGGTAAATCAATTCGCTCTGTTGTACATTTTGAAGACTAATATTGATTTAAATATTATTGATTTATCTACTAATCATTAAATATTAATGCGTTAATTTTCACTGTTTTAAAAACTAGGCTTTGGCCTAGTTTTTTTTATTTGTGTTGTTACGACAAATCAGAACTTCAAATTTGGATTTGCAAAAAGTGACAGATTGTTAGACATAAAATGATAAAAAATGCCAAATGATAGATTTTGTCCCGAATTCACATGGTGGGGAATTAGCACTAAACTTAATGTAAGCATAATTTAAAAAACAAATGTATATTAATGCATTATCCGAGGCAAAAAATGACAACTACAAGTTACAAGCCTGAGTGGATTCGGGAAGATTTTATTGATTTTATTACAGAAAAATTTGATGCAATTTGGGCCTACAAACGTGTAAAAGCACAATTAGTCAAATCACGTTGTGTGGGGATCGGGTTTTATGAACTGAGTTTTTTAGCGAATCAAAATTTTAAAGCAGCAAACTATCGACCAGGCCAATGTGTTCTGGTGACAGTTGTCAAAGATGGTGTACGTCATCAACGTAGCTATAGCATCGTCGAAATCAATACATCAGGTCATGTGGTGATTGCCGTCAAACAACAAGGCAAAGTGTCCAACTGCCTGACGCAATTAAAAACAGGTGATGTTGTTGAATTATCCCAACCGCAAGGTGTGTTTGGTCTAAAGCTAAATTCGGATCGCCCAATTTTACTGCTTGCTTCAGGGAGTGGTATTACCTCAATCATGGCTTTGTTTAAACAAGCCATTCAGCTTGGACGTACGGTTGACCTGATTTACTTCAATCGAGATGATGCTTATTTGGATGAATTGATTCAACTAGCGAAGCAATCTAACCATGTACATTTACATGCGATTAATACGCTGAAAACCAAATTGCATATCTCACCAGAGGTGCTAAATCACATGGTTCCTGATTTTAAGCTGCGAGATTGCTATGCCTGTGGTGCAACGCAAATGATGCAAAGCATTGAGCAATTGTATCGTGAGTTAAGGCTTTCAGAATATTTAAATACTGAATATTTTCAGATGATTGCTGATGATTCAGTACCTGCTCAACCTGTTACTTTTAGTTTAGCCCAACAAGATTTTTTAGCAGAAGGTAACTTACTTGAAAGTGCTGAAAAAGCCGGTTTAAAACCTGCGCATGGCTGTCGAATGGGTATTTGTAATACTTGTTCGTGTACGAAATTGCAGGGTTCAGTGAAAAACTTACTTACTGGCGAAATCGATCATGCGAATAACACACAAATCAAATTATGTGTCTCTCAGGCAATTTCACCTGTACGTATTCAACTCTAACCCAAGCCGCATAAAAACAAATCAGGGGCATCAACATGAATCAATCGATATATATTCGTCCGAATAGTAAGTCACGTTATTTATCTCCAGAACAAACTGCTGAATTTGGCGAAAAAGTTGAGCAAATTCGCCGTGAAATCATGCAGAGTGTAGGTGAAAAAGATGCAGCGTATATTTATAAAATTCGCAATTTTGTCCGTTATAGCGAGATTGCTTCTCGTGGCATGTTGATGTTTGCAGGTTATATTCCGCCGGTTTGGTTAATGGGTACGGGTTTATTAGGTATTTCTAAAATCGTAGAGAACATGGAACTCGGTCATAATGTGATGCATGGTCAGTTTGATTGGTTAAATGACCCGAGTTTAAATGGTGCTAATTATGATTGGGATACCATTGCCACGGGCCAAGACTGGAAATATACCCATAACTATGTGCATCACACCTATACCAATATTGTCGGTATGGACCATGATGTCGGCTATGGTTTAATTCGTGTGAGTGAATCGCAAAAGTGGGAGCCACGTTTTCTTTTCAATATTCCACTGGCAGCCCAACTCATGGTTTTCTTTGAGTGGTATGTCGGCATTCAACGTTTACATTTAGAAGATGTTATTGCGTATAAAACCAAAACTTGGAAAGATGTATGGCATGAAGCGGCCGATGTACGTCAGAAAATTAAGCGCCAAGTGATTAAAGATTATGTGTTTTTCCCGCTTATTGCAGGTCCCAATGCGATTCCGGTATTTGCAGGAAATGCGGTAGCCAACGTGATTCGTAGTTTATGGGCTTCCGCTGTAATCTTTAATGGCCATTTTACTGAAGATGCGGAAAACTTCGAGATGGACAATACCGAAAATGAAACTCGAGCAGAGTGGTATCTCCGTCAAATTCGTGGCTCCAGTAATTTTAGTGGAACACAATGGTTGCATGTACTCAGTGGTAATTTGAGTCACCAAATTGAACACCATTTATTCCCTGATATGCCTGCAAACCGCTATGCAGAAGCCGCACCTAAAATTAAAGCACTTTGTGACGAATATGGTATTCACTATAACGAAGCCAGTTTTATCAAACAATTTGCAAGCGTTTGGGTTCGCCTCGCGAAATGCTCAGTGCCGAATGACTGGAGAGCCGAAATCAAGGAACGTTCAGCATCACTTCAACAGCATGTTAAACAAAAAATCATGAAGAAAATCGGGCGTTAAAACACAGTATTGTTTAGCAATATTGTCCTAAGAGATCTTAAATTAGAAGCTGAAGCTACGTATTAACATCAGAAACGTAATTTGATTCAAATAAAAGAACGATACACGGTAATGTCATCCGCAACTGTTTGAGACAGGACTACTTCTCATCAAAAATGTTTTTGCGATACTTTGAATAATTTGACGCTAGTGAACGAGTTTAGTCGGTGAGGTGCATTGCACCGCAAGATGGTTTCCTTGCGAAGCTTTGCTTCTCATTTTGCCTAATGAGAAACATCGTTTCGTAAGAGTACCTCCAGCCGAAGGCTAATCTCTTTATCTAAACCCTAGATGTAAGACTCCGTCGAATAGACTGAAAAAGCATTTTAAAAATGCGAAATTACTTTTACGTGCGTAATATCAGTTAAATAAGAACGATTTCTAAAGCAGTAAATTCGCCAAAGTAGCGTTCATCTACTTTGGCTTTTTTAGATCTTTCTAAAGAGTAAGAGCTATTCAACTAATTGGACGCTACTCTGAATGCCACAAGATTCTACAAAATAAGCATCATGTGAAACGAGGATCACAGCACCTGTATAATGCTGAATGGCTTGAGCCAATAACGCTCTAGATTCTATATCTAAGTGATTTTCAGGTTCATCTAACAATAAAAGCTCTATATTTGGCGTTAAATAATTTAAGCCTAACAAGGTCACTTTTAAACGTTCACCACCACTTAAACAGTGAAATGGCAGTTCCGCTTTTTGACCACGGATTCTAAGTTGACCAAGTTGATTACGCCATTCCGTTGAGGAAACATCACGATTAAACTTTGCTAGATTGTCCAAAACACTCAGTTCAGGTGATAAATCACTCAAGTTTTGGTCTAAATACAGGGTATTCACAGACAAAAATATTTCATGGCTAGACTGTGATGTGGTCTGACTCAGATACTTTAGAAATGTAGATTTACCAATACCATTTTTTCCTTTTAAATGAATTTTGTCACCTGCTTGTAAGGCCAAGTCGAAAGGTAGGTGCTGAGATGTTTTGCTATGAAAATCTTTAACTCTTAAGATTTCTCCTGTTTTTTCAGTGCGATGTTGAAAAACAAATTGCTGCTCTTTGATATGCTCAAGTTGTTGCTGTGATTGAAGCAGTTGGGTTCTCTTTTCTTCCAATTGCTTCTGCTGTTGCGTTTGAACTGTCGCGAGGCTTTGACCGGCTTGCTCTTTTTTAAAATCGAGTAAAACTTTAGCTTGGGAGCCTGACTTGCGTAGTGCATGACCTTGTTGTTCTCGTTTTTGTGCTTTCATTTGTGTTTCGTGTTGTTGTAATTTGAGTTGTTTTAACTCACGCTGATGCTGCATAGCATTACGCTGTAAGGCTTTATTTTGCAGATCATTTTTTTGAATGTATTCTTCATAGTTACAAGTAACATGCGTGACTCCAAACTCATTTAAAGCGTAGATATGCTCTACATGTTGCAGCAACTCTCGATCATGACTGACAAAAAATGCACCGGCAGGATGGTTTTTTAAGCGATCGATGAGCCATAAACGTGAAGATACATCTAAATGATTACTTGGCTCATCCAAAAGCAAATAATGGTCGGGTTTTAAAAATAATGCACACAATGCCAATTTGGTTTTTTGACCTTCACTCAGCTGAGCGACTGGGAAATTTAAATCTGTTGGAAGTGAAGCCTGCTTAAGTTGTTGCTGCCATAGTGCAGGATGGTGCCACTGGTTTTCAGTCAGTTCAAAGTCTTCAAAACTTGCGCTGCCTATTTCGATACGTTGAAATGCGCTACATAAATCTTCCACACCGAGTGCAGAAGCAATCGTGTCAGCCTCAAGTCGAGAAAATTGTGATAAATAGGCATGTGGTACATTCCATGAAATTTCACCTTCATAGGGGAGATCTTTCATATTTTGTTCATGTAAGATTTTAAGGATGCAGGACTTTCCTAAACCATTGCGACCAATACATGCCGAAAGCTGTTGTTGATTCAGGTTGAATTTCAGGTTTTTAAAAAGTTTTTTAGAAGGAAATTCCAAGCTTAATTTGGAAATTATACAAGCCGTTTGAGTCATAGATGCACCTTGCGATAGCAAAGATGCGCAACACAAATAACTAATTTGATTCTATAAAAAAGACAATATTTGAGAAAATGCAGTCGAAGTCATTAGCCATGTGTTTGCACATCAAAAAAATGGATTTGATGATGAAAAAAACAGGGCTTACTTCATTGGCAAATACTCGAATTAAAAATAAGTGGAAAAAAGCTTTAAACAGCCTAATGTTGTGCAGTCTAATAAATGTTTATTTATTAATCAATACATCAAATTTTAAAAATAGGTCGCAGTAATTGACAGTAGAGTTATTTAATACAACAAAATAGCAAAAAACTATTGTCAAACCGATGAATACAGCGTATTTTAATTTTCAGACAGATACTTTTTGATGAAATCAAGATGTTAAAGCAACCTTTAATCTTAAACGCATATTATTACTTTTGGCAGTTTAGATAATTGCCTGAACGCGTTCGGGCATGAAAAAGGTTGCCCACCAAGTTTATACCTGATCGGCAACCCTGATCAGGTTTTTTTATGTCTTGATTTTTATAATATTTTTGGAGAAATCTCATGTTTACAGTAAAAAATTCATATTTTAGCAACGGTTATTGGTTTTACTTTAGTCAGTCTATGTCTAAAGCCTTGAAGTCCCAAAGTCCCATAACGCTCAGATAAAAGATCGGACTGTTTATACGTACAGTCCAAAGGAATAGAACCAATGAATGCGCTAAATACAGCTTTACAACAAACTCAAAATTCAGAAATTCAGAAATCTACACAGTCAAAAGAAACGCTTTTGAGCTTGCCACATCAACTGAAACAACAATTACCTTTATCAGTTCATGCAGCAGAACAAATTGCTGCACATCGTGCAACGATTCAAAATATTTTGACGGGCCAAGACCCGCGTCTAATGATTATTACCGGTCCATGTTCAATACATGATCCAATTGCTGCTTTGGAATATGCCGAAAAATTAAAACAATTACAGACACAAGTTTCAGATCAAATTTTTCTTGTGATGCGCGCATATATTGAGAAACCACGTACTACAGTGGGCTGGAAAGGCTATATGTATGACCCAAGTTTAGATGGATCATCTAATATGCAGTTGGGCTTAGAAAAATCGCGTGAGCTATACTTACAAATTATTGAAATGGGTTTGCCGATCGCCTCTGAAATTTTAAGCCCAATGGCGACGGGTTATTTTGATGACCTTTTGGCTTGGGGTGCAATCGGTGCGCGTACCAGCGAATCACAAATTCATCGTGAAATCTCGAGTCATATGCCATACAGTATTGGTTTCAAAAACGGAACAGATGGCTCAATCCAAATTGCTCTAGATGCCATTCAATCTGCTTCGCATCCACACCAGTTTTTAGGTATGAGCCAAACTGGCTTACCGTGTATTTTAGAATCTGTTGGCAATCCGCAAGCACATTTAATTTTACGTGGCTCCAATACAGGTCCAAATTATAGTTTGGCTGAAATAGACAAAATTCGTAGTAAAGTAAAAGGCGATTTACCGGCTTTAGTGATCGATTGTAGTCATGGCAATAGCCATAAAGACCCAATGAAGCAACCTGAAGTATTACGTACAATTGTAGCAGAGCGTGAGCATACCCAAGTGCGTGGAGTGATGTTGGAAAGTCATTTGGTGGACGGAAATCAAAAAATTAGTTGTGACATGACTTATGGTCAGTCTGTAACAGATGGATGCTTAGGTTGGGACAAAACCATTGATTTGATTCAACAGGTTGCGAATGAACTTCGTGCATCACAAATCAAACGTAGTGCTTAACAATCCAGAGCATATTCAGTCTGAATTGATTTAGCCCAAAGCCTTAGAATATTGATTGTTCTAAGGCTTTTATTTTGAAATTTACTTTATTGTAAACTGTGACGTAAAAATTGAAATATGGCCTATATTTTAAAATATATACTGATAATTCAGTATTTTATGTTTGAGTGAGTCAGAATTTTTATGCACAATAATATCTAAGCCCAATACAGCGCCTGAAATAATGACAATCTGTGCTTGGGTGTTTGAAATTTTATATTGGGGAAGTTGATGTACACTGCTGAATTGCTGGAAGAAGCACGCCGTTTTATGTTCCACATGTTAACCAAAGTGGTTGAATATGGTGGTTCTGATTTATTTATTACGGCAGATTTTCCACCAAGTATTAAACATCAAGGCATGATGAAACCCTTTGGGCAGCAAGAGCTTGATGCTGAGAAAACCAAGCTTTTCGCCTATAGTTTGATGAATGAGAAGCAGCGCAAAGAATTTGAGAAAGAATTAGAATGTAACTTTGCGATTAGTGTGCCAAACGTTTCGCGTTTTCGTGTCAATGTTTTTCAGCAACAGTTACATGTGGGTATGGTTATTCGTACCATTACCGCAGAAATTCCAAATTTTGAAAAGCTTAAATTACCAGCATCGCTTAAGCACGTGATTATGGAAAAACGTGGTTTGGTTTTAGTGGTTGGCGGTACGGGTTCAGGAAAATCAACCTCTTTAGCAGCGCTGATTGATTATCGAAATGAAAATAGTGCAGGCCATATCATCACTGTTGAAGACCCAGTGGAATATGTGCATAAACATAAAAAATCTATGATTACGCATCGTGAAGTTGGTGTAGATAGTCATTCGTGGCATAACGCTTTGAAAAATACACTACGACAAGCGCCAGATGTGATTTTAATCGGTGAAATTCGTGACACCGAGACTATGGAACATGCGATTGCCTTTGCTGAAACAGGGCATTTATGTTTAGGTACGCTACATTCAAATAATGCCAATCAAACCCTAGATCGAATCATTAACTTCTTCCCAGAAGAGCGAAGAAATCAATTGCTTATGGATTTATCGAGCAATATGAAAGCGATTGTTTCGCAGCGTTTAATCCGGACTGAAGATGGTAAAGGACGCCGTGCAGCCGTTGAAATCATGTTAAACACGCCGCTTATTTCAGATTTGATTTTGAAAGGTGAGTTTCATGAATTAAAAGCGATCATGGCAAAATCTCGTGAACTTGGGATGCAAACTTTCGACCAAGCTTTATTTGATTTATATAATGACGGCGCAATTTCTTATGAAGAGGCCTTAAGAAATGCTGATTCAACCAATGAACTACGTTTGCAAATTAAACTAAAAAGTTCACGTGCAAATGGTACTTCAGCGGCTGCGCAATCGTTTAGTATGGTTGAAGAAAAGAAAGAAGAACCTGAAAGCACCGAAGCTTCGGAAGAAATATAAGCTGCATATTCATGCAAATGGTATATAAGCCAATTTAGCTATCAAATTGAAATAAAAAAATCAGCCTGAGGGCTGATTTTTTAGATATTAGAAATATTTACAGACCAGCTTCGTATTGTTCGCTGGTCAATAAAGCATCTACATCAGCCATATTGTCTGGTTTAATTTTATAAATCCAACCTTTGCTATAAGGTGCATCGTTTACAAAATCAGGATCATCTTCAAGGTCTGGATTGACTTCAACAACCACACCAGAAATCGGTGCATGAATATCAGAAGCGGTTTTTACCGACTCGACCACACCCGCTTGTTCACCAGCAGTGATATGTTGACCCACATCTGGTGCTTCAACATAAACTAAATCACCCAATGCGTCTTGTGCATGATCAGAAATGCCTGTAACAACAAGGTCACCTTCAATTCGCACCCATTCATGTGTACTTGCGTACTTTAAATCTGAAGGATGATTCATTGATAACTCCTTAAATCCATTAAATTCATTTTTGGCATGAGTTATACATGCTTTTTAGGTAAAACAAAAGACTTATAAGTACGGATCTTTACGCCAATTGCTTGGGCTACGACCACTCCAACGCTTAAAAGCACGGCTAAAATTGGCGACATCGCTATAGCCCAATTCATCAGCAATTTGCTCTAAGGTAAAATCAGTCCGTGATAGAAGCGAAGTAGCATGACGGTAGCGAACTTCGTCAACCAATGTTGAAAATGAAGTCCCTTCGGCAGCAAGTTGGCGTTTAAGGGTTCGATCGGACATGTGTAGCCGTTCAGCAACACTTTCAATACTTAAATAGTGCTGCTCAGAGTTGGTTAAAATGTCACGAACGCGCATGGCAATACGGTGGCGTTCGCCCAAAGCAGAAAGTTCAGCTTCACATTGATTAATCGCGATTTGACTGGCAATCGGGTCTGCATGGACCAATTTATTGGTTAAATATTGCTTATCAAAACTAAGTAAGAGATGTGGCTGATCAAATCTAAATTGGTGTCGTGGATATTTGGCAATAAACCGCTCAAAACCTTCAGGTTGAGGGAAATCAAAATCAATTTCTCCTGCAGAATAATCCACACCAGTAATTGCTTTGCCCATGCTGATCATGCCAAAAATTAAGGCAATAGAAATCTCAGTACGTAAAGGCTCAATCGTAACGTCGGTTTGTAGTTGAACAGTAGCTTTGGTTCCAAAAGTTGAGAAAAAAAGCTGTAAAAAGGGCATGCGTAACTGAATAAAACGGTTTGCCAAGACTAAGGCATCAGTTATGTCCTTCGCCGTCATGATGGCATAGCCAATAAAACCATGAATTGAGATGCGCATTTGGTTGCCCAAATGAAAACCTAGAGTTGGCTCACCAGTTAATCGTAGTGCGTGCTCTACCAATTGATTGGCGATGGGTGTTGGAATACGGAAATCTGGTTCAGCCAATTGTTCGCTGTTTAATCCGAATGGACTAAATAATGTTTCTGCAGTGTAGCCCCATCGAGAGACCACATCTAAAAGGAGCAATCCATACACTCCGGGAATACCCTGATCCTGACGGGAATTAATTGTTTTCATAGCGTTCCGTTGCAATGCGGGTTTTTCTTCTGTTCAAGGTTATATTGGCATGATTCCGTGTTGTATCCCACAAAAATTGTTGGACAAACTGACTAGGCTCAACTATTTATAGCGGCCTACCTTAGCGTTGTAAAGTAGGCCGTTAAGGATTAATTCGGTTTAAAATCTTTGGAAAAGACCACAATTTTGGTCGTAGACATATAAAGAACGTCATTGTGCTGATTGAGCGCTTGCGTAACATAGGTCACAATGCCGCGGTCTGTCTTACTTTTCGACGGAGTAATTGCAGATATTTCAACTTCTACACGAATTTTATCCCCCGGACGTGTTGGGCATGGCCAACGCAGACTTGACTCAGAGCCAATTAAGCCATAAGCCACAGGGAAACATTCAGTCCATAAGCGCATCGTTACAGCAGCGGTATGCCAACCACTTGCCGCTAATCCTTGAAAGATCGGGTGCTGTTGGGCTTTGACTTCATCTGTATGAAATTCCTGAGGATCATAAGCGTTGGCAAATTGCTTGATTTCTTCAACAGTCATTTCATATTCACGACTGCTAAAGTGATCACCAACTTTAAGGTCTTCCAGATACAGCATTTTCATCTTCCTTTGATTCTACTTTATGTTGTTCTATTAAAAATCCACCGGTTTGACGCTGCCACAAGTGTGCATAAATACCATTCAAAGCAACAAGCTCTTCGTGGGTGCCTTGCTCAGCAATACGTCCTTGATCCAAGACAATCAAGCGATCCATTTGCGCAATGGTTGAAAGTCGATGCGCAATGGCAATCACAGTTTTGCCTTGCATCAAATCATCTAAACTCGATTGAATCGCGGCTTCGACTTCTGAATCGAGCGCACTTGTGGCTTCATCTAAAATTAAAATCGGTGCGTCTTTTAAAAATACCCGAGCAATCGCAATACGTTGACGCTGACCACCTGATAATTTTACGCCACGTTCACCGACAAATGCGTCATAACCACGTTGACCACGTAAGTCGATCAATTGAGGAATGAATTCATCAGCTTTCGCTTTACGCACTGCATCATACATTTCTTCATCTGTTGCATTCGGGCGACCATATTTAATATTTTCTTCGACCGTACGATGCAATAACGAGGTGTCTTGAGTCACCAAAGCAATATTTTTTCTTAAGCTATCTTGGGTAATATCTTCTATATTTTGGCCATCAATCGAAATACGACCATGGTTGATACCATAAAAGTGGAGTAAAAGTTGAATTAGTGTTGATTTTCCGGCACCCGAACGCCCGACAATACCAATTTTTTCACCTGGTCGAATAGTTAAATTAAATTGATCGATGACATTTTTATCATTATAAGCAAAACTGACGTCCTCAAATTTAATTTCGCCTTGCGGTACTTTTAAGTCGGTTGCATCAGCTTTGTCTTGAATCTGAATTGGGCGACCCATGGTTTTCATCCCATCTTGAATGGTCCCGACATTTTCAAATAGGGCAGACGTTTGCCACATCATAAACTCGGAAATACTACTGAGTTTTAAAATCATAGCGGTCGCTGCTGCAATGACCCCAAGCTCAGCTTGACCATCCATCCAAAGCCAAACGGCTGTTCCAAGTACGCCACCATATAAAACAATGATCAGCAAATTCGTCGCGATGTTGTATTTTGCTGCAAGACGCATTTGCTTATACACCGTCACCATAAATTCTTTCATTGAGGCTTTGGCATATTGGCTTTCGCGGCCCGCATGGGCAAACAATTTCACCGTTTGAATATTAGTGTAAGCATCGGTGACACGACCAGTCATTACTGCGCGTGCATTGGCTTGTTCATTTGAAATTTTGCTCAATTTTGGGATGAAATAGCATGCAGAACCAATAAATAAAGCCAGCCAAAGTAATAACGGAACAATCAACAGTGGCGATATAGCACCTAAAATCACGGTGATCGAAATCAGGTAAATGAAGACATAGGCCAACATATCCCCAAGAATAATCCAAAACTCACGTACAGCCAGTGAAGTTTGCATGACTTTGGCAGATAAACGACCAGCAAAGTCGTTGTGGAAGAAATCTAAACTTTGTTTCAGTAATAAGTTATGAAATCTCCAACGTAGACGCATTGGAAAGGTGCTATATAAAATCTGATGTTTAATAATGGTTTGAAGGCAAGAAAAGAAGATATTTGCCAATAAAATAAAGCTTAAAATGGTCAGATTGGTCTGGTGCTGCTGTAAAAAGGTTTCAGGTTGAGACTTACTGATCCAATTGACTAATTCACCAATTTTGGCATAAAGCAGGGCTTCAAAACTCGCTACACCAGCTGTACAGAGTACCAATATCAATAGGTATTTTTTTACACCCGTTGCAGCTTGCCATACAAAGGGGAAAAATTTTGTCGGCAATGGTTTATTCAAGTCCTGTTCAGGATAAGCGTCAACTAAATTTTCAAACCATTTAAGCATGCAGATAACCTGAGAATTTTACTGTAATTAATCTTTCTTTCTTCAGCTCTGAGTGTAATGGATTCGCTAGTTTTTCTCCATTTTGATTTGTTTATTTACTTAAAAACTTGGCTGCAAAAATTCATAAAATTAAAATGCACAACCCGATTACGACCTTGGCGTTTTGCTTCATATAAAGCAATATCTGCTTGTTTAATTAACTGATCAAGTTTGGCGTGGTCAGGGTCAATTTTGGAAACTCCAATGGAGATCGAAAATTTCACCAATTGACCATCCATGTGAAACTGATGTTGTTCCATTTTATGTCTTAACCGTTCAGCAATTTTTAATGCATCTTCTGGGACAGTAAAAGGTAAAAGTACAATAAATTCTTCACCTCCAAAACGTGCCAACATATCGTAAAACCGCATTTCTTTACGTGCAATTTCAGCAATTTGGCATAGCACTTGATCGCCGACATCATGTCCGTATTGATCATTAATCGCTTTAAAATGATCGACATCAAAAATCAAAAGACTGGTGCAGACCGTCATCGGGGTTTCTTGGATTTTTTTATTGGCGGCATGTACAAATTGGCGACGATTACTTAACTGGGTTAATTCATCCGTATGGGCAATTTTGCGAAGGGTATGAAAGTTCCAGTCATCTAGCAGCGCTCTTAAAAACGTTTTACGAGAGTTCAGCGTTGAGTTCCAGCAGATATACATACTGAATAGCAGCACAGGAATATACACCAATAAAAAAATCGTAAAATCACCAAAATCATTAGTGCGCCATGCGCCAAAAAGTATCGCTGCCGAGATCATGGCAGAGGTCATGATCGAAGGGCGAAAATGCACATGAATACTTAAATTACCCAATACAATCAAAATAATGGCGGCATATTGATAGCTATGCACCAGTTCATTTTGCGACTGAAGTAATATCTCAAACCAGAGAATCGCTGAAAGGCAAGTGGCGAGTGGCAAAATCAAATCGAGCAATTTAATCTGTTTGATATATTTAAACAGAACATAATTCAGACCAAATGCAGCAATAATGGCAATAATACGAATCACACCTGAAAGCATTTCTACGTCTGGCAGCACATAGCGATCTGCCCAAAAATAGATTAAAAATGCCAATTGAGCGAAATAGTTGACCTGCTTTAAATAGTCTTTCTGGTTGTAGTACAAAAATTTGTAATAAGCATTTTTAAACTGTGCCGGAATACGTGCAATCGGGTCGGATAAAGCACGCTCAATACGGACACGATTCTCTAAATCACATGCTTCTGCCTGTATGAGCGTATGTTTGGCAGAAGTGCGATTAATCGATTCTATGAGTAATTGTGATTCGTTTTTAACTGATTTCTGAGAAGGTTTCTTGGGGCCTTCCATGACCAAGCTCCTATTTTAGAAGCGTTTTTATGCAACTGTTAACAAATAGTATCTAAAATTGTCTACATTTGTATAGTATTTGTTTGGGTTTTTTTAATTACTGATGTTACGCAGTAACACCAGAAGCGTAATTTGATTTAAATAAAAGTATGATACGCGGTAACGTCATCCGCAAGTGTTTGAGACAGCACTTCTTCTAATCAAAAATGTTTTTGCGATACTTTGAATAATTTGACGCTAGTGAACGAGTTTTGCGGATGACAATGGTTTTGGGTGCTTTTGCCAAAACAAAAGTACCTCCAGCCGAAGGCTAATCCCTTTATTCACCCCCTAGATGTAAGACTCCGTCGAATAGAATTAAAAATCATTTTTAAAATGTGAAATTACTGTTATGTGCGTAACATCAGTTAATTATTTTTAGTTGTTTCAGATGCATTATATTTTTAGGAAATTATACGATCAGCGCATTTATCTAGCCTGCTCTAAATCCTTGCATTGCGCGATAAAAAAGCACTAGCAGATGTCGAATAGCTTTTAAAGAAAACGCCCCCAATATATATTCAATCGACATTGTGAATTCTTTAACCTAAAGAATTTCTTCTTCAAATATACATGGGGAGATGCGCAATTAAGTCTTAGCTTTTATCGACATTTGGTTGAACGAGGGCTTTAAAATCGGCACTAGAAGGGGCTTGATAGATTTTAAGTCCAAACTCAGGTGTGATTGCGATCAGATGGTCAAAGATATCCGATTGAATCGCTTCATAATCTTTCCATGCAATAGTTTTACTAAAAGCATAAATCTCTAAAGGAATGCCTTCACTCGTGGGTTGTAACTGACGCACCAAAATCGTTTGGTGTTGGGCAATGCCTGAATGCTGTTGTAAATAAAATTCTACATAGGCACGAAAGGTCCCAAGATTGGTTAAACGGCGCTGATTATATTGCGACTGATTGGAAAGTTGCTGATTAAACTGAGCAAGCTCTTCATGCTTATGATCAAGATATTGATCTAATAATAAAAATTCTTTGAGTTTATTTTGCTCATCCTGAGTCATGAAATGAATAGAGCTTTGATCGATATAAAGTGAGCGTTTGATGCGGCGTACACCGGACTGTGCCATACCACGCCAGTTTTTAAAGGTGTCTGTCACCAGTTTATTGGTTGGAATCGTGGTAAAGGTCTTATCAAAGTTCTGTACAGTAATGGTATGTAATGACATATCAATGACATCGCCATCCGCATTGAGCGAGGGCATTTCAATCCAGTCACCAATTCGCACCATATCATAAGAAGAAATTTGTACCGAAGCGACCAGTGACAAAATGGTATTTTGGAAGACCAACATCAGTACAGCCGCCATAGCACCGAAGCCTGCGAGTAATGTAAATACATCTTTTTTCAGAAAAGTACCTAAGATCATTAGGCCACAAACCAAAAAGATGATCAATTTGACCAACTGCAAATAGCCTTTAATTGGTTTGTTTCTAGATTTTGGATTACGTTGATAAATCAGATTAAAAATATTTAGTAATTCAGAAATGGCTAAAGCAATGGTCAGGAAGATAAAGGCCTGACAAGCCATTTGAACGATTGAGATAAACTTCACAGATAAATGTGGGACTGTGGTTATGCCATTTAAGATTACAATTGCTGGAACAATGTTGGCAAAGCGTTTAATCACACTATGTTCTGACAAAATTTGACTGTGGCTAAATGCCATTTTAGACACGAGCTTACGAATACCACGTACCACAATTTGCTTGGCGATAAAATTTGCGATAATGGCAAAAATAATAATAAGACTGAGCGAAGTCAGCATTTCTAGCCAAGGGTATTGATCTGACCAGTCTTGAATATTTTTAATGAACTGAAATTTTTCCAAAATCATTCTACTCTTATTGATGTAAATGAAAGGGTTAATGATCAAACTATTGTAATTGTGGTGATTATATAAGCAATTTTATACTCGTAAAATTTACGGAGTTACGACATGTATAGTCCATAATGTTACTTATTGGGTGCTAAGGAATGATTTTTTGAAGGTATAACCGATATTTATGGACTGAAAAAGATTAATGTTGATAAAAAAAAGCCCCCGAATCGGGAGCTTCATTAGCGATATGAAATGCTTACCACATTAAATCATCAGGAATTACATAAGCTGCATATGGATCTTCTTCATCCGTGGTTTGTTCATTCACTTCAGAATTATTCACAATAATAAAGCCTTCCATTTTCGCATTAATACGGTCGGCTAATTCTTTTGGTAAAAAAGCATAGTTGCTATTTTCACGTGCAATAACAAGACTACCCGCAACAAGGGCATTATAAATTTGCTGATTGATATAAAGCTTTTTGATCTTGGCATCATCGATAAATTGATAGGTCGATTCGCCATCGGTATCACGAATTTTATGCTGATTAATCATTTGCATGATGGCAGCTTTTAATTCTTTTTCTTGCAAAACTGCTTTACGATCTTGCTCTAAAGCATGATCTTTGGCCATTTTCTGCTGCTGATCTTGCTCAATTTTCGCCTTGATTTCAGCATCTTTACTTTCACCAGTACGTTTTTCATGTACGGCTTGTTTAGACAATTTTTTTGCCTTTTTATTATCGACCAGACCTGCTTTAAGCAGTTGCGCCTGTAATGCATTTTTAACCATAGTACGTTCCAACTAATCGTGTATATGTCGATAATGAAAATAGATGATCCAATATACCGCGCTCATGATTAAACTGAGTGCGGCAGGAATCAAGAATGCGTTTAATTTTAAATAAGGATAAAGCCAACTGGCAAGTATGCCACCGACGATAAATCCCGCCAAAATTAATAAATGTAAGACCACACGTTTCGACTCAACCGGAAGTCCACGGGCTTTATAACCCAAAGCCAAACCTAAGTCCGTCAAAACACCAGAAAGGTGTGTGGTACGAATAATGGTACCTTTATAGTGGCTAACCATTGCATTTTGTACACCCATAGCCACACATGCCCAAAGCAAAGCGTAACGTGGAAAATAGGGCAATAGTAGCCAACATAGGACAATAAAAAAAGCCACTAAGCTTAATGGGACGCCATAACGTCGCGTTAAGCTAAAGTGACTATTTCCTAGAATTAGCCCACTATAAAATGAGCCAATCACATAACAGAGCAACACTAAAATCAAATAAATAATTGTAGCCGGCTGCCCTGCAATTAAAGCCATGGCTAACATACTGACATTACCCGTCATGTGAGATACCGACTGGTGCAAGATCGTCACCAGGCCGAGTACATTAATCATTCCTGCATTCACTGCGAGAAAAAAAGCACCCAGTTGTATCCAAAGCGGTAAAGTCTGAAAAGGCATGGCCTCGCCTTAAAAAGTATCCAATATCAGGATATTATCTTAAACCACGGTCTACTGCAGCTGTAAATAATACGTCAGTCGAAGAGTTTAAAGCGGTTTCAGTTGAATCTTGAAGTACACTAATGACCATACCAATGGCAACAACTTGCATCGCGATATCGCTTGAAATACCAAACAGGCCACAAGCCACTGGAATAAGTAGCAATGAACCACCAGCAACACCTGAAGCACCACATGCAGAAACGGTAGCAACGACTGATAAAATCAACATGGTGCTGAAATCAACAGAAATGCCCAAAGTATGAACTGCTGCTAGAGTGAGGACTGTAATTGTGACTGATGCACCTGCCATATTGACAGTTGCACCTAAAGGAATTGCTACACTTGCAGTTGATTCGGGGACACCAAGACGCTTTGCAAGGTCAAGGTTTACAGGAATGTTTGCAGCTGAACTACGTGTAAAGAATGCAGTGATACCACTTTCGCGTAGGCATTGGAAAACCAATGGGAACGGGTTTGAGCGAGTCATAAATGCCACCATTAGTGGGTTAATGACCAAAGCTACAAAAAACATGGTACCGAGTAATACAGCAAGTAAGTGCGCATAACTAACAAGCGTTTTTAGACCTGAGTCGGCAAATGTAACAGCAACCAAACCGAAGATACCGACAGGTGCAAAGTTAATCACTAAACGGATTACTTTATTCACTGCATCAGCAGCGTCAGATAAAAAGACTTTGGTGTTCTCTGATGCATGACGAAATGCAATACCTAAGGCAACAGCCCAAGCCAAAATACCAATGAAATTTGCTTCAGAAATTGCTGTAACAGGGTTTGCGACAAAACTTAATAATAAGTTTTTCAATATTTCAGCAAGACTGCCTGGCGGCACAAGGTTTTCTGCAGCAACATCAAGAATTAATGTACTAGGGAATAAAAGGCTTGCTACTACTGAACTTAAAGCAGCAAGGAACATACCAATAGCGTACATCAACATAATCGGTTTAATGTAAGAATTACTGCTACCCACTTTGAAATTTGCAATGGATGACAGTACAAGTACAAAGACCAGTATCGGTGCTACGGATTTCAATGCCTTAATGAATAAATCACCAAGCAAACTTAAATAGGGTGCAACGCCCGGAGCCACAACAGCAACCAATACACCTAAAATAATGGCGATAATAATTCGGGTTACTAAACTCAAGCGTGTAAATGCTGAAAACATAGGAGAGCCTTGTCAGAATTACAATGACAAAATGATGAAAATTAGCCCTGTATTTTATACGAAAATGTGGAATGCTTAAAAAATAATTTAATTTAAAAATAAAACTTTGTTTTTTATAATCTATTTTTGTGTATTAAAATGTAAACCCTTCAAAACTCACTGTTTATCAAATTCGCATTGATTAAACAGTGAGCTAATAGGCCTTTAAATTTGGTACTCAGAACTGGCTGTCGCAAGCTCTGTAACGGCTTGATAGTGGGTGAGAAAAATTTGACCACTCAAATGCGTGAGTAGTTTTGAGTGCTGCAATTTGTCCATGACAGGGCCTTTGACCTCGGAAAAATGCAGTCGAATATCTAATTTTGATAATTCAGCATTTAAATCTTCCAACATTTCTAAGGCACTGAGGTCAATTGAACTGACGCTTGAGCAGTTGATAACAACATGCTCTAGATCAATATTTTCACTGACTTCATTGATCAGGAAACCTTTAAGCGTATTGGCATTTAAAAACGAGATATTTTCATCTATACGGAGCGAGAGAATATGTGGTGCGGTATAGACATGATGGCGCTGTACATTGCGGAAGTGCTGTGTGCCTTCGACTAAACCGATCACCGCAATATGTGGACGACTGATGCGCCATAACAACAGAATAAAGGTAGAAATGATGCCAATAATGAGACCTGTAGAAATATCGATACACACCACACCGAAAAAGGTCACCCACATCGCTATACCATCAGCTTTTGAATAACGCCATGTATCCACAAAAGGTTTAAAGTCGACTAATTTCCAAATGGAAACAATAATTGTGGCCGCCAAGATCACTAAGGGCAAGTCTTGGAAAAAACCAGTGAAGTAGAGACTGACAACGATAATCAGCAATGACGACAACACGCCAGCCATCGGGGTTTTTGCACCTGCATCTGCATTAACCACTGTACGAGATAAGCTACCTGTCACAGGAAAGGCAGAGCTAACCCCAGCGCTTAGATTGGCTAAACCTAAAGCGATCAACTCTTGGTTACTATTGAGTTGGCTTCGTTGTTGTAAGGCAGTAGCTTGGGCAATAGACAGTGACTCAACAAAACTGATCATGGCAATCATTGTTGCACCGGGCAGTAAGGTTTGTACCAGTTCCCAGTTCCAATGTGGAAAGCTTAAGGGTGGAAAACCTGAAGGAATTTCACCGACGGTTTTAATGCCGACATTTTGTAGGTCAAATAACATCACCGATGCAATCGAGATCACCACTAGTATCAATGGAAGTGCTTTACTTAAAAAGGCGGTAGAGCCGAATCGAGATTGGATCGATTGAGTGGCCAATATTTTTGGTACATAGATTAAAAACAGTATGGCCAGCACACCAAAGATGAGTGAAGCAAAGTGAGTTAAACTCAGGTATTCCCACAGACTTAAAACAAACTCAGGGATGTTGTTGGCTTTTAGCGGGACATCGACGAGAAACTTAAACTGACCCAGTGCAATGAGCAGTGCAGAAGCAATAATGAAGCTTTTAATGACAGGATGACTGATCAACTGAATTAAAAAACCGAAACGTAGTACACCTAGCAGCAGAGAAATCAGCCCGACCATTAAGGCCAAAAGTGTCGCTGCTTCAATATAAACAGGCGAACCGACTTCAAATAGCGGATTGAGCGTGGCGAAGGTCATCATCGAAATGATTGCCACAGGGCCTATCGATAAGGTTGAGCTTCCACCAATGAGTGCGTAGACAATCATCGGTAAAATACTGGCATATAAACCCATGATTGGAGGTAAACCTGCCAGCATAGAATAGGCCATACCTTGAGGGACTAACATGGCAATCACGATCAGCGAAGCAAGTACATCAGATTTAAATTTCACTGGGCTGTAGTGCTGTAACCACTGCCAAGCAGGAAATTTCTGTAAGAAATGAGGTTTTAAATCTGACATAAACTTATCTAAATCACAATTTCATATATATTATGCATAAAAAATGCTAAGAAGTCTTGTACAATAAATTTTGACCGTTCAATATCGCTGCTTATTTACGGGATATTTAAGAAGCCATCATTTTAAATGAATTAATGAAAAGTATGAGCTGATTTAAAGCTTTGGATATTCGATATAAATATAGATATTTTGAAGAAGTTTGGAGGGTAAATTGAGATATTGAATTGCTGCCCATTGCGATGATTCATCTATAGTGGTGCAAGAACAGCATGTCTGGCTTGAAATTTTAAAATAACTGAATGTTATTTATAAGATTGGTTGCAATACAATTGGTAAAGAGTATTGAGAACTTGAACTAAATTTGCATCTTTAATTGAATAATAAATTTGCTTACCATCACGACGCGTAGTCACAACATCACTTTTACGTAACATCATCAGTTGTTGTGAGAGGGTTGGCTGTTTAATATCAGTGATTTCTTCAATCTGAGACACATTCAATTCTTGCTGTGCTAGATGACATAAAATTAGTAGACGATCCGTATTTGCCAGCGACTTTAAAACGCCCACGACTAATTCGGCAGAATCACGCATAGTAGTGATTTCCAGATCGGTATTCATTGGATATGTCCATACGATTAACAACAGCTCAAGTATACGGATATCACGGCTTAATACATTGAATAAATAAGACAATTTCTATGGTTTTTTATGAAATCAAATATCATTAATTTTTATAAGTTTAAATTTAGTTAATCAGTTAAATTTATTGCTTGATTTTAGTGCAAGCTTTCACAAAATGCACATAAATATAAGACATTAGCTTAAAACATCATGCACACTTTGAAAATAATTGTATCATCTAAAGATCGTATTCAATAAATACACAAGGGATAAATAGTCATGACAACAGATTCAGCTTTTCCAGCAACGAGTAATTTAGGTATCGCAGTATATAGTAATAACGCTGAAGCGATTGGTAATACACCTTTAGTTCGTATTAATCGTGCGATTCAGTCAGAAGCAACGGTCTTGGCTAAAGTTGAAAGCCGTAACCCAGCATTTTCAGTGAAATGTCGTGTAGGTGCAGCTCTCATTGCAGATGCAGAAGAAAAAGGCTTATTAAAACCGGGTATGCATATTGTAGAACCTACAAGTGGTAATACAGGGATTGCTTTAGCATTTGTTGCAGCAGCGAAAGGTTATGCAATTACATTAACCATGCCAGCAAGTATGAGTATCGAACGCCGTAAGGTATTAAAATCTTTTGGTGCAAATCTCGTATTGACTGAACCTGCTAAAGGCATGAGAGGTGCGGTCGAAGAAGCACAGCGCCTCGTTGCCGAACATCCTGAAACGTATTATTTACCACAACAGTTTGAAAACCCTGCAAACCCTAAAATTCATGAATTGACCACTGGCCCAGAAATTTGGGAAGCGACCGGTGGTAAAGTGGATATTTTAGTTTCAGGTGTAGGTACAGGTGGTACGATTTCAGGCATTTCAAGCTATTTTGAAAAAGTGAAAAATCAGCCACTTTATTCTGTTGCGGTTGAACCGGCTGAATCTCCGATTATTGCCCAAGCGAAAAAAGGCGAAACACTGACTCCTGGGCCACACAAAATTCAGGGAATTGGCGCTAACTTTATTCCGGGTAACTTAGATCTAGACCTTGTTGATGAAGTGATCGGTATTGAAAGTGCTGAAGCGATCGAATGGGCACGTAAAACGGCTACTCATGACGGTATTTTAGTGGGTATCTCTAGCGGTGCTGCTATGGCTGCGGCGGCAAAACTTGCTGCGCGTCCTGAGAATGCAGGCAAAACTATTGTGGTCATTTTACCGGATGGTGGTGAACGTTATCTTTCGTCAGTTTTATTTGAAGATATTAGTGCTGACTAATAGGTCTGACATGAAAAAAAGCCCGTTCATTTGAATGGGCTTTTTTATTGATGATTTTGTTATTTATACTTGTCTTAAGCCGCGTCTTGATCATCGTTTTTGGCATTTTGTTGTTTAATTTTTCGTTTAGGCGGTTCATATCCTAACTTTCGAGCGATATATTTAAACAGGAAGCCTAAGAGTATGCATATCGTGACAGCAGGGATAACCACTTGAGTGAGCCAAACATCAATATGATCTAGACTCCAACTTAAAATTAAAAATAAAAAAGCACACAAATATGCGCAGTTAAAGCAAATGTTCGACAGTTTGTACATGCGAAAGAGAGTAATTCGTTTGGTGGTCACGAATCTCTATCTTACTGAATAATGAGGAAAGGTGTAGTTTTAATATCAGAAAAATAAACTAATTTAATAATCATTATTCAATATTATTGATTATGTTTTTAAATCTTCGCAATTCTTTATACCTTAAAGAAAAGCCTTGCTGTGAGTCAGAAAAACTTGACCTTCCCATTGTGGTAAAGTTTAAGCTATAGCCTAAAACAAGCACATATGATTGGGATGTTGCCATGATAGATTCGACAGAACGCAAACTTTTTGATGGCACACTTGCTATTGAAGGGATGACCTGTGCTTCTTGTGTGGCACGGGTTGAAAAAGCCTTAAAAAAAGTCGATGGCATCACTGATGCTCAAGTGAATTTAGCCACTGAAACAGCACATGTTCAGAGTGATAAAAATGTGGATTATTCTGCTGTAATTCAGGCCGTTGAAAAGGCAGGTTTTGGCGTTGCACAAAAGCAGATTGAACTTGAAATTGAAGGAATGACTTGCGCATCGTGTGTTGCACGTGTTGAAAAAGCCTTAAAGGTAGTTCCAGAAGTCATCGATGCAAAAGTGAATTTGGCAACTGAAAAAGCCACGATTACGGCATTGGCATCTGTTGAAAATTCTGCATTGGCGAAGTCTGTAGAAAAAGCAGGTTTTCATATTGCACAGCCCAATATTGAATTAAATATTGATGGAATGACCTGTGCTTCATGTGTGGCACGGGTTGAAAAAGCCTTAAACGCTGTAGACGGTGTCAATAAAGCAACGGTAAATTTAGCTGGTGAAAAAGCCTTTGTTCAGGCTCCCGCTTCAAAAACACAAGAATTGATCGCGGCAGTTAAAAAAGCGGGATATAGTGCGACCGTTGCTACGCAGCAACAACCCACAATGGCAGAAAAAAAAGCCGACGAAGCTCGGTTACTCAAGCGTGATTTAATCATCGCATTGGTACTCGCTGTTCCTGTTTTTATCTTGGAGATGGGATCACATATGATTCCAGCTTTTCATCATTTTATTGCGCATAATTTAGGGACACAAAATAGTTGGTATATTCAGTTTATATTAACCACTTTGGTGTTAATCCTACCCGGAAGACGCTTTTATCAGCACGGCATACCAGCACTTGCGCGACTTGCCCCAGATATGAATTCTTTAGTCGCAGTCGGGACTTTATCTGCTTATAGTTTTTCTTGCGTTGCCACGTTTGCTCCGCAATTATTACCACAAGGTACCGTTCATGTGTACTTTGAAGCAGCTGCAGTGATTGTGGCGTTGATTCTGTTGGGTCGTTTTATGGAGGCGAAAGCCAAAGGTAAAACATCGCAAGCCATTCAATACTTAGTCGGTATGCAACCCAAAACTGCACGTGTAGAGCAATCTGGTAGCTATATAGATTTACCGATTAGCGATGTTGAAACAGGTATGTTGATTGAAATACGGCCTGGTGAACGTTGCCCAGTCGATGGTGCTGTAGTGTCTGGGAACAGTTATATTGATGAATCCATGATCAGTGGCGAGCCAATTCCTGTCGAGAAAAAAGCCGGTGATCAAGTTGTCGGTGGAACCATTAACCAAAATGGGGCATTGAAAATACAAGCCACTGCGGTGGGTCAAGATTCTGTTTTGGCACAAATTATCCATATGGTCGAACAGGCTCAGGGTTCAAAATTACCAATTCAAGCTTTGGTGGATAAAGTCACGTTATGGTTTGTACCAGTGGTGATGGCGTTGGCCTTGATCACCTTTTTAGTTTGGTATGTTGTAGGACCTGAACCGAGTTTAACCTATGCTTTAGTCAATGCTGTAGCAGTACTGATCATCGCATGCCCATGTGCAATGGGTTTGGCAACGCCAACATCTATCATGGTCGGTACAGGGCGTGGTGCAGAACTTGGAGTTTTATTCCGTAAAGGTGAAGCCTTACAACAACTCAAAAATACACAAGTGGTTGCAGTTGATAAAACAGGGACTTTGACGGAAGGTAAACCGAAACTGACTGATTTTGAAGTCACTGAAGCTTTTGATAAAGATCGCGTATTTCAGTTATTGGCCTCTGTAGAGCAGAAATCTGAACATCCGATTGCCTATGCCATTGTACAAGCTGCGAAAGAGATGCAAGTGCAACTTTTAGAAGTTGAACAGTTTGATTCCGTGACTGGTGCTGGGATTCAGGCGGTTGTTGAAGGACAAAGCATTTATATTGGTGCAGATCATTTGATGCATAAACTTGGTTTAGAAACACAAATCTTTTCAGCACTGGCAGAACGCATGGGCAATGAAGGGAAAACCCCGCTATATGTATCGATCGATCAACAGCTTGCTGCCATTGTTGCTGTAGCCGACCCGATCAAAGCCACAACCTTCGCAGCCATTCAAGCTTTGCATGATTTAGGGCTGAAAGTGGCCATGATTACAGGCGACAACCGACATACTGCTTCTGCCATAGCACGACAGTTGAAAATTGATCATGTGATTGCTGAAGTGATGCCAGATCAAAAAGTGCAATCTGTACAACAGTTGCAAAAAGAACATGGTGTTGTATGTTTTGTTGGCGATGGTATTAATGATGCGCCTGCACTTGCGCAAGCAGATGTGGGCATGGCGATTGGTACAGGGACAGATGTGGCGATAGAGGCCGCGGACGTTGTGCTTATGTCGGGTAATTTACAAATGGTGCCGACAGCAATCGCACTGAGCACAGCGACGATGAATAATATTCGCCAAAACCTATTTTGGGCATTTATTTACAATGCAGCATTGATTCCTGTCGCTGCAGGTGTGTTATATCCATTCTTTGGCATATTGCTTTCACCTATGTTCGCAGCAGGTGCAATGGCACTTTCATCGGTGTTTGTTGTGTCGAATGCCTTACGTTTAAAAGCATTTAAAGGGCCAGTTTTTCAGGAGTCTTGAGATGAATATTGGACAAGCAGCAAAAGCTTCGGGCATTTCTGCAAAAATGATCCGTTATTATGAATCGATTGGGCTGTTAAATAATGCACAGCGCACCGATGCAGGCTATCGAATTTACTCGGAAGCCGATATTAAAACCTTGAGTTTCTTGAGACATGCGCGTGATTTAGGTTTTTCTTCTGAACAAATGAAAGATTTACTTGGACTTTGGAAAAATCAAAGTCGGCAAAGTGTAGAAGTTAAGGCATTGGCGTTAAAACATATCCAGACCTTAAATCAAAAAATCGCAGACTTACAGGCTATGGTTGAGATCTTGCAACAATCTGTCGATGGCTGTGCTGGTAATGATCAAGCCGACTGTACGATTTTAAATCAAATCGAAACAGGCATGGCTGAGTGTTGTCATACATCGAAGAATTAAACTCGCTTGACCTTACAATCATGTCAAGGTTTATAGTATTGAATATTAGAAAATAAGGATGAACAGCATGAAATTTCGTATTGATAATATGACATGTGGTGGTTGCGCACGTAGCGTGACAGCAACGATTAAAGACTTAGACGAAAATGCAACGGTCACTATTGATGTAGCAACAAAATTAGTTGACGTTGAATCTAGTGCTAGTGCAGAGCAATTGATTAGCGCTTTAACCGAAGATGGTTTCCCACCTGTGATTGCATAACTTAGATACTGTCGAATGAATAAAAAAGCCGAACATTTGTTCGGCTTTTTTATTTATAAATCAATTTTATACGGCTGAAATTTTATCTGGCGTCATCAGCGCCTGATTAATATATAGCTTGATTAAACGCTCACGAGAACCGATTGATTTTTGATAATGCGTTGAATTAAGGAGTAGGGACGCACCATAAGTGACCGTCCAAATATAGGATAAATAATCACGAATCGACATTGCGCTTTCAAGTGATTTTAGATAATCACTGGTCATATCCTTAATTTCAATAATACGTTCTTCACGAACACGATAGAGCTCTTCAAATAACTCTTTTAATTTACGTTCATTATTGGTTAAGCGTTCTTCAATGACATGTAATAATATGGTTCTATTAGAATTCAACATATTATAAAGCATATATTGTGAAACATAAGTTTTAATATCGTGATTATATTTTTTTGAAATTTCTAATAATCGTTTTTCATTTAAAATAATAAGTTCTAAATATAATTGGTTTTTACTTTTAAAATGTTTATAAATCGTGCCTTTGGCAATATCTAGTTCACAAGCTAACTCACTTAAGGTGATGTCTTGATTATTATCTAATAGCAGGGTTTCTGCCATGGCTAAAATTTTTTCCTTGCGAAGGATAAAATTTTGTTGGCGTACTGAACTCATGATAACTGTTCCATAAACATCTTGAGGGTGAACAAGCCTAGCTTAAGCTAAATCTTGTGAATCTTACATTCCACTATGGTCTCAAATATTACATAAATTGGTTTAAAAATAAACACATTAGTAGAGTGCGTAAAACATATAGAATTCATAGCATAAAATTAATGTCAATAAAACTGAACCCTTGAGGTCATTTTTTTGAAATAAAATTCCATTTTTATTTTTTTTAATTTATTGTCTTTTCGCTTTTACAACAAAAGCAGCATTTAACAAAACGGTCTTGGTTGTTATGTTATTAATCCAACCTAAATTAAACATGATTATAGGTACTATTATGTTTGGTTTTAATCAATTACCAATTATAAATTTAGTCAATTCAATAAATTTATTTAATTGTAATAAAATAATGCTGCTCAAAATATCAGGTGGTTATTTTCCACTTGTCGGTAAAAACACATTATCTATATCCATTTTAGATATCTATCTGAAAAAACAGATCTTTAAAAAATCCACACAAAATTGATTTGATGATTTTGTGCGGGAGCGTGCAACTTTAAAAAAGTACTTTGTCAAAGACGCTGACAAAGCCTGTAGAAAAGGAAAGTACAATGCCAATATACAATGCGCCGTTAAAGGACATGGACTTCATCTTAAATGATGTATTCAATGCAGATGAGTTCTGGCAGTCAAATGAAAACTTAGCTCATATTGATATGGCGACTGCAAATGCCATTTTAGAAGAAATGGCTAAGTTTTCTAAAAACGTTATTCTAGACTTGAACCGTACTGCAGATGAAGAAGGTGGTGCGCAGTTTAGTAATGGTGTTGTTACTACGCCTACAGGGTTTAAAGACGCTTTTAAACAATTCGCTGAAGGTGGCTGGGTTGGTTTAGGCGCTTCTGAAGAATGGGGCGGCCAAAACATGCCGAAAATGTTGACAGTACTTGCTGACGAAATGATTTGGAGTACCAATCCATCATTTATGTTGTATCCACTACTGACTGTGGGTGCAGGTATGGCGATTAATGACCGTGCTTCGCAAGAGCAAAAAGAAACCTATCTTCCAAAATTTTATACGGGTGAATGGTCAGGCACTATGTGTTTAACTGAACCACATTCAGGGACTGATTTGGGGATCATTAAAACCAAAGCAGAGCCGAATGAAGATGGTTCATTTAACATTACAGGCACTAAAATTTTCATCACTAGTGGTGAACATGATCTGTGTGAAAACATCATCCATCTTGTGTTAGCAAAAACGCCAAATGCACCTGCGGGTTCACGTGGTATTTCATTGTTTATCGTTCCAAAATTCCATGTCAATGCCGATGGCTCAGTCGGTGAACGTAATGCCGTATCAGCGGGTTCAATTGAACACAAGATGGGTATTAAAGGTTCTGCAACGTGTGTTATGAACTTTGATGGTGCCAAAGGTTATATCGTTGGTAAAGAAAACGAAGGTCTTGCGGCGATGTTTGTCATGATGAACTACGAACGTTTATCGATGGGTATCCAAGGGATTGGCGCAGCAGAATTTGCTTACCAAAATGCTGCACAGTATGCGACTGATCGTCTACAAGGTCGTTCTGCGACAGGTGTGAAATCTCCTGAAAAACCAGCAGACTCTATTTTAGTACATGGTGATGTACGTCGTATGTTGTTGAATGTACGCGCCAACAACGAAGCATCTCGTGCATTTGCTGTGTATGTTGGTCAGCAACTGGATATTACAAAATATTCAACTGACGAAGCTGCAGTGAAAAAAGCCAATGACCGCGTGGCTTTATTGACACCTATTGCAAAAGCCTACCTAACAGATACAGCCCTACAAGCTACTTTAGACGCGCAAATGTGTTTTGGTGGTCATGGCTATATCCGTGAATGGGGTATGGAGCAATGCATTCGTGACTTACGTATTTCACAGATTTACGAAGGCACAAATGGCGTACAAGCGATTGATTTAATTGGACGTAAAACCACGAAATGTAATGGTGCATTTATTGCCGAATACATTACTGAAATTCGTGATTTTGCTGCAACCATGGCTGATTCAAAAGTTAAATCTGCAGCATTGCAAGTTTCTGACGAAGTTGAAGCATTAACGCAATTCATTGTAGAACAATCTAAGACCACCCCAGACTTTAGCAGTTCGGTGGCAGTCGATTACCTGCACGCTGTTGGTTTACTCAGCTTCGTTTATATGTTTGCGCGTATTAGCAAAGCTGCGGCTGCAAAACCAGAGAGCTTCTTCCAAAACAAACTGGTACTCGCAGATTTCTATGTTGAGAAAGTTCTACCTGACCTTGCTGCTCGTGCTCAACGCATTAAAGCAGGTTCTGAACTTATCATGCAGCTATCTGAAGAATACTTCACCGCTCAATCTTAAGGTTTCATCGAAACCACTGTGAAAAACATTAAGATGGAAAATCTGAGGAACCAGTCATGGTTCCTTGGGGTTAAAAGATTTAAAACAGGATGAAATAAGAAATGATTGTAATTGTAGATGGCGTACGTACAGCGATGGGTGGTTTTCAGGGTTCACTTTCATCTTGTACAGCCCCAGACATAGGTGCTGCAGCGATTCAGGCTGTTGTTGCACGTGCAGGTTTAGAACCTACAGATATTGACGAAGTTATTTTTGGCTGTGTATTACCGGCTGGTCTTAAACAAGGTCCTGCACGCCAAGCGATGCGTCAAGCAGGTTTGCCAGATACAACGGGTGCCACCACGATTAATAAAATTTGTGGTTCAGGCATGAAGGCAGTGATGCAAGCAGCTGATGCGATTAAAGCCGGTTCTGCTAATATTGTGGTTGCTGGTGGTATGGAGTCGATGTCAAATGCGCCATATTTACTTGAAAAAGCGCGTTCAGGCTATCGTATGGGGCATGGTAAAACTACAGACCACATGTTTCAAGAAGGCTTAGAAGATGCTGAGACAGGTTTATCGATGGGTATTCTGGCACAAGATATGGCAGATAAAAAAGGCTATACACGTGAACAACAAGATGCTTTTGCCATCAACTCACTTAATAAAGCTGTTGCCGCGATTCAAGGCGGTTTCTTTAAAAATGAAATCGTGCCGGTTACCGTTAAAAGCCGTAAAGGTGACGTCGTTGTTGACACAGATGAACAGCCATTAAGTGCTAAGCCTGAAAAAATCCCGACACTGCGTCCTGCATTCAAAAAAGACGGCACGATCACAGCTGCCAATGCCAGCTCAATTTCTGACGGTGCTTCAGCTTTGGTGGTTACATCAGAAGAAACGGCTCAAGCACGTGGTTTAACACCACTGGCAAAAGTCGTTGCTTATGCTACAAATTCACAGCATCCGTCAGAATTCACGATTGCTCCAGTCGGTGCTATTGAGAAAGTACTTGCACAAGCCGGTTGGGATGCACAAGAAGTTGACCTGTGGGAAGTCAATGAAGCATTTGCCATGGTTACAATGCTGGCGATTGATGGATTTAACTTAGATGAAGCAAAAGTGAACATTCATGGTGGTGCTTGCTCACTTGGTCACCCACTAGGTTCATCAGGTTCACGTATTATTGTGACGCTGATTCATGCCTTAAAACGCACTGGCGGTAAAAAAGGTGTCGCAGCACTGTGTATTGGTGGCGGTGAAGCAACTGCAATTGCGGTTGAACTGATTTAATTTGCCTCAATTTATATAAGTAAGCTTTTAGATAAGTACGTTTTTAGATAAGCAATAACAAACGCTATCTCAGTTCGCTGGGATGGCGAAAAAAGATGTTTATTTTGAGATATTTATTTTTTGAGATTTAATTATGAATGGTTTAGATCGCATTCGCTTACTCTCCCTTCGCGACAAAGTGATGTCTGCTGAAAAAGCGATTGAGTTAATTCAAGATGGTTCAGTGGTTGGTTTAAGTGGTTTTGGTGGTGCAGGTGAGGCAAAGACGGTTCCTTTGGCACTTGCAGATCATGCAGTTTCACATCCTCTTCGTATCACGTTGGCAACGGGTGCTAGTTTAGGAAATAGTATCGATGGTCGCCTCAATGCGGCGCATGCGATAGAACGTCGTTATCCGTATCAGGCAGATCCTGGTTTACGTAAAGCCATTAACGCTGGCGAGGTCATGTATATTGACCAACACTTGTCTGAAATGGCCGATAATATTCGTCATCATAATTTACCGCGCATTAATGTGGCCGTTATTGCAGCGACTGCAATTACAGAAGATGGTCAAGTTATTCCGACAGGTTCATGTGGTAACTCAGCCAATTTCATTGAAATGGCAGATCATGTGATTATTGAAATTGATAATACGATTAACCCAGTGCTCGAAGGTGTACATGATATTTATGTGCCGAAAGTGCGACCAAACCGTGGGCCAATTCCACTGACTCAGGTCGGTGAACGTATCGGTACGATTGGGATCAATGTCAGCCCCGATAAGATTTCAGCTATTGTGTTGAATGATCTGCCAGATACCCAGTTTAAAATGGATGAACCTGATGCTGAAACCCTAGCGATTGCTCAGCATCTGATTGATTTCTTTGAAGGTGAAGTCGCAGCAGGGCGTTTGCCTGAAAATTTAGGCCCGCTACAGTCAGGTGTGGGTTCGATTGCCAACGCTGTATTTGCCGGTTTTGAGCATTCGAATTTTCATGATTTGGAAATGTATTCAGAAGTACTACAAGACTGTACTTTCCAGCTAATTGATTCTGGAAAAATGAAATTTGCCTCAGGCTGTTCAATGACGTTATCTGAGCCTTGTGCACAGCACGTGATGAACAATTTTGATCAGTACAAAGACAAAATTGTGTTACGTCCACAAGAGCTATCCAATAACCCTGAAATCATTCGACGTTTAGGCATTATTGCGATTAATACGGCGCTTGAGTTTGACATTTACGGAAACGTAAATTCGACCCATGTGACGGGTACGAAAATGATGAACGGTATTGGCGGTTCAGGAGACTTTACTCGTCATGCGCACATTGCCATTTTCGTAACCAAGTCGATTGCAAAAGGTGGTGCGATTTCATCTGTCGTGCCAATGGTGAGTCATACCGACCATACTGACCACGACGTTGACATCGTGGTTACAGAGCAGGGCTTGGCAGATTTACGTGGTCTTTCACCACGTGAGCGTGCACGTAAAGTCATTGAAATCTGTGCACATCCAGATTATCGCGCAGCATTGTTGAGCTACTTTGAACGCGCATGTGAGCGTGGTGGTCAAACGCCGCATATTTTAAAAGAGGCTTTGTCTTGGCATGCCACTTTTGAAGAAACCGGTTCAATGCGTCAAATCGTATAAATCTAAAGATTGATAATATTTAAATAAGCCCACGATCAAGTGGGCTTATTTATTATGAAAGACTACAAATGTTTCAAAACATGACAAAAGAAAAACAGTAGGACTTGGTTTGCAACTTTTGCACAACATGAACGGTCTTAAGTTCTCTTCAAGGCTTTCTATAATGCAAAACTCATTGACAAAGAAGGTCAGTATTTTGAAAAAGATTCAATTATTTTCTGCGATGTTGTTCGCAGTTCTCCTCACTGCATGTAAACAAAGTCCAGCGCCTGATTATGCTGGAACATGGCAAAATACCGCAGTAGATCCGCAACTTGAAAATGCGTTGATTATTAGTAAAAATGGTGAAAACTATTTCATTACCAATACTTTAAAAGATAAACAAAGTGGTAAATCTGAAAAGAAAAATCCTGTACCTGCATCTGTCGCTGAATCTGGTTTACTGGCTGTAAACTCTGGTACAGGTGCTGTTGAATTTGCGATTGACGAAAAAACTGGAAATTTAGTCGGGTCTGGATCAATTTATAAAAAAGTAAAATAGATCAATTATCTATTGATGCAAAAATATCAAAAGCAGCCTCTAAATTGGGCTGCTTTTTTAACTTTAAAGCGAATGTTTATTTGCTTTAACTCAGTTCAAAACCGAAGAGAAATCATGGATAAAATAATCCGCTTTATTTTTGATTTGCTCAATTTCGTGTTCTGAATATGCATCATACACGGCAACGACTTCAATACCCGCAGCATTTGCAGCTTCTACACCAATGAGTGAATCTTCAAAAATTAAACATTCTTCAGGTCTTACTGCAAAATGTTCAATCGCCTGTAAATAGACTTCAGGATGCGGCTTAATATTTTTGACATTTTCACGGGTCAGGATCAGATCAAAACTATTTTCAAAATGCAGCTTTGGATAAATGTTAATATTTTTTTGATATCGATAAATATTTTGCAGGCTGGTCGTGGTGGTAATTGCCACCTGAATGCCTTGCTGAATGAACTGTTGAACAAATAACGCTGCATGTGGTTTAAGCAAGATGATATGTTCTAAAAAATGCTGTGAAATGGCATATCGTTGCTGTTTGATTTGATCTGCAGAGTGTTGTTCAATTCTATAAGTATCTTTTAGATAGTTACAGTACATTAAGTAAGGGTCTGGTGTGTTTTTAAATAATTGCAGCTGAATGTCACGTTCACGTTGAATTAAACCCAGTTGGATGGTTTGTCCAGTTAACTGTTGAATCAAATCTGCATCGACCTGATTCCACACGCCAACAGAGTCGATAAGTGTGCCATCTAAATCAAAACAAACCAGTTTTTTTCCTTGAAGCATGTTGATATCCAAATTCGAGCTGTGTCTATTATGCGGACGGATTGGAGTGTTGAAAAGCTGATTGCAACTGAGCAGGCTAAACTGGCGTTTCATCTGCAATAAAAGTAATATTTCGTTATTGGCTTTTTGTATAATTCAGCAGATGATGCACAGCATAACTTGCAATATTTAATTAGGGATTAAATCTTTCGTGTTTGAATTGGACTGTAAACTTCTTAGCATTTTTTTTCATGTTTATAAGTACAAAAATGTGTCACAAGCTGCTGAACACTTGCAGATGAGTCAGCCTACAGTCAGTAATATTTTAAATAAAATACGACAGCATTATAACGACCCCTTATTTTTACGTATCGGCAATGAAATGGTGCCTACGGAGTTGTCGCGTCAGTTATTTCCTTTAGTCAGCGAAGCCTTGAGTAAAGTTGAAGCCATTAATAATTTTACAATTAATTTTGATCAAGCCATTTCAGATCAACAATTTACTCTAGCCATGACCGATGTTTCTCATTTGGTTTTATTGCCTAAAATCAGCCAATATCTAAAAAAACACGCGCCACAAATACGTCTAAATGTACGACCGATTACCACTGAAACCAGTTATCAAATGGCGAATGGTGAAATTGATTTGGCACTGGGTTTTTTACCGCATTTGGAAAGCGGCTTTTATCAGCAAAAACTGTTTGAGCAATATTATGTGGTGATTGCAGCTAAGGATCATCCGCGATTAAAGGGTGACACCATTACAACTGAGCAATATTTATCAGAGTCGCACATTGATATTGATGCAGGGATGGGGCACTACCATATTGAAAATGAGCTGCTTAACCTTGATTTAAAACGTGATATTTTGATGCGTTTACCTAGTTATTTAGGTGTAGGCTTAGTCGTGCAAGACACTGATGCGATTGCTACTGTGCCGTATTACTTGAGTGAAGTATTGCTTTCGCGCGGCAACTTAAAAATATTTGACGCACCGATTGCATTTCCAACCTATGGCGTGAAGCAATATTGGCATATGTCTTGCCATCATAAAACCAGCCATCAATGGCTACGTCATATGTTCCACGAGATATTGGTAAAATAATTTTTATGCATTACATAAAGCCCAAAAATGATTTTGGGCTTTTTTTTGCAATTTTTGCAGCAATTTTGTGCATGGGCTGCACCCGATTTGGTCATGCTATAGCTCAATACTATAAAAAAGTCTAATAAATAGCAGTATTACGTTTATATAAATTGGTAATACTAAATTGGCACAGCCTTTGCATTTCTACATACATCATAAAGTGATCTAGGGTTCCGATACATCTTCATGTATGACCGCGACCGAGAGTTCACGGCTTCGTTTTAATTCAAAGCAAAGCTGCACGGAGGGATAAAAGCCCGGGAGGTAAACAGTTAAGAATTAGGCAGAGGCTGCAATGAGCACAATACATTATCATGACGATAAAGCACTATGGACTGAACTTTTACCGGGTGGACACCACTGGTCAGCGCGTATTCAGCGTGGGGCAGTATTACAGCTTAAATCGCTAGGGCAAAATGCCAATGTGGCACTGTACTGTGTAAATAGTGAAGATAAGCTTGAACGCTACAACATGCCAGATAGTCTTAAGGGGCAGCACACGGCTTATTTAAGTACAGGTCATATTTTGGCGTCGGATTTAGGTCGCGCGATGATTTCGATTGTTAAAGATGACCATGGCTGGAATGATGCGTTCTGTGCGCCAAGCACCGCACAGCAAATCGAAAAACAGTTCGGCACGCAAACCTTTCAAGATGCCCGTAATGACATGTACCGAAGTGGCAAAGATAGTCTATTGCTAGAAATGACCAAATTCGGCTTATCAGCAACAGACCTCAGTAGTACTTTAAATCTCTTTTCCAAAGTACAGCCAGATGACAATGGCAAGCTCAGCTATGTGGCGTCTGACAATACTGATCAAGTGATTGAATTACGTTTTGAAATGGATTGCTTGGTGTTCTTATCATCCGCACCACATGCATTAGATAACAGCACGGAATATGCACCTGCCGATGTTCAATTGTATTTATACAAAGCACTTCCTTTACTTGATACCGATGTATGTCGTGATTCATGCCCGCAAAATCAACGTGCTTTTCAAAATAATAAACGCTATTACGCTTTAACGGCTTGAGGGGGATGATCATGACTGCATTAGTAAACCCAACACAAAATTTTGAAAAATCAGTGTTAAGCGAAGTATGTCCTGCTGGTGAAGCATGGATGTGCGAAGTCAAAAAAGGGCAATATTTTCGTATCGTTGACCTCGAAGGTAATCAAGCTGTCGATACCTTATTTATTTCAAGCCTAAACCGTGAAGAGCGTTATAGCGCAACCGATACATTGGCTATTAATCAACAAATCTATTTAGAAAAAGGCACAGCTCTATACACCAACTTTGGCAATAAAATTGCCACCATCCATGACGATAATTGTGGCCGTCATGACACCTTAGGCGGTGCATGTTCATGTGAGAGCAACACTGTTCGCTATGCACATGACAAATTTCCAATGCACAGTTGCCGTAATAATTTCATGATTGCGTTGTCACAACATCCGATTGCAAAAAAACATGGCTTAAACGTGCGCCATATCGGCCCAAATATTAACTTCTTTATGAATGTGCCTGTGACCGCTGAGGGACATTTGAAATTTGATGACGGTATTTCTGCACCGGGAAAATATGTAGAGATTAAAGCCGAAATGGATTTGGTCGTATTGATCTCAAACTGCCCACAACTGAATAACCCATGTAATGCCTATAACCCAACAAAAATTCAATTGATCATTCGTGAAGGCGAGGAGTAATACCATGTTCAATAAAGTCCTCATTGCCAACCGTGGTGCAATCGCTTGCCGTGTGATCCGTACACTGAAAAAATTAGGCATTCAGTCCGTTGCAGTGTATTCAGAAGCAGATCGTGATTCTTTGCATGTGACCTTAGCTGATGAAGCGGTATTTATTGGTGATAGTCCTGCCAGCCAAAGCTATTTAAATGTCGATAAAATTTTAGAAGTTGCAAAGCAAACAGGTGCAGAAGCGATTCATCCCGGCTATGGCTTCCTGTCTGAAAATGCCGAATTCTGTAATCTGTGTGAAGCGCAAGGCATTGTATTTTTAGGGCCAAATTCGGCACAAATGAAATCATTTGGCTTAAAACATATTGCACGTGAACTTGCAATTCAAGCCAATGTACCACTTCTTCCGGGCAGTCAGCTTTTGGCAGATGAAGCCGAAGCCTTAACGGAAGCTAAACGTATTGGTTATCCTGTGATGCTGAAAAGTACCGCAGGCGGTGGCGGTATTGGTATGCGTTTGGTGTGGAATGAAGAAGAGTTGAAAGATGCTTATTCTACGGTTTCATATCTTGCCCAAGCCAACTTTAAAGATGCGGGTTTGTACCTTGAGAAATTTGTACAAAATGCACGTCATATCGAAGTGCAAATTTTTGGTGATGGCAAAGGCTTAGTCTTGGCACTTGGCGAGCGCGATTGTTCGGTACAGCGCCGTAATCAAAAAGTTGTGGAAGAAACCCCAGCACCACATATCAATGATGAGCAACGTGCTTATATTCAATCGATTGCGATTGGGCTGATGCAGTCGGTAAATTACCGTTCGGCAGGCACAGTTGAGTTTGTGATGGATACCGACACACAGGAATTCTATTTCTTAGAAGTGAATACCCGTCTGCAAGTTGAACATGGCGTGACAGAGCAAGTGTTTGGTGTCGATCTTGTGGAATGGATGGTGACTTTAGGCAGTGGTGATTGGATTACACCAACAGAACAACTTGAATCGAAAGGTCATTCGATTCAAGTGCGTTTATATGCCGAAGACCCAATCAAAAACTTCCAACCTAGTGCAGGGCTTTTAACGCACGTTGAATTTGATGCCAATGCGCGTAATGAAACGTGGGTGGAAACGGGTTCAAATGTATCGTCATTCTATGACCCGATGATTGCCAAAATCATTGTCACGGCAGATGACCGCGATTCAGCAATTCAAGCCATGACCGAAACACTTGCCAAAACATCGGTTGCAGGCATCGAAACCAATCTTGAATATCTACAAAATATTATCGACTGCGATGTATTTAAAGCCGGTACGCAAACCACACGTTTCTTAAATACATTCGAGTGGAAAACTCAAAAAATTGAAGTGTTGCAATCAGGCATTCAAACTTCTGTGCAAGATGTGACAGGTCGTTTGGGGTACTGGGATGTCGGTGTGCCACCATCAGGTGCCATTGATCCACTATCACTGAATGTCGCAAACCAGTTACTTGGTAATGCCTATAACACTGCAGGCTTAGAATGTACGCTACAAGGTCCGACTTTAAAATTCCATTGTGACAGCCAAATCGTGCTTGCCGGGGGCGATATGCCATCAACACTAGATGGCGCTCAAGTTCCGATGTGGCAGAACGTGAATGTGCGTAAAGGTCAGGTGCTCAAATGTGGCAAAATTGCGACAGGTTGCCGTACCTATATTGGTATTAAAGGCGGTTTAAATGTACCTGAATATCTCGGCTCACAAGCAACCTTCACCTTGGGTCAGTTTGGTGGTCATGCAGGGCGTAACTTACTGATTGGTGATATGTTACCAATCACGGGATTTAGCTCTGATGAAGTGAAAACGCTTGCCCCTGAACAAGTGCCAACGTTTAGCCATGAATGGGAAATTGCGGTGATGTACGGCCCGCATGGTGCACCAGACTTCTTTACTAAAAAAGACATTGATACCTTCTTTGCCAATACTTTTGAGATTCACTTTAACTCAAGCCGTACAGGTATTCGTTTGATTGGTCCAAAACCTGAATGGGCACGTGAGGATGGCGGTGAAGCCGGTTTGCATCCATCAAATATTCATGACAATGCATACGCGATTGGTGCGATTGATTTCACGGGCGATATGCCGATTATTCTCGGTCCAGATGGTCCAAGTTTAGGAGGCTTTGTTTGTCCTGCCGTGGTGATTAATTCTGAGCTTTGGAAGCTTGGTCAATTGAAAGCAGGAGACAAAGTTACATTTATACCTGTGAGTTATCATCAAGCGAAACTTTTAAATGAAAAATATCATGCACAATTAGAAGCAAATGATACGCAGGTTGTGGCATTTGATGAGTCATTTTATCCTGAACTTTCCACCTTAAAAAATGCGGTGCTTGATACTTTAAAAGGTCAGAATGGCTTGCCAGATGTGGTATATCGTCCTGCGGGCAACAACTACATGTTGGTGGAATATGGTGAGTTGGTTTTAGATTTAAACTTACGCTTCCGTATTCATGCACTCATGCAATGGGTTCAAAAGCAAAACATTACCGGGATTATTGACCTGACACCGGGCATCCGTTCACTGCAAATCCATTTTGATTCGATCAAGCTTGATCAATTGGATTTATTGCGTTTACTACAAGTCGCTGAAGCTGAACTGCCTGATGTGACCCAAATGCAAGTACCGTCACGGACTGTGTATTTACCACTTGCTTGGGAGGATTCACAAACCCAGCTAGCAACAGAGCGCTATATGCAAACCGTACGTCCAGATGCGCCATGGTGTCCTGACAATATTGAGTTTATCCGTCGTATTAATGGTTTAAAAGACAAACAAGCGGTCAAAGATGTGGTTTATGACGCGAGTTATTTGGTCATGGGTTTGGGCGATGTGTATTTAGGTGCACCTGTGGCAACACCACTTGATCCTCGCCAGCGTTTAGTGACAACGAAATACAACCCTGCACGGACATGGACGCCTGAAAATGCTGTCGGTATTGGCGGTGCGTATATGTGCGTGTACGGTATGGAAGGTCCGGGTGGCTATCAGTTCGTCGGTCGTACTACGCAAATGTGGTCTCGTTACCGTAAAAACCCTGACTTTGAGCAAGGTATGCCGTGGTTATTACGCTTCTTTGACCAAATTAAGTTTTATGAAGTCTCTGAGTCCGAGCTTATGCAAATGCGTGAGGACTTTAAAGCAGGACGTTTAAAATTACGTGTGGAAGAAGGTGTTTTAAACCTAAAAGAATACAATGACTTCTTGACTGAAAATGCAGAATCAATCTCAGCATTTAAATCCGTCCAACAAGCCAATTTTGATGAAGAACGTCGTCGTTGGCATGAAGCTGGGCTTGCAGAGTATGTTTCTGAAAGCTTAGATGCTGTAACTGATGATAGTGATGTTCAAATTCCAGAAGGTGGTTGTGCTGTGGAATCACACATGTCGGGAAGTATTTGGAAAATTGAATGCAAGTCAGGTGATATTGTTGAAGAAGGTGCAACGCTTGCGGTGATTGAAGCGATGAAGATTGAGATTCCAATTATTGCGCCTGAGCGGATGAAGGTTTCTGAAATTACCATTGAAAAAGGGCAAACAGTGAAAACAGGGCAAGTTTTGTTTACGTTGTCGCCTGTGGCATAAAAAATCCTCACTAACCCTCCTTTAAAAAAGGAGGCAATTTTAAGACCGTCCGTGAGGGCGGTTTTTTATTTGCAGTGTTTACTCGATTAAATTATGATATAGCTTATAGTCTATATTTTGGTTGTGCTATGTGGACAGTATTGACCACAGATGTATTTAATGAATGGCTTGCTCAGCAAGACGATTCGACACAAGAAAAGGTCTTGGCAGCTTTAGTTGTGTTGCAATCACAAGGACCAAGAGAGATGGATCCGGAAATTTGAACAACTCCTATAAGTGATACTCTGCTCCTCAAATGATGTTATAAACATCAATATATGGAGTATTTTATGGCACGTAGACCAAGAAGAAATCATTCAAACGACTTT
>NZ_VOZO01000050.1:0-1149 GCF_013419715.1 Acinetobacter sp. YH12063 | reverse complement strand
ACGATTGGTAAGAATCCACAACAAGTTGTTCTTCATGACGATGTATCTGAGGGTCTGTAGCTCAGTTGGTTAGAGCACACGCTTGATAAGCGTGGGGTCACAAGTTCAAGTCTTGTCAGACCCACCACTACTGACGAAGTACGGAAAATCAGAAACATTGACTTATTGATAAGCTGGGGACTTAGCTTAGTTGGTAGAGCGCCTGCTTTGCACGCAGGAGGTCAGGAGTTCGACTCTCCTAGTCTCCACCATACATTGCTACGCAATGTATAAAGAACGAAGCTAAAATAAACAATCAAACGATTGTTAGCTTAGTCCTTAAGCGATCAAGTGTTTAGGTTATAGAGCTTAGCAACAAAGTGGCGTATGATTCGCTTCATTGTTATTAAGCTCTGTGATTTATCACAGTTTCCTGACCTGACGAAGGCTGGAAAAATCATTAACAGAATATATTTGAGTTGAAATAATTTGTTCATACTCGTTTGATTTAACCTAACAAGCAATTGTGAAAGTTGAATGAAATGAGTTACTAGCGAAATTAACTGAATCAAGCGTTTTGGTATATGAATCTAATTGAAGCTGTACTGTAGTTAAATCTACGAAACGCCAACTGTATGAGTAAGTCGCAAGACGAACTCTGTTGCTTATCCTACTTGTAAGGATAAACGACTGTTTGGGGTTGTATAGTCAAGTAATTAAGTGCATGTGGTGGATGCCTTGGCAGTCAGAGGCGATGAAAGACGTAATAGCCTGCGATAAGCTCCGGGGAGGCGGCAAATATCCTGTGATCCGGAGATTTCTGAATGGGGAAACCCACCCGCTATAAGGCGGGTATCATAAACTGAATACATAGGTTTATGAGGCGAACGAGGGGAAGTGAAACATCTCAGTACCCTTAGGAAAAGAAATCAATTGAGATTCCCTCAGTAGCGGCGAGCGAACGGGGAAAAGCCCATTAAGTTATCTAAGCTTTAGTGGAACGCTCTGGGAAGTGCGACCATAGTAGGTGATAGTCCTGTACACGAAAGGGCTTAGATAATGATGTCGAGTAGGGCGAGGCACGTGAAACCTTGTCTGAATATGGGGGGACCATCCTCCAAGGCTAAATACTCCTGACTGACCGATAGTGAACCAGTACCGTGAGGGAAA
>NZ_VOZO01000049.1:0-1168 GCF_013419715.1 Acinetobacter sp. YH12063 | reverse complement strand
ATTATTATAGAAGCCCCCATGAATAAATCGCTCATCATTTTCGGCATCGTCAACATAACCTCGGACAGTTTCTCCGATGGAGGCCGGTATCTGGCGCCAGACGCAGCCATTGCGCAGGCGCGTAAGCTGATGGCCGAGGGGGCAGATGTGATCGACCTCGGTCCGGCATCCAGCAATCCCGACGCCGCGCCTGTTTCGTCCGACACAGAAATCGCGCGTATCGCGCCGGTGCTGGACGCGCTCAAGGCAGATGGCATTCCCGTCTCGCTCGACAGTTATCAACCCGCGACGCAAGCCTATGCCTTGTCGCGTGGTGTGGCCTATCTCAATGATATTCGCGGTTTTCCAGACGCTGCGTTCTATCCGCAATTGGCGAAATCATCTGCCAAACTCGTCGTTATGCATTCGGTGCAAGACGGGCAGGCAGATCGGCGCGAGGCACCCGCTGGCGACATCATGGATCACATTGCGGCGTTCTTTGACGCGCGCATCGCGGCGCTGACGGGTGCCGGTATCAAACGCAACCGCCTTGTCCTTGATCCCGGCATGGGGTTTTTTCTGGGGGCTGCTCCCGAAACCTCGCTCTCGGTGCTGGCGCGGTTCGATGAATTGCGGCTGCGCTTCGATTTGCCGGTGCTTCTGTCTGTTTCGCGCAAATCCTTTCTGCGCGCGCTCACAGGCCGTGGTCCGGGGGATGTCGGGGCCGCGACACTCGCTGCAGAGCTTGCCGCCGCCGCAGGTGGAGCTGACTTCATCCGCACACACGAGCCGCGCCCCTTGCGCGACGGGCTGGCGGTATTGGCGGCGCTGAAAGAAACCGCAAGAATTCGTTAACTGCACATTCGGGATATTTCTCTATATTCGCGGTTCAGCAGGCATGTCCCCTTTGAGGGCGACCCGACGACAGGATAATCGACCTTATGGTGCGCAAATATTTCGGCACAGACGGTATTCGTGGCAAAGCCAACGAAGGCGCGATGACGGCGGAAACCGCCTTGCGCGTCGGCATGGCGGCTGGCCGTGTCTTTCGTCGCGGTGACCACCGCCATCGTGTCGTGATCGGCAAGGATACGCGCCTGTCGGGCTATATGCTTGAACCCGCGCTCACAGCCGGTTTCACCTCGATGGGCATGGACGTATTCCTTTTTGGCCCGCTGCCGACAACGTA
>NZ_VOZO01000047.1:0-1275 GCF_013419715.1 Acinetobacter sp. YH12063 | reverse complement strand
TGATGTGTGCTGAATTAGCAGGAGACTTTCACTTGGGAGATTCTAGGCAGCTAACCGATAAAAGTCTTCTGCCATTTGATTTGGTGTCTTAAAATCCAAGCCTTTTTGAATTCTTCGCTGATTATAAAATAACTCTATATATTTTGTAATATCCGCTTTGGCTTCTTCCCTTGTTTTGTAGTTGCGATGATGGACTAGTTCATTTTTGAGTATGCCCCAGAAACTCTCTATCGGTGCATTATCAAAGCAGTCGCCTTTTTTGCTCATTGAACCCTGAAAATCAAATTTCTCAAGTAAGTTTCGATATTCATTACTGCAATATTGGCTGCCTCTATCTGAATGTACAATGAGATCTTTAGCAGGTTTCTGATTGCGAATAGCCATATTCAATGCATCACAAACAAGCTTGGCTGTCATGCGCTCATTTAAGCTATAGCCAACAACCTGTTTCGTGTAAAGATCTTTGACAGCTGCCAAGTACAACCAGCCCTCAGCCGTCCAAATGTAGGTAATGTCACTCGACCACGCAAGATTAGGCTTCGTCATTGAAAACTGTTGCTTGAGTAAATTGTCATAAATAGAACGGTTGTGATCACTGTTCGTGGTTCTTTTGAAACGCTTATGGCGCTTACAATACAACTGATTTGATTTTTTTATTTGGCGCACAGCATACGTACTTATTTTGATACCTTGCGCTTGTAAATGCTTGGTTAATCGAACATAGCCATAGCTTTGTTTGGTTTCTTCATGGGCTATTTTGACCAAAATTGTCTGCTGATTTCGCTGAATTGATCTTTTACTCATGCCTCGCTTTAGCCAATCATAAAAGCGAGAAACGGATACACGAAGTAATCGAGCCATTAAAATAATCGGAAATAAGTGGCTTTGCGATTTCATATAGGCGTACCTCACTGACTTTCTTTGGCAAAGTACGCTGCTGCCTTTTTTAAAAATTCACGTTCCATTTCAGCTGTTTTGAGCTGTTGTTTAAGCTTCTTATTTTCTTCGAGTAAGGCGTTTAGATCGGGCGAATACTGTTTTGTGCCTGCTAAAGTTCCAGCCTTTGCTTTGTTATTCCAGTTCGAAAGGGTTTGCATTGAAATGCCAAGTTGTCTAGCGGATTCCGATACATTACCTTGGTTCTCTTCAATGGCTTTTATGGCTTCAGCTTTAAATTCTGCGGTGTAAGTCTTCTGTTTCTTGCTCATGGTAAACTCCTAATGAGTATGTATAGTTTACCAAGTTAAACCCTCCTGTTTTTTAAGCACACATCAA
>NZ_VOZO01000046.1:0-1282 GCF_013419715.1 Acinetobacter sp. YH12063 | reverse complement strand
AGAGATGGATCCGGAAATTTGAACAACTCCTATAAGTGATACTCTGCTCCTCAAATGATGTTATAAACATCAATATATGGAGTATTTTATGGCACGTAGACCAAGAAGAAATCATTCAAACGACTTTAAGGCTAAGGTAGCACTTGCTGCGATCAAAGCAGAAAAAACACTTGCTGAATTGAGTTCTGAGTTTGATGTTCATCAAAACCAAATTATTGACTGGAAAAATCAATTGATCTCAGCTTCCTCACAAGCTTTCGATCAATCAAAAGCTCCATCAGAACCTCCCATTGATCTTAAAAAGTTACATGCAAAAATCGGTGAGCAGGCATTAGAAATTGATTTTTTAGAAGGTGTGTTGAAGAAACTGGGCCGCTTCAACCACAAAAGTTAATCGATCACTCACTTCAGATTTCAGTATCTAAACAAGCTAAGTTACTGAAAGTCTCTCGTGGTTGTTATTATTATCGCCCAAAACCTGTTAGCTCATCAGATCTGAAGCTGATGCGATGTATTGATGAATTACATATGCAATATCCTTTTGCAGGCAGTCGTATGATGCGTGATTTGTTGAATCGTCAAGGGCATCATATAGGACGACGTCATACACGTACTTTAATGAAGAAAATGGGTATTCAGGCGTTATATTGCAAACCAAATTTAAGCCAGGCTAATCAAGCTCACCGTAAATATCCATATCTGCTCAAAGGATTGGCTATTCAGCGCAGTAATCAAGTGTGGTCTACTGATATAACGTATATCCCTATGGCAAAAGGCTTTGTTTATTTATGTGCTGTGATTGATTGGCATAGCCGCAAGGTACTTGCGCATAGGGTATCGATTAGTATGGAGGTGGATTTTTGTATTTCGGCTTTAAATGAAGCGATTGAAAAATATGGATCACCTGAAATATTGAATACAGACCAAGGCAGTCAGTTCACCAGTGATGCATTTATTGATGTATTGAAATCAAATGGCATTCAAATCAGTATGGATGGTAAAGGTCGATGGGTAGATAATGTGATGGTTGAACGATTATGGCGGAGCGTTAAATATGAAGAGGTGTATCTCAAAGCTTATAGCAGTGTCACAGATGCGAAAAAGCAATTGAGTGCATATTTTGAGTTTTATAATCTGAAACGACCTCATTCGAGTCTAGACAAAATGACACCAAATGAGTTTTACTATGATCAGCTACCCCAACAAAACAAGGTGGCTTAACTAGAGCGGAATATCACTTATAAATACGCTTTTAGTTGTTCAAACAAGTGGAACCACCTCT
>NZ_VOZO01000045.1:0-1301 GCF_013419715.1 Acinetobacter sp. YH12063 | reverse complement strand
TTAAGTTCTTTATCCGACATAGACACCAACATATCAAACCGTCCGCTTCGATAATCGCAAAAGCGCATATTCTAAAAGCGGACATTTTTACTTTGGAGAAACCGGACATTTCTATTTTGGAGTTACATTTAAAATTCGTATAATCGCCATTATGTTAAATAGGAACCTTAGAACAATAGAAAATTATAATTTCATTGCCATAAGGAAGAATATACTTACAATCCTACGTTCGTTTGTAAAGCAATTTGCTGTGAAGCTAATTCAAGTGCTTTAGATTTCCCTAATGGTTTAATATCAGTGCCTTCAGCATATATAAAATCTACCTTATCAATACCAATTAATCCTAATACTGCTATTAAATATGCTGTAACAGCATCTGTTGGAAGATCTTGATGAAAACCACCACGTGAACTAAAGATAATTGATTTAACACCTTTAATTAATCCTACGGGTGCGGTTTCTGTATATTGAAAAGTTACTCGTGCTCGTGCAATTAAGTCGAACCAGTTTTTTAATTGGGTTGGTACATTTAAGTTATACATTGGTGCTGCAATCAATAATAGATCACAATCTTTCAGCTCTTGAATAAATTGATCAGAGAGAGCTACTGCTGCTTTTACCTCAGGTTTTTCATTCGCCTCTCCACGTAAGGCATTAAATATCTCTAAGTTTAATACTGGTAAGTTCATAGCTCCTAGATCATGTTCAATTATTTGGTCAACATAACCACTTTGCTTACGTCTATATAAATATTTATTAATGAGCTGATTACTTAGAGATTTTTCCTGCATAAAACTAGATTTGATAACTAAAATTCTGTTCATAGTAAGGTTCCTAATATGAATTTTAATTAGATTATCATTGATAAATTGGATACAAAAGTGATAATAAATCAACTCATTGATTCCCAATTGGAACTAATATGCGTGTTAATGATCTGAAAAGTTTGATGGCATTTATTAGTGTTGTTGAACAAGGAAGTTTTACTAAAGCATCAGAAAAATTACATCTGACTCGTTCCGCTGTCAGTAAGATGATTTCAAAGCTTGAGGTACAGCTCGGAGTAGTACTTTTTAACAGAGATACACGTCATTTAGCTCTCACAGAAGAAGGTAGTATTTTCTATGAACATAGCCAGCGGGCTGTACAAGAATTATTAATAGCTGAGACATTATGAACCGTACCGGGTTTGTCGGAGACCACTTTTCTTGAGAGAATGTCCCGATGAAAAAAGTAAAATACACCCCTGAAATCAGAGATAGAGCGGTTCAATTATTGATTGAATCTGAAAAAGATTATCC
>NZ_VOZO01000044.1:0-1482 GCF_013419715.1 Acinetobacter sp. YH12063 | reverse complement strand
TGTTATTCCTAAGTAGTAATGTCCTACCTTAAAACCAAATAGAAATGTCCTATACAGACATTTCCAAGTCAAGCACAGGATTCAGATTTCGTTCTTTGATTACTGTCTTCTGTGCACGTCTGCTTGGCATAGATTGAGAACGATTACGTTTGTTTTGCTGTTCCAATTCTTCATGCTGTTGTTGAATATGATTGAGAACTGCACCTAAACGTTTATTCTCAACAATCTCTCGCTGGTTAAGCTGACTTAATTTATCGAAGATGCTGTAATTGATTTTTCTTCCCTGATATTCAATCGCGACTGTACCATCCGGGTATTCCAGGAACTCAAGATACTTACTAATCAATCTTTGGTTTTCTTCCGTGTTTTCCAGGAGATATACGCATTTATCATAAGTAATCGTCAGGCTATTCGTGACTCTGCGGGGTTCACGCCAGGTAAAAATATCATCTAATTCTTCGGCTGTTTCAGTGACAGTCCGGTGTAGATCCTTGGGATTAAAGGCCATCTTGGCAAACTTCTGATTGAATTGCTCAATGAAGCAGGGTAGCCAGGCATTCGCTTGTTCAATCGAACAGATGCCTTCCAGGCGCATTTCTTTGATCAGACGGTCCTGAAGCGTTCTATTGGCTCGTTCTACACGGCCTTTGGCCTGTGGTGAATTAGCGAAGATAATATCGATATTCAGGGTGCTGAGTACGCGCCCAAATTGCGTAATCTTGGTGTCTTTCTTGCTGCTTTGATTCACCCTGAAGACTGAATGTTTATCGCTGTAGAAGGCTAAAGGCTTACCATGCTGCTCAACATACAAACGTGTTGAAATCATATAGTCAAAGGCTGATTCTGACTCACAGAAGCGTAAGTGCTGCAATTTTCCTGTGGCGTCATCGATAAACACCAATAGACAGCATTTAGGGGCTCTTCCTTCAAACCAGTCATGATGTGAGCCATCAATTTGGATCAGTTCACCATAACAGTCCCGGTTATAACGAGGCTGATATGGGCGTTTCAGGCGTTTGGAGCGAGGAATCCATAAATCGGCTGCAATCATCCAGGAACGCAGGGTTTCCACTGAAATATCGAATCCATGAATGGTAGTCAGCTTTTCATGCGCTAAAGTGGGTCCGAAACCATGGAATTGCTCAGCAACCATATTGAGGCACTTGAGCCTGAGTTCTTCAGGAAGCCTGGAATTGCTGGTTTGACCACGACCGGCATGGGCTAATGCAGCTGGGCCTTGAGCTTTGTATTTTTGCAGTAAACGCCTGATCTGACGTTCTGAAATATGAAGTAGCTGAGCAGCCTGGGATTGAGTTATGCGTTGATCGCAGATTTCCTGCACGACCGACAATCGTTTAAGTTCTTTATCCGACATAGACACCAACATATCAAACCGTCCGCTTCGATAATCGCAAAAGCGCATATTCTAAAAGCGGACATTTTTACTTTGGAGAAACCGGACATTTCTATTTTGGAGTTACA
>NZ_VOZO01000043.1:0-1659 GCF_013419715.1 Acinetobacter sp. YH12063 | reverse complement strand
GCCAGGCCTCAGCATTTTATTATGGTGATCCCCTGGGCGAAATGCGCCTGGTAAGCAGAGTTTTTGAAATGTAAGGCCTTTGAATAAGACAAAAGGCTGCCTCATCGCTAACTTTGCAACAGTGCCATTTTAAGCGTTATGCTAAGCCCAGGAAGCCGCAGGATCTTTTGAACCACAACTGCATTAACGTCCGCTATTCTGATACGAGTGGATTGTACGCCTGGGAATTCGAGAAAGATGCTCAGAAATTCAGTCTGAAAGTCAAAGGGCAATATATTGCGAACAGCACGATTCATCAGCTCGATGCAGCATTAGACGGGCTGGGGATTGCCTATATTCCCGAGTATGTTGCAGATGGATATATCAAAAGCGGCAAGCTGATTGCTGTTCTGACCGAGTGGTGTCCATATTTTGACGGCTACCATATTTATTATCCTCACCGCCGACAGGATTCTCCTGCGTTTATGGCTTTTCTGCAAGTTTTGCGTGACAGGTACAATAATGGAATAAGATAAATTTATGAGTAAAGGATTATGTCCACGATAAGCACCTGGGTCGATTCCTGGGAGGCGGCCATGAGGGTAGGGAAGCGCCGTCCCGTCAAGTCAGCGTAATGCTCTGCCAGTGTTACAACCAATTAACCAATTCTGATTAGAAAAACTCATCGAGCATCAAATGAAACTGCAATTTATTCATATCAGGATTATCAATACCATATTTTTGAAAAAGCCGTTTCTGTAATGAAGGAGAAAACTCACCGAGGCAGTTCCATAGGATGGCAAGATCCTGGTATCGGTCTGCGATTCCGACTCGTCCAACATCAATACAACCTATTAATTTCCCCTCGTCAAAAATAAGGTTATCAAGTGAGAAATCACCATGAGTGACGACTGAATCCGGTGAGAATGGCAAAAGCTTATGCATTTCTTTCCAGACTTGTTCAACAGGCCAGCCATTACGCTCGTCATCAAAATCACTCGCATCAACCAAACCGTTATTCATTCGTGATTGCGCCTGAGCGAGACGAAATGCGCGATCGCTGTTAAAAGGACAATTACAAACAGGAATCGAATGCAACCGGCGCAGGAACGCTGCCAGCGCATCAACAATATTTTCACCTGAATCAGGATATTCTTCTAATACCTGGAATGCTGTTTTCCCGGGGATCGCAGTGGTGAGTAACCATGCATCATCAGGAGTACGGATAAAATGCTTGATGGTCGGAAGAGGCATAAATGCCGTCAGCCAGTTTAGTCTGACCATCTCATCTGTAACATCATTGGCAACGCTACCTTTGCCATGTTTCAGAAACAACTCTGGCGCATCGGGCTTCCCATACAATCGATAGATTGTCGCACCTGATTGCCCGACATTATCGCGAGCCCATCTATACCCATATAAATCAGCATCCAGGTTGGAATTTAATCGCGGCCTCGAGCAAGACGTTTCCCGTTGAATATGGCTCATAACACCCCTTGTATTACTGTTTATGTAAGCAGACAGTTTTATTGTTCATGATGATATATTTTTATCGGCACTGTTGCAAATAGTCGGTGGTGATAAACTTATCATCCCCTTTTGCTGATGGAGCTGCACATGAACCCATTCAAAGGCCGGCATTTTCAGCGTGACATCATTCTGTGGGCCGTACGCTGGTAC
>NZ_VOZO01000042.1:0-2021 GCF_013419715.1 Acinetobacter sp. YH12063 | reverse complement strand
TTATAATCAGCGAAGAATTCAAAAAGGCTTGGATTTTAAGACACCAAATCAAATGGCAGAAGACTTTTATCGGTTAGCTGCCTAGAATCTCCCAAGTGAAAGTCTCCTGCTAATTCAGCACACATCACTGTTGATAAATTTTCTAAACAAAAAGGATCAAACTAATCTATAAGCTTTGTGGGTTAGAAAAAAAATAACTCACTTTGCATTGATCATATTTAAATTCTTGTTTTATCCATAGCACTAACCTATTAATTTTAAAAAATAATAGGTACTGGCTAAATAGCAAATCGATACATATCTTTTTCATAGAGGAAATATGATTTTAGTAAGTTCTTGTCTGGCTGGCTTAAAGGTACGTTATAACGGGACGCATAGCTTAAACGAAAAAATCGAAAAATTAGTCAAAGATGGAAAAGCTACTATGGTATGTCCAGAGATTCTTGGCGGTTTATCAACACCACGCGAACCTGCCGAGATTTCGGGAGGTAATGGCGATGATGTCTTAGATGGAAAAGCCTGTGTAATTGAAAAATCAGGAAAGGATGTGACTTCAATCTATATTGAAGGGGCATATAGAACTTTAAAAAAAGTTCAATTATTAAAAGCTACTCTGGTAGTGCTTAAAGAAAATAGCCCTTCATGTGGTAGTTCAATGATTTACGATGGTCAATTTAATGGGAATAAGATCTATGGCAATGGAGTTACCTCCGCTTTGCTTAAACGTCATAATATAAAAGTCATTTCAGAAGAAACTTTTTGGCAACTTTTACCCTAGTTCCTCCGCTTTTATTTAAAATCTTCATGCAACTCCAACCACGCCCCCCTTTGCAATATCAAGTCTCTTCGGTATTTAGAGATATAGTGAGGTAATAATCTAAGAAGCATATCCATTACTTCCACATCAGTTAAAAAGTAGTGGTTCAATTTTATGCTGTAATTCTTTAACAATTTTAGCAAGCTGATCATGTAAAACTAACCAACATTGCTCATGACCTTGCCCAATATATTCATCTATTATGAGTTGCAAAATGTCTTGATCTATCTGACTTAAGAATTCTAAAAACCATGTCGCAGCAACATCCTTGGCAACTATTGTTTTATGATCTAATGTATAAGCTATACGGCATAGCGCTAAAATTTGATTACATTCATCCTGATCGTCTTTCCAATGAGCAATAATTTGTGGATAAGTTTTTTGCATGGCAAATATTAATTGTTCATAGCTAATTGGATTTAACCAATCGCAAATATCAGGTCCAAAGATAGTAATGTTATGTAATTGGGCAGTTTTAAGTAAAATACTAATATCTGGATCAGATTGACTATAAAGTAATTCACCTTTGAGTAATTCTTCTCTCAACCACTCGCCATATTGTAGCTGATATGTATATGGATGATTTTTATTGGTAATACTCCCTTTTTCTAATATCGTAATTTCTAAGGCACGCGCTGTAGCATGACCAATCGGAACAGATATATTTAGAAAATTCTGCGCTAATTGTTTTCTTTCCTGATCGGTAATTTCACGTTCAATAATAACTAAAATATCAAGATCACTTTTATGTTTTAAACCACCATCAACATACGAACCATATAAATAAATAGCATAAAGCTTATCTTTAAAATTTTTTTGTAAAAGCTGTTTTACACTTTCAACTTGGCGACACTCTTCATCATTTAAGCTTTGCATATGATTTTTAATTTAAAAAAATAAGTAATGAATTCATAGAGCATTATACAGAATAAGTGTAAATAATTTAATCAATTAGTAAATAACATACTATTTTTACAATATATTTACTTTCAATATAGAGTTTAATACATAAAACTCTATCAATCAAAAAAAGCTTGAAACAACATCTGAATAGTAAGAGTCATTTCCTCCTCACTTAGAGATGGATCCGGAAATTTGAACAACTCCTATAAGTGATACTCTGCTCCTCAAATGATGTTATAAACATCAATATATGGAGTATTTTATGGCACGTAGACCAAGAAGAAATCATTCAAACGACTTT
>NZ_VOZO01000041.1:0-2304 GCF_013419715.1 Acinetobacter sp. YH12063 | reverse complement strand
AAAAATAAACTTATATGGCACTTGCGTAATTCACGACAAAATGTGTCAAGTTTTGAAGAAGAGATGCAGTACTCAAGAATAGCAAGGAACTACACGGAGATGAAAAGCAGGAGGAAAATATTAAAAATGGGTGGTTTTAATAAAAAAAAGAGATGAATAACGCTTGTTACTCATCTCTCAGATAATGGGGGTGTTGAAATAGTGTTAGAAGGACTGCTCCAGACTTTCCAGTTCCATCATTAGTTCCAGCATCTGTTCTTCGGCTGTTTCCAGTTTGGCTTTCAGCTCAGTTTGCTCATTCATCAGTTTGAGCAAATCATTTTTACGTGAGGCATCATATAAAGCACTATCTCCGAGCAAGCTTTGAATTTCAGCCAGTCGCGGCGTAACCTTTGAAATCTGTGTTTCACATTTTTCGATATTTTTACGAATCGGGCGGCTCAGTTCCCGCTGGCGTGCCGCTTCCTTACGCTGTGCTTCTTTGTCCAGTCTGGAAATGGTTGCTTTGACTTCGACCTGAGATTTCACCGGCTCGGCTGGCTTCTGCCCGTTTTTGATCATCTCAATGCGGGCCTGACGTAACCAGTCGGCATAAGCGGTCAGATCACCGTCAAATTCACGGCATTGACCATTATGTACCAGCAGCAATTCATCACAGACACTGGCAATCAGCTGGCGCTCATGCGATACCAGCACCACAGCACCTTCAAAATCCTGCAAGGCCATGGTCAATGCATGACGCATATCCAGATCTAAATGGTTGGTCGGCTCATCCAGAATCAACACGTTTGGACGCTGCCAGACAATCAATGCCAGAGCCAGACGGGCACGTTCACCGCCTGAGAAACTTTCACTTGGCGTATCCATGCGTTCGCCGCTAAAACCAAAACTGCCCAGGAAAGAACGCAGGCTGGCTTCACTGATTTTTTTATCGGCAATACGGGCCAGCTGTAACATCGGGCTGGCATTGCCATCCAGTGCATCCATTTGGTGTTGGGCAAAGTAGCCAATATTGAGCAGTTCTGAATCTTTACGCAGACCCTGAAGCAATTTTAAATCACCGACCAGCGATTTAATCAGGGTGGATTTACCGGCACCATTCATCCCGAGCAAACCAATCCGGCTGCTTGGCGTGATCTGTAAATTGACATTGGTGACAATCAGCTTGTCACCATAACCAATATCGGCATGTTCCAGTTGCAATAAAGGCGAACTCATTTTGGTCGGTTCACGGAAACTGAAGGTAAATGGTGTATCAACATGGGCAGCAGACAGTTCCTGCATACGCTCCAGCTGTTTGATCCGGCTCTGTGCCTGCTTGGCTTTGGTGGCTTTCGCTTTAAAACGGTCAATATATTTTTGCAGATGTGCGCGGGTTTCCAGCTGCTTTTCATAAGCCTGTTGCTGCTGCGCCAGACGTTCACTGCGGGTGCGCTCGAAGGTCGAGTAGTTACCGGTATATAAAATCAGTTCCTGATTTTCAATATGTAAAATATGATCGGTAATCGCATCGAGGAAATCCCGGTCATGCGAAATCAGCACCAGCGTACCTTCATAGGCTTTCAGCCAGTCTTCGAGCCAGAGAATGGCATCCAGGTCTAAATGGTTGGTCGGTTCATCAAGAAGGAGTAAATCGGAACGGCTCATCAGGGTACGCGCCAGATTCAGGCGCATGCGCCAGCCACCAGAAAAACTTGAAACATCCAGTTGGGATTGATGTTCAAAAAAGCCCAGACCGGCCATCAGTTGCGAAGCTTTGGCCGGCGCAGAATAACCTGAAATTTCATCAAAACGGCCATATAAATGGGCCAGTTCTGCATCATCCAGCTGATCTGGCTGCTCCAGTTTCTGTTGAATATCCCAGTATTCTTCATCGCCGGACAAGACGAAATCAATGGCTTTCATATTCAGCGCTTTGATTTCCTGCGCCATATGCGCCACGGTCCATACCGCAGGACGGGTCAACGAACCGGTGTCTGACTCCATGCCACCAAGCAAAGCTGAAAACAGGGTCGATTTCCCGGCACCATTGACACCGGTTAGGCCAATTTTCCATCCTGGGTGTAACTGCATCGACGCTTTTTGAAATAAAACACGTCCACCGCGACGTATAGATAACTGGTCTAACTGAATCATTGAGAAATCAAAGCTAAGAAATAAGATGCGCCTATTCTAAAGGAAAGCCTTGTGAAAATGAAAAATCTTGCGACTTTTACTGAAATGAGCCAGCTTTTAAATATTGTGAATTTATATATTATGGACGAATAAGTTGAGTATAAGCTCTATTTTCAGCATTAACAGTTG
>NZ_VOZO01000003.1:0-142870 GCF_013419715.1 Acinetobacter sp. YH12063 | reverse complement strand
CTGTCGGAGCTGTCGGAGCTGTCGGAGCTGTCGGAGCTGTCGGAGCTGTCGGAGCTGTCGGAGCTGTCGGAGCTGTCGGAGCTGTCGGAGCTGTCGGAGCTGTCGGAGCTGTCGGAGCTGTCGGAGCTGTCGGAGCTAAATTTAGCGGGTTCCAACGGAACTGACCATCATTCATTTCACTAATTTTACCAATACCCGGAAATGGTAAATGTGCAAATGCAACGAAGGTTTGCTCTTGAGCAAAACGTTTAAAAATTGCTAAACGAGTTTCACTGGCTTTGACCGGATCGACATCAAAATCGACAGATAACTTGGGTTGTTCAAACTGTAAATGATACGAATGAACCACATCACCGAGGATAGCAAAACTTTTAGCTTGCGACTTTAAGATAAAAGAATAATGCCCTGGTGTATGCCCAACACTCGGTAGTACTTCTAATCCATTAATCACAGAACCAACGCTAAAAGTCTTAAAACTCCGCATGGTTTGATAAGGCGCAATCGCAGCTTTAATTTTCGCAACGGTCGCTAAATAACCTTCACGTTTTTCGGTAGCTAAAGTGTCGACGGTGCTTTCACTTAACCAATACTGACTTTCTTGTTCATTGACGTAGATCGTTGCATTTGGAAACACAGCCTTACCTTGTTTCGCAATGCCACATGCATGATCAGGATGTAAATGGGTTAAGAAAACACTGCGTACGCGATTAAGCTTATAGCCAGCTGCTTCAATATTTTGTGCAATAGATCCTAAGTTCGGACCAAAACAACTGGCTGCACCACTATCAACAAGACTGATGCCACCTTGTCCATCATCAATCAGATAGGCATTGACACTGGTTTGTATGCCTTTGCTCTGATCAACCGCAAGCTTTTGAAATAAGGCACTGACTTCTTCTGGAGTTAAATTTTGTTTAAATAAATCAGGACTTAATTCGAGTGTCCCATCTTTTAAAGCAATGACTTTATATGCACCCACTTGGAAAGGATAAAATCCCATGGGCTGTGTCACATTCGTTTTGATTTCCGTTTGAATAACTGCCGGCTCTGCACTGACAAACTGGCTGGTTAAAAGTGTTGCTGCAAGCACAGCAAAACTAAAGTTTTTCATTGTTGACCTATATCACTTTTATTATTTCATGCAATGAAGCAAAGGCTTCAAAATTAAAAATTTTAAACGCCTGTATTGTGCCTGAAATTCAGGCAAATTTTAAGTCTAATAATGAATAAACATAGCACTAACTTGATACAGGCTTATGTAAATCCCCTTAAATTTTTAGGCCCAATAAAATAAAAACTGAATGCAAGAAAACTTTAAGCTTGGCATGCTATATTTTCGCCAGTTTTTAAATCTATACGTCTGTACAGTGCTATGAGTGAAATTTCCCCGTTTAAAGGCAAATCTGGATTTAAACGAATTTTAAATGCAACGCAATATTCCCTCGACGGATTCAAAGCTGCTTATCAAAATGAAGCTGCATTTCGACAAATTGTCTGGATGAATATTGTGCTTATTCCTACCAGTTATTTTCTCGATGTGAGTCGTGCTGAACATGCCCTTATGGTAGTGGTGTGCTTATTTGCCTTGATAGTTGAGTTATTCAATTCTGCCATTGAAGCCGTTGTCGACCGCGTATCTTTAGACAAGCATCCACTTTCTAAAATTGCAAAAGATATGGGGAGTGCCGCTCAATTCGTTGCTTTAGCAATTATCTTTTTTACTTGGTTTATTATCCTTTTGCCTTAAATAAAGGCTGTCTCACTCTATTTGCAGGGTTATGCCCTGCTTTTTTTAATTCCTTATTTCTGTTTTTTAAGTAAAATTTACGCGTCCCTATGCACATCTACTGATCCATCGAAATAAGCCAAAAATTCAAACTATGAAATCATTGGCTTAAACAAGATTAGAGGGGGGAAAATAGATACACATTCATTGAGCAGACCGCTTCTTAAGGACGCTTTTACAAGAAAAGATAAAACCTATTTTTTCGGACTTTTAAGCTTGAACACGTTAAAATGCCTTTGAGAATTTTGTGCTACTTTGAAATGAACCATGACTTTGAGCACCACCAGCCTTCGTAAACAACTCCGTAAGCAGCGTCGTAGCCTAAACCTATGGGAGCAACGACAAGCTGAACAACAAGTCCTACAGCGCTTAATCAGACATAGTTATTTTAAGCGCAGTCAGCATATAGGCGTTTATTTACATGCATTTGGTGAAATTCACACTCAAAAGCTTATCCACTACTGTTTTTCGCATCAAAAACACGTGTATTTACCCATGATTTGCAACATGAATCAGCAACTGGTTTGGGTTGAAATCTCACGTCATCAATACATTAGTAAACGTTTTTCTCATCACCCACTCGGTATGAAAGAACCCATGGCAAGTCGTGGGAAGCATGTTTCTCATCTTGACCTTTTAATTATGCCCTTGCTCGCTTGCGACAAGTACGGCACACGTATTGGTATGGGGGGTGGCTTCTACGATAAAACATTAGCAACAGCCCACTCTACCCCCTACCGTTTAGGACTTGGTCATGATTTTCAACTCATTCAAGACTCTTTGGTCCGAGAGGCATGGGATCAACCGCTAGATGGCTTTATTAGCCCATCTCAAACTTTAAGCTTCAAACGTTAATTTGATATTCTTGACACTGAGTTACACTTATAAATCACATATTTAGTCATTTTTTATACATTTTAATTGGCATGACCCTTGTAATTTAAAAAATACACATCACTATAAAAAACATGGCAACACCGTTGTCACTCATTAGGAGTGCCCATGTCTGAGATTATTATGAATGAAGAAAGCTTGGAAACTACAATTCCGAGCGTATTACCGCTCTTAGCGCTACGAGATGTGGTTGTATATCCTCACATGCAAATTGCACTGTTTGTGGGTCGTGAAAAGTCGATCAATGCAGTCAATGTCGCACGTGACAGTGACAATCTTGTATTCGTAGTTGCACAAAAAGATTCGCTTACAGAAGAAATTGATCACGACAATTTATATCAATACGGTACTGTCGCGAAGATTGTGCAAGTTGTGAATCATGAGAATGATGAAAACTGTATAAAAGTACTGATTGAAGGCTTATATCGTGCCAAGTTAGAAAAAATTATCGATGCCGATGATTACCTGACTGCCGAGCATTCATTAAGCCCAATGACGGTTTCTGTTGACTCAGAAACTCAGAATAATCGTGTGGAAGAATTACGCACCTTATTTGCTCAATATGCAGAAGCAAAATTGCGTAACGCACGTGAATTGATTGCAGCAGCCAATAAAATTGATGATTTGCTACAATTATTATTCTTCGTAGCAACACGCGTGCCTTTGAATATTGATGTAAAACAAAAATTCTTAGAGCATGATGAATTTGAAGCACATTTAGCTGAGCTCATGACGTATTTATTACAACAGTCAGAAGAGCAGCAAATTGAGCAAACCTTACATGATTCTGTGAAACGCCAAATGGAAAAGAATCAGCGTGAATACTTCTTAAATGAAAAAATGAAGGTCATTCAACGCGAACTTTCTGATATGAATGGCGGTGGTGAGGATGACGTTGCAGAAATTGAAAAACGTCTAACTGAAGCCGATTTACCTGAACATGTACGTAAAAAAGCTGAAAATGAGTTCCGTAAGCTAAAAGCAATGCAACCTGCTTCGAGCGAAGCTGCTGTCGTGCGTAACTATCTAGAAGTTATTTTAGATACGCCTTGGAACAAAGCCAGCAAAGTCAGCATTAACCTTGCGAAAGCTCAAGACATTCTTGATGCCGATCACTATGGTTTAGACGACGTGAAAGACCGCATTGTGGAATACCTTGCTGTTCAATCACGTGTGAAAAAACTTCGCGGTCCAATTCTTTGCTTAGTTGGTCCCCCAGGTGTAGGTAAAACTTCACTCGGTGAATCTGTTGCCAAAGCAACTGGTCGTGAATTTGTCCGTATGGCGCTTGGCGGCGTGCGCGACGAAGCTGAAATCCGTGGTCACCGTCGTACATATATCGGTGCGATGCCGGGTAAAATTGTGCAGTCTTTGACTAAAGTTGGAGTAAAGAACCCACTGTTCTTACTCGATGAAATTGACAAAATGGCGCAAGACTATCGTGGCGACCCTGCTTCAGCATTGCTTGAAGTCCTAGATCCATCACAAAACAGCAAGTTCAATGATCACTACTTAGATCTTGATCTAGACCTTTCTGAAGTGATGTTCATCTGTACTGCAAACAGCATGAATATTCCAGAAGCTTTGCTTGACCGTATGGAAGTGATTCGTCTACCGGGTTACACCGAAGATGAAAAAGTGAATATTGCTGAACGTTACCTTGTTCCAAAAGCCATCAAGAACAATGGTCTACGTGCGAAAGAATTAACCGTTCACGAAGAAGCCATCCGCGATATCGTACAACGTTATACACGTGAAGCCGGTGTGCGTAGCTTAGAACGTGAAGTATCTAAAATTGCACGTAAAGTCGTGAAAGAAGCTGTTAGTAAGAAATCGAAAAATCTTCAAATTGAAGTGAATTCGAAAAATCTTCCTGACTACTTAGGTCCACACAAATTCGACTTCGGTATGGCCGAAGAAGAAGCTGAAGTGGGTCGTGTAAATGGCTTGGCATGGACATCTGTTGGTGGTGAACTGCTAACGATTGAAGTTGCGGCAGTAAAAGGTAAAGGCAAGTTCATTACCACCGGTTCTCTTGGCGATGTCATGAAAGAATCGATCACAGCAGCGATGACCGTTGTACGTACCCGTGCAGATGAACTGGGTATTGAAGCGATTCGCTTTGAAGAAACTGATGTACACGTGCATTTACCAGAAGGTGCAACACCGAAAGATGGCCCATCTGCTGGTCTAGCCCTAACTACCGCACTTGTTTCAGCGTTTACAGGCATTGCGATTCGTCCAGATATTGCGATGACCGGTGAAACCAGTCTGGGTGGCCGTGCAATGCGCATTGGTGGTTTAAAAGAGAAACTTCTCGCTGCTCACCGTGGTGGCATCAAGCTTGTCTTTATCCCACAAGATAACGTTCGTGACTTGACTGAGATTCCAGACAATGTCAAAGAAGGTCTAGAAATTAAACCAGTGAAATCGATTGATGAGATTTTACCTCTAGCCTTGGTTGATATGCCTAAACCTCTTGCAAAGACACCGATTGTCAAAGCAACTGAAGGTGGCAAAGCTGCTCGTCACTAAGCGCTAACAACTCGCAATAAAAGAAAAAAGCCCTGTTTCGACAGGGCTTTTTTTATCCATTATTCATACTGAATATTCTAAACTTGTCGTTCAAATCCATCGCTATGACAAGACTCAAGACAATAGCTACAACCTTTAATTGGATAACTATTTCAAATTCGACGTCAAGATCAGTAATAGCCAATAAGAAAGTCTTACAAAATTTGCATGCTATTACTTGAAATATCTCCCTCTATCCCACATATATAGTAGAGAGATATACGCGCTGTATGTTTCTTTATTGGTTCCAATCACGTTTAAAAGCGTGATGATCATTGGAACAAGATGGTCATCTGCATCTCCAGGTAGATGACCTTTTATCGCAGTCCACAGGCTTTCGGGGCTGCGTTTTTTATGTCATGTTTTTAAAGACATGCTATTTCAAATTTAAAATGGTTTTCACCAAACCATCGATCACTTGAGCCATCTTGTCTAAGTTTAATTTATCCAAGGTATCTTGCTCGGTGTGATAGTGCTTATTACGATAAAATGCCGTATCAGTGATCATCATCGCCGGCATATCAAATTGCCAATAATTCATATGATCTGAAAAATCCACACCCTGAATAAATGAGGGTGAAATCAAGCGTTCACATTGCAACTGCTTCAATGACTCCATCGCAGCACAATACGATGAGGTTAAGTCACGAGACTGAATATTCCCCACCGATGCAATAAAATTCGTATGTGATGGATAAATCCATTTCAGTCCAACTGGATATTCTTGGGTGACTTTGGGATCAAAATAACCAATCATTTCCAGAATATACACACCTGAAATTTTATCCTTTTCCTTTGCTACCGATTTTGCATGGATAAAACTGCCCATCGACTCTGTTCTAAAATATGGCGGTTCTTCGAGGGTATAAAATACAAATTCAATATTTTGTTTTAAACGCGCTTTTTCAGCCGAAAGAATCCGAGCAGCTTCGAGTACACCTGCAACGCCAGAAGCATTATCATCAGCGCCATGCTGCTCCTCAAATACATCGTAGTGCGCGCCAATGATCACTCGGTTGCTATGCCCTGCATTTAAGGGACAGACCACATTCCGGTATGGTTGGCTATTTACGGTATAGGTTTGAAAACGGCAATTCACACCAAATAAACGCATCTGCTCACGAATCCAAGCAGACACCCTATTTAACTCTTGAATGTTCTTATAGTTACGATATTCAGCTTCATTACCAATAATTTGTTCTAAATAGACTTTTAAATTATCTGGTTCAGCGGTTCTAATATTGTTGGCATACGCCGCAAATGAACACCATCCAAAAATTAAAAGCATTGCTGCTTGCTTGAGCAAAAATAATTTACCGTCCTGCCATGTTTTTTTCATTGTTATTATTCCAATTTTCATCTTTGATCTAATCTGTTTATGCTGCGTATTTAAACAGCAAGCAGAACACGATTTCAATTGCAAATTGTGTCTGAACATACAAAGCGCAAGCGAACCGTTATAATACTCTTTTGTATACTTTCAGGCGCTGTATGAAAATTCGTATTCTGACAATCGGTCAAAAAATGCCAGCATGGGTTCTGACGGGTTTTGAAGATTATTTCAAACGTATTCAGCCTTTTGTTCAAACGCAGATCATTGAACTGCCTATGGCCAAACGTGGCAAAAACGATTCAGAAACCGACATTTTAAAATACCGTCAAATTGAAGGTGACAGCATTTTAAATGCCATGAAATCGAATGAAGTGCTGATCGCCTTAGAAGTCGGTGGTCGTGAGTTTAGTACCGAAAAACTAGCTGAAACCATGAAAGGCTGGATGCTTGAAGGCAATGATGTGGTTTTAGCCATTGGTGGGCCAGATGGACATTCTGAGGCGGTACGTAAAGCAGCAGCATGGCATTGGTCTTTGTCTAAACTAACTTTGCCACACCCAATGGTTCGTGTCATGCTCATCGAACAGCTATACCGTGCAATGAGTATTAATCATAATCACCCTTACCATCGTGCGGGTTAATCCGAACTAACATCCAGCGTATACAGCAGTTACAGCGTTGCAACAATGAAACAAACCGTTGAAATTATCCGAATTGTTACGCTGAATAATATAGTGCATGATCATCATATTCCTTTAAACAACCAACGGCGACCGCGATGAATTTACATACACTTCCAGGTTTATTTATTTCCCATGGCTCACCTATGCTTGCCATCAATCCTGAGCAAGTCGGTCCTGCGTTGGAACGTTTAAGCCTGAATCTTCCAAAACCGGAAGCCATTATTATCATGTCCGCACATTGGGAAAGTAACGCACTAGAAGTAAGTACCAGTGCCCGTCCTGAAACTTGGCATGACTTCCGTGGTTTCCCTGCGGAACTTTATGATATTCGTTATCCAGCACCGGGTAACCCAGAGCTTGCAGAAGAAATTCTTCATTTACTTGCCAATGCAGGATTATCGGCACATGCCAACAGCACTCGTCCACGTGATCATGGCGTTTGGATGCCGTTGTTGCATATGTATCCTGATGCAGACATTCCTGTGATTGAAATATCGCTGCCGATGACTATGTCTGCGCAAGAGATCTATAAAATTGGACAAACGCTCGCACCTTTACGTGACAAGCAAATCCTGTTGATTGGATCGGGCAGTATTACTCATAACTTACGTGAATTGGCTTGGGATGGACGTGCAGCAACCGTGCCTGAGTGGGCATCTACATTCCGTAATTTTGTGGTCAATAAGCTCACTCATCAAGATTTTGATGCAGTTCTCGATTGGCAAAATATCCCGTTTGTACAACGCAACCATCCGACCATTGAACATTTTGCACCCATCTTCTTTGCGATGGGTGCAGGCCCCCGCTTCTCTATTGTTCACAGTAGCTTTAGTATGGGTTCGCTGGGTATGGATATTTATCGTTTTGATTAAACGTGAAATAAACTTGATAGCTTGACTTATTCATAATTTATATTAATAAGTTAACAAATTATTATTTATGGATACATTTTGCTACTTATTTGAGCTGAATGTATTCATATTCTTTTAAAATGAATGGGTTATGCTACAGGCTGAAATTCACTTAGAACAGTTAGCGTAATGAAATTAAAATATTTAGCGATCGCCCTCTTCCCTTTAGTCCTTGCAGCATGTCAATCAAGCGATATCCAAAAAGCTGGAGATTTAGCCGTGAGCGTATTACAACAACAAAATGCTGATAAAACTTTAGCTTCATATCAATGGAGCACCACCACTGAAAATGCACCAAAACCTTTGGTTTTAAATTTTCTAGAAAATGGCACTTTGGGTATTTCAACCAGCTGTAATAGCATGTCAACCCAATGGAAAGTGGAACACAATACACTTGTAACAGGCAACATTGCATCTACCATGATGGCATGTCCTGATAATGCGATGAAACAAGAAGGACTTGCATCTTCACTCTTTAGTGACCGTAAAGCACCTTTTGTTTTAAATACCACAGATCCACAAAATCCAACGTTAACGATTATTTCTGCAACAGGTGAGAAACTGGTTTTCACTGGAAAATTAACACCTGAAACCCAGTACAACTCACAAGGCGAAACAATTTTCCTTGAAGTCAGCCCTGAAACCAAACAATGTACAGGTGTTGCTCCACAAACTTGCTTACAAGTACGTGAAGTGAAGTACGATGAAAAAGGCTTAAAAACACAAGTTGATAAAGACTGGACTTTATTTTACGATCAAATTGAAGGCTTTAAGCACACTCCTGCAGAACGCCAAATTATTCGCGTAAAACGTTTTGAACGTAAAAACCCTGCTGCTGACCAATCAAAATATGCCTATATTTTTGATATGTCAGTCGAACGTGAAGCCGTAAAAGGTACGTTGTAAGTTACAGCCGATAAAAAACCGAGGTCATCGCCTCGGTTTTTTTATATCTTCACAACTGCAAACGCTAATCAGCCGTGCAAAGTTTTCAAATCACGATGTAATGTTCAGCCAATGCTTTAGCGATGTAAATTTAAAGCTACTACAAAAGCAAAATGCCCTGCCTGAATTCATCCTGAAGAATCGCAATCAACAGACCTATATTTTTAAAGGCATACAGCGAATTACTGATTTACATGATTTTGAAGCAGAACAATTAACTCAAAAGAATCGGGTCTCGTAAAGAATAACGCCCCCCCCAAACCACACTCAAATTAACGATGGCAGTATGACATTCTTAGTGGCCGTAATTACATTGGCCACAATTATGATGTAGAAAAGCATACTTTGCGTTTTATAGGAGATGTAGGGAGTACACTGAAGTTCAGCACACAGTTACATCGGTCAGGGCTTCATTTTTAAACGTTTGCTCGACCAACCCTTAAATTTTCACTTCAGTGTTATGGATAGCGAAATCCAACTTACCCTGATGAGCACTAATTAACAATCCAATATATTCCAAACCATTCAGCCATAAAAAAACCGAGGCTTGAGCCTCGGTTTTCAGTTCAACTTACGGAGAACTTAGTAAACGCCTTGAGCAAGCATTGCGTCAGCAACTTTTACGAAGCCTGCAATGTTCGCACCGTTTACATAGTTCACAGTACCATCTTCTTCAGTACCGTATTTCACGCAGTTGCGGTGAATTTCTTTCATGATCGCGTGTAGACGCTCGTCAACTTCTTCGAAAGTCCAACCCAAACGAATTGCGTTTTGAGACATTTCAAGACCAGAAGTTGCAACACCACCTGCATTTGAAGCTTTACCTGGTGCATAAAGAATTTTCGCTTCAACGAATTTCTCAACTGCAGCCAAAGTAGATGGCATGTTTGCGCCTTCAGCAACACAGATTACGCCATTAGCAAGAAGAGCTTCAGCATCAGCTTCATCTAATTCATTTTGAGTTGCACATGGCAGTGCGATATCACATTTGATTGACCAAGGGCGTTGACCTTCTAAATATTCAAAACCGTGCTTAGATGCAAATTCAGAAATACGGCCACGCTTAACGTTTTTCAATTCCATTACTTCAGCAAGAAGTTCAGTTGTGAAACCGTCTTTCACGTATACAGTACCAGCTGAGTCAGAAAGTGAAACCACTTTCGCACCTAAGTACATTGCTTTTTCAGCAGCGTATTGTGCAACGTTACCAGAACCCGAAATCGTTACAACTTTATCTTTAAAGCTATCGCCACGAGTTTTTAGCATTTCCTCAGCGAAATACACAGTACCGTAACCAGTTGCTTCAGGACGCGCAAGTGAACCACCGAAAGTTAAACCTTTACCAGTGAACACACATGCTGTGTCATTGCTTAATTTTTTCATCATACCAGCCATGTAGCCAACTTCACGGCCACCTACACCGATGTCACCCGCAGGGATGTCAGTGTTAGAACCAAGATGACGGTATAATTCGATCATTAATGCTTGGCAGAAACGCATGATTTCGCCTTCAGATTTACCTTTAGGGTCAAAATCTGAACCACCTTTACCACCACCCATAGGAAGTGTAGTTAAAGCATTTTTGAAAGTTTGTTCAAAACCTAAGAATTTAAGAATTGAAAGGTTCACTGATGGGTGGAAACGCATACCACCTTTGAATGGACCAATTGCTGAGTTGTATTGAACACGGAAAGCACGGTTAACTTGAGTTTGACCTTTGTCATCTACCCATGAAACACGGAACTGAATTGCACGCTCAGGCTCAACAAGACGTTCTAGCAAACCGTAGTCAGCATATTGTGGGTTCTTTTCGATGAATGGCCAAAGGCTCGTCATCACTTCTTCAACAGCTTGAAGAAATTCAGGTTGATGTTCATCACGTGTTTTAACGTAGTCTAGGAAGTCGTTAAGGCTGTTATATTTCAACACTTAATCCTCAGCAGATGTATGGATCAAAATCGATCACAATTTTGATCAAAGATATATTTTGGCGCAAAATATTAAATATCTTTTGTAACTAATCAGCAATAGTTTTTTTAAAAAATCTTTAAATTCTTTAAAGAACAGCAATTTAAATTGATTATTTAGATATTTTAGTTATAAATATTATTACTTTTAGGAATGTTTTAATGAATTATTTTGCTCATTTATGATGCATCTTTAGACCCATTTTTGCGCACAGCAATTCATACTGAAACATGCTAGAATTCAACGTCCTCTTTGATTTTTCTCTGCCTTCATTTGTACCCGCGACTACCCATGACTTCTGAAATTTCCCTCATCCAACAAATTGATGCCCTATTGCCACAAACTCAATGTGGACTCTGTGGACACCGTGACGGCTGCTTACCCTATGCCAAAGCCATCAGTGAAGGAGAAGAAGCCAATAAATGTGTACCCGGTGGTCAACCTGTGGCAGATGCACTGGCAGCGTTATTAAATCGATCACACTTAATTGCAGAAGCCAGTGTTTGGCCAATCCAAAGTGATGGACGACCGCAACGGGTCAAAGCCGTGATTCGTGAGGATGAATGCATTGGTTGTACCAAATGTATCAGTGCCTGCCCTGTTGATGCCATTATTGGCTCAGGCAAATTGATGCATACGGTCTTGACGGATTTATGTACGGGCTGCGAACTCTGCATCCCACCGTGTCCAGTGGATTGTATCGACCTTATCGAAGAGCTTGATCAAGTGCCATCTGAACCTGTTCGAATCGCAGAACAGAATGATTTACGTCGCCGCTACTATGCACATATTCAACGTGAGGAAAAGCGCCGAATTCATCGTAAAGGCCCTGTTGTACGCGCAGAAATTGACACGGAACTGTTTGCCCAATTTTCGACCCAGACAGACTCGGTACCGGTCATTGAAGTCGTAGAAAAACCAACTACGCCAGTCGTGCAGCTCGATGCAAAAACCACCATTGAACTTGCTAAAATTCGAACACAAATCAAAAAGTTAGAAAAACAGCTCAGTGTTCGAGACGATGTAAAAAAACGTGAGTTACTCCATACGCTCACGCAACATTTAACACAACTGCAAGGGGCTTAATCATGGCTGTTAAAAACATGACTAAGAAGCAAATTCAAACTTTTTTTGAACGCTTACGTGAGCAACGCCCCAACCCGAAAACCGAACTCAATTATAGTAGTGCATTTGAACTTTTAGTGGCTGTTACCCTATCTGCCCAGGCCACAGATGTCAGTGTCAACAAAGCCACAGACAAGCTCTTTCCAGTGGCAAACACTCCTGAAGCTATCTATGCGCTGGGTGTTGACGGTCTGAAGGAATATATCAAGACCATTGGCCTGTATAACTCTAAAGCGGAAAATGTCATCAAAGCCTGCAAGATGCTCATTGAGAAGCATAACAGCATCGTTCCGAATAATCGTGCAGATTTGGAAGCCTTACCCGGTGTCGGTCGTAAAACTGCAAATGTGGTGCTGAATACTGCTTTTGGTCAACCGACCATGGCCGTTGATACGCATATTTTTCGTTTAGGTAATCGTACAGGATTGGCTATCGGCAAAAATGTTCTGGAAGTCGAACACCGACTCGTCAAAGTGATTCCTAAAGAATTTATCGTCGATTCACATCATTGGCTGATTTTACATGGACGCTATTGCTGCATTGCCCGCAAACCAAAATGCGATGAATGCATCGTGTCTGATGTATGTAATTGGCCTGACCGTTTTGACTTTGGCGCATTAAGACCGATTAAAACCACCCAAATTGAAGATTAATCTCTTCAATTTCGGGCTAGATGGAATTTGTAAGAATCAATTGATCAAATTGATGATTAATTTTTATCTTGTTCTTTCTGTTTTTTATCAAACTCTTGCTGCAGCTTTGGATGTAAGCGATATTGCTTAGGGTTCAGTTTAGCTTGCTCTGCTTCTTCCACTTGCACCTTACGCAACATTTTAAAGCTGACAAATAATAAGCCCAATAACACCGCCACAGCGATGATGACCATTATAACCAAAGCAAATTTCATAACAGATTCGCCCTAAAAGCCACATAAAAAAAGAGCCCCACTATGCAGTAGGACTCTTTGATTGTCAAAAATTCAAAAAAGCTGAATTATTTAGACTGATCTAAAATCGCGAACAAATCAGTTTGAACTTGATCGATTGGACGAAGACCATTTAATTTGTCATAAGTCGGTGCGTTTTCGCCAGAAGCTGCACGACCTTGGTAGAAACCAACCAATTGCTCAGTTTCAGCGTGGTAAGAACCTAAACGCTTACGAATTGTTGCTTCTTGGTCATCCGGACGTTGAACAAGGTCTTCACCAGTTTCGTCATCTTTACCTTCCACTTTTGGTGGGTTGTAAACGGTGTGATATACACGACCAGATGCAGGGTGTTGACGACGACCAGATAAACGTTGAACGATTTCTTCGTCAGGTACATCAATTTCAATCACGTGATCGATGTTGATACCTTCGTTTTCAAGCGCTTCAGCTTGTGGAATCGTACGTGGGAAACCGTCGAAAATGCAGCCGTTAACACAGTCAGGTTGAGCAATGCGTTCTTTAACAAGACCAATAATAAGCTCATCAGATACAAGGCCGCCATTGTCCATGACGCTTTTAGCTTGTAGACCTAATTCAGTACCTTCACGAATCGCAGCACGGAGCATATCACCGGTTGAAATTTGTGGGATATCGTAGCGCTTACAGATCAACTGAGCTTGTGTACCTTTACCTGCTCCAGGTGGTCCGAGTAATATAATGCGCATAAAAAAACATCCTCATTTTAAACATTGTATATGACGCTATGTAGTGATCTGAACCCAAGATTCAGATCGTCTTCCAGCATCTAATTATAAGAAAGCCACAAACAAATGTATTGTACCCGCGATAAAACCGGTTACACCACCCAAGACAATTAAAATCCATTCGTCTTCCTGAAATGCAGGACGTAATAGATTTTGAAATTCTTTCGGTGTTAGCTCACGAATACGGTCTCTAAACATTTGAAAGATTTTCTGTGCACGGCTCGCATTAAACGCAGGGTCGCATACAGGCACCATCGTAATTTCAATTGAGCGATCGATCAAGTCTGTCTTGAGTTTTGCGTACTCTTTTGGACCTAAAGACAACTGTAATGAGGTACGAACCAGTGGAGATTCCATAATTTCATTAATATGACGTTTCACAATGCGACGGGTCTTATCTTTCTTCCCGCCATACATCATTTCGGTCATGATAGATTTTAACGTAATTAGGTCTTCTGTGACTACACTTGCGAATACATCCGAAACTTCTTCTTGGCGTTTCATAAACGCGCCTTGAACATTGTACGTTCCAATACGTGGAATCACAGGTTTAATCCAAGGGAATTTACGATCTTTAGTTAATTCAAATAATTGTAAATACTTAACAGGGTGCGGCTCAATGGGATTAAATACCATCCAGATGGCAATCCAGTTAGTCAAAAAGCCCCAGATTGCTGCCCAAAATGGAACTGTCCAATGCCATGGCACCACAAACCAAACGATCATCTGGAAGATACCAAAGAACATCCCAATCAAGGCACTGATATGCCAAATAAAGTTGATTTCTTTCTGGCCAACTTTAAGGAACATCCGCACCATCAAGAGACGATCCGCTTCCATTTGACTCACCACCATTTCACGCATGTCAACAAGTGACTCTACGTTCATGGTCAGTTCGGTCACGAGTTCTTTTAAGGTATTTGGCAGCTGTTTATGTGCTTGGGCATAAATACGGCGTTTAATTGAATACGGTAGGTTTTCCCAAAGCACCGCATTTCGGTCTAGCATGACTTCATCAATCAAATGCTCAAGCTCAAAGCCAACTTGTTCACCAATGATGCGCGCCATATCCTCAGGATCCATTGCATCCAAAAACTCGCGTAAGGAACCCAATTTAGACAATGTGTTATCCGTAATAATGCCAGAAATACGTCCAGCTTTTCTTGGCACAATTCCCTGCCATCCCACGGGTAATGGACCTAAATGGAATCCCCAGAAAGTAATCGGGTAAAACACCATTTTCAGTGCCATCCAAACGTGTGCCCAGGTAACGAATGCGGTAACGGGGATAATACTCAGCACAGCCCAAAAATCGGGACGTTGCAAAAAGGTTTGCCACAATTCGTTAACGTACTCAAGCATGCATAACTTCCATATTTAATTTTATTCAGTGAGTGCGGTTATAAAATAAAGTTGATTATTTTCACTACAAACCAAAACTTAAAGTATATGAGATTTGTAGTCTCGGTTCGGTTTCCACAATCACATTACCTGATTTGTCTTCTAATTTTTCACCCGCACCCAAGCCTACACTAAACGTACTAATACGCTCGGCACTCAACATCACATAAGCAAGATCGATACCACCACCTAAACGCGCTTCATCTTCACCATCTACTTTCTTGGAGTCGATGTGGCCCGCATAAGCTCCGATATAATAACCATTTTTATCTTTGCCAGTGAAATGAACGGGGTAACGAAAGCCGACTTGCCCACCAGGTGTTTTATCATCGTTCAAGAAAACACCAGCTTTTGCATAGGCAATGCCATATGGGTTTACCCACTCACCATTCACGTGAATAATTTTTTGAGTAAAACCTGCTCCAACATTCCATGGTTGATAACCCTTACCTGTTAACTTTGCCTCAGGTAAAAATGAATTGTCATTGGCATGTGCGATGCTTCCGAGCATCATAAATGCAAGCAATGGATATAATTTATTCATTGTTTTCACAAACTTCCTTAGTATTATTTTTTGGAATATTCCTTTTTTATACGTTTCGACTTTAGCAGAATAATATGAACTGTTATACACAAAGCCCCATATTTTTCATGTCTGCAAAGTCAAAATATAGACTGCAATCACAGCAGTGTCTTTTTTATTTATCAAAAAAATGTCAGTTGCGCTAGAATATGCCTCTTCCGTTATTTTAGCTCTCAGTCTTTAAGTCGATCGCGTATGAAGCAGCATTATCCTTTAAAAAATGTCCAGCAAGAAAAGCGGATTTATCGTAATCGCGTGGTGATTTCGATAGGGATTGTCTCCTTCTTTATGCTGTTGCTTGTGGCACGATATGCATATTTGCAAATCAAAAGTTATGAGACCTTTTCGACTGCTGCCGATCAAAACCGAATTCGATTGCAACCGCTTGCACCTTCTCGTGGTTATATCTATGACCGTAATGGTGTGTTATTAGCGGATAATTATCCGGTTTTCTCAGCAACCATGAGCCGTGCGGATGTTGAAGACATTGATGATACGGTAGAGCGCCTAACGCCTCTGTTAGAACTGACTGATGAAGACATCGAACGTTTCAAAAGTCGGATTAAAACCTCTAAAAAGACTGAACGTGTTTCGATTAAACTGAATTTAAATGAAAATGATATCGCCCGTTTTAGTGAGGTGAAATATCAATTCCCAGGTGTCAATATAGAGACCCAAATGACTCGCTACTATCCACATGGCGAACTGTTTGCCCATGTGATTGGCTACGTAGGTCGTATTAATGACAAAGAACTAAAAACGATTGATAAAGATTTATACGCTGGCTCAAACCTGATCGGTAAAATTGGCGTTGAAAAATCATATGAAGAACTTTTACACGGTATGCCGGGAAATGAGTCGGTTGAAGCCGATGCCTTTGGTAATGTGTTACGTCATCTAGGTCGTAAAGATCCGATTCGTGGTAATGACTTATATTTATCCCTAGATTATGGACTGCAAATGGTCGCTTCAGAGCAGCTTGCAGATCGACGTGGTGCAATTGTGGCGATTGACCCACGTACTGGAGAAATTCTTGCTCTTGTGTCCAGTCCTAGTTTTAACCCCAATTTATTTGTTACCGGAATTAGCAGCAAAGATTATTCTGAACTGCGTGATAGCCTCGATCAACCTTTATATAACCGTGCTGTACAAGGGGCTTATCCACCGGGTTCAACGATTAAGCCAATGTTTGGTCTAGGTGGTATTCATTATGGTCTAGTGGATTGGAGTACTGCCATTTCAGATCCGGGCTATTTCACGCTTCCGGGTGACAGCCATCGTTTCCGTGACCACAAAAAAACTGGTCATGGCTCAGTTAATTTACACAAAGCTCAAGTCATTTCCTGCGATACCTATTTCTATGTCTTGTCCTATCGTATGGGCATTGAAAAAATGAATACTTGGATGCGTCAGTTTGGCTTCGGTGAAAAAACCGGTGTAGATTTACCAAGTGAAAGTACGGGGCTATATCCAAATCCTGAATGGAAGCTCCGCACACGGAAGTCCAATTGGCTCAAAGGTGAAACGATTTCCGTCAGTATTGGTCAGGGTGCATTTACTGCAACACCATTACAACTGGCGATGGCGACTGCTATTACCGCCAATCAAGGCTCACATGTTACACCTCACGTTTTGCGTGAAAGTAAAGGCGCTAAGGTTCATAAAGTCCATAACGCCCCGAATGGTCGCATTCAATTTAATGGTAAGCCAGATGATTGGATTAAAATGCGTGATGCCATGATTGATGTGGTTCAAACAGGGACCGGTCGTGGTATTCGTACCCCAATGTATCAAATCGCAGGTAAAACAGGCACCGCACAGGTTAAAAGTATTGCCCAAGGTAAACGCTATAACGAATCTTTATTGACAGAGCGTCAGCTTGACCATGGTTTATTTGTTGGTTTTGCCCCTGCGGAAAAACCTGAAATTGCGATTGCCGTCGTTTGGGAAAATGGTCGTCACGGTGGTTCTGCTGCTCAAATTGCTAAACCAATGTTTGACTACTGGTTATTAACACGTAAAAAGAATCCAATTCGTCCTGCTAGCCATCAAATTAGCGGTGGTCTCATGACTGCGGGTCTAAAACCGAGTGAGTTACCAAGCGGCTCGAATATTTTATCAGCCGACCCAAATGCAAGCCCAACTGCACAGCAGAACAATAGTGCAAATACAACACCTCGTGCTGCCAGTGCCGCACATGCAACCGATGAGGAATAATTCATGAAAAATCAATTAAGAATCATTGGGGGTGAATGGAAACGCCGTCAACTGCCTTTTGCCAATATTGATGGTTTACGTCCTACACCTGACCGTGTCCGCGAGACATTATTTAACTGGCTCATGTGGGATGTTCAAAATGCCAAAGTTCTCGACCTGTGTACAGGTTCAGGTGCTTTGTCGTTTGAAGCACTCTCACGTGGCGCAGCAGAAGCCGTTTTAATTGAACCTGATCGCACCCAAGCGAAGTTTCTCATGGACAATTTAGAACTTTTAAGAGTTAGCAAACAACGTGCGCAACTCAAAAACATGACGGCACAACAAGCCATTCCTAACTTGAAAGACCAATTTGATCTGATTTTCTTAGATCCACCATATAGTCTTGATTTATGGCAAGAACTTGCTGAATTGGTCGATCCGTGCATTGCAGACAATGGTTTAATTTATATCGAAGCTGATCGTGATCTTGCTCAGTTAAAACTCCCGAGCAGTTGGCAGCAAATCAAACAAACCAAAGCTGGGACGGTGTGTGCAGGCTTATATAAAAAGGCTTAATGTAAATGCACACAAAAAAGGACGTCAATGCGTCCTTTTTTATTACTTGAAAATCATTAAACCTGTGGTCGAAGTGGACGCTGGCTGTTAAATCCACCTGTGGTTTTAACTTTATCCACGTGCGTCACTTTTGGACGTTGTTGCTGTGGTTTTTGCTGCTGGGGCTTGCTTGTATTGGGTTTAGCCGAAGTCTGAGGCTTTGAGCTTGGACGATGCACATTAGACGGACGCTGAGATGAAGGATTCTGTACATTCGGTTTATGCGCATTTGGTTTATATATATTGTCTGGACGGCTATTCGAATTCTGTCGTGGTGCGTTTGGTCGATGTTGCGGGTTATTCACTCGACCATATGAACGGTCATAACGCTGACTTGAGTCATAGCGCTGTCCGTTTGAACCACCATATTGACCTGAATAACCATATTGATTTGCATAGCCATATTGATTCGAATGGTATCGGCCATCATCAAATGGCGCCACGACACACCCTGTAAATGTAACTGCAACCACAGATAGCAAAGCAACTTGTTTAAGCATGTGTAGCACTCCTCTTTGATGAAGGGCATTTTCACTTATCGAAATAAATTCAATCGGAAGTCTGTGTACATCTGCTGTATTTAAACATTCATGTTTTATTCATGGTTTGACATCCAATTTTCTTCATTTGCTCAGTCAGCCACATTTATATAGAAAAATTCACTACAATAGCGCCACGTATTTCAAAGCTGTAATTTAATGACTTGGCTGATTTTTATTCTTGGTGCCATCTTTGCGGGATTCGTACAAGGATTAACAGGGTTTGCATTCGCCCTTATCGCAATGTCATTTTGGGTTTGGATACTTCCCCCGCAAATAGCAGCACCCTTGGTGGTCTGCGCTTCAGTTTATAGCCACTTCATCTCATTATCATCAGAACGCAAAAGCATTCCGATCAATAAAAATATCATTTATCCCTATTTAATTGCAGGAATTTTAGGTGTACCGCTCGGTACGTATTTATTAGACAGCATTAATCCAGATACATTTAAATTGGTTTTGGGCGCTTTTTTAATGTTTTGGTGCCCAATTTTATTTTTTAATCCTAAATTTTCATTCATCCAAAAATCAGGGAAATGGGCGGATTCTAGTATTGGATATATTGCTGGAATCTTGGGGGGGCTTGGAGGCTTTTGTGGTGCATTACCCTCTGCATGGCTCATGCTGAAAAATACACCCAAAGCAGAACAACGCTATATTTTGCGACATTTCAATTTAGCCATTCAGCTCGTCACACTCATTAGCTATCTGCTACAAGGGATCATCCATCGTGAACATCTGCCCTATTTAGCCGTGCTTTTGGTGATTATGGCTTTTCCAGTGATTTTTGGTGCCAAACTTTTTTATCGCACTTCAGAACGCCAATTTAAGCATATCGTGTTAGGACTATTATTTTCTTCAGGCTGCTTTTTGGTAACGATGAGTGTCTTAACCTGATGACTCATAATATAAAGATATTTGTCCAAATTGTTCTAACAAAAAGCCTTTTCAGTTAGACATTCACATCTTGTAACAATGACACAGTTCACATTTAAATAAAAATTAGCCAAATGGTAAAAAAATGATTAATTTTTTTGACGAAAATTAATAGAATATTGCACCTCATAATTTTGCTTAAAATAAAACCATGAAAAAGTTCATCCTGCTTGCAGGTGTGACTCTGCTTAGCGGCTGTATGTTTGGCACGTCCAGCGAAATTAAAAAAGCTGAAAAACTACTCTCACATTTTCAATGCAATAATATTGAAAGTTCACATATGACTCATAGCTCGATTACAAGTTTTCATGAAGAAAAACTGGCATCAAGCAAACAAAAGGTCGTGTCATATATCGACAGCTATAAAGAAGGCGAAAAATTATTTCGTATCCCGCTCATCGATGTAGTTGATCAGCAATACATAATTTATAAGGCGGCATGTCAAAATCTGGGCGGCATCCATCCCGATTTTAATGATTAATTTCAATATAAAAATCTAAACAGAAGAATCTAAATAGAAGAATCTAAACATAAAAAAGGACAGCCGATGCTGTCCTTTTTTTTGGATTGTTGGATTAGTGATAGCGTGTATCGACACTGAATTTTTCAGGAAATTTGGCATGTATTTGCGCGTAAAAAGCCATGATTTCAGCCATATCTTTTTCATAATCGCCTGTAGGATAAACAATTTTACCCACCCCAGTCTTTTTCTGCGCATAGTCCATATAGGCTAAAGCAATCGGCACACCCGCTTGCATAGCAACATGGTAAAAACCAGTTTTCCACTTCTCTTGTTTGGCGCGTGTCCCTTCTGGCGTCACCAACATGACCAATTTTGGATGATGCTTGAACAAGTCAGCCATCAGCTCAACCATACTTTGACGTGCTTCACCATCTTGTTTTGGACGACGATTAATACCAATTCCGCCCATAGCACGTACAAAAGGTCCAAACGGAAATTTCATATAACTGTCTTTAATCGTGATACGAACATTTACCCCTAAAGCTTTCAGGGCAAGGCGTGCATAAAGTGCATCCCAATTACTGGTATGTGGCGCTGCAATCATGACACATTGGTCAATATTTAAATCCCAATGGTTATCAATTTGCCACCCCATTAAGTTAAGACTTTTTTCCGCTGTTTTTTCAAACACAATTTGCACCGACAGTTTTTTCTATGCCGCAGAGTTTAACAACGCAAAATAATTATAAAAGCCTATATTGTTCAGTTATTCACCAATTAATATATAAATGTCCTTTAGCGTTCACTTTTAGGTAAGTCACCAATATTTTTTCATTTACGAATTATTAAAAAACAAATTTCAGTTTTGACCCATTAACCAAACACACAATTGTTAACAGGAATAGGCTATTTTTCTTGCGCAATAATAGTCACGCTTAGCATTATATTGGGTACGTACGGTGTATAAATCTCATGAAAAAACTAATGCTCGCTCTCTGTATGGTCAGTGCAACCCTAACGGCATGCTCAAAGACCAGCAATGAATCTGAAACTGCGACACCCCCAGATAATAATGTCATTGCCAATACGGACGCTGCCTCAGAAAGCCCGATTGCCACAGGTGATAACACCGAAAATGCACTTGATTGGGCAGGTGAATATAAAGGGATTCTGCCTTGCCATGATTGCAAAGGGATTGAAACTGAGCTTGAACTCAAACTCGATAAAAGCTACGAGCTTAGCCAAGAGTTTTTAGGCAAACCTGCAAACACTGAAAATAAAGTAAAAGGCAGTTTTAAGTTTTTGCCAGATCAACCTGGGATGATTCAACTTGATGCCGAGGGCGACAATCGAATTTACTTTGTAGGTGAAAACTTTATTGAGCTTCGTGGTGATAAAGGTGAAAAACTAGAAATGCCTGAAGTAAATCTTAAACTCACCAAAAAGCTTGATTAGTGTTTTACTCTAAATAGGATTGTTATAAAAAAATCCCCGCAAGTAGCGGGGATTTTTTGTTTAATCCAAATGTATCAACGGGTTAATTATTTTCCGCCAAACACATATGAAACACCTACACGGCCACCAACTTCGTTACCGCCAGCGAAACCAAGAGCAGCACTTACAGAAGTACGGCCATCAGCGAATACGCTTGCAACACCTAAAGCACCAGCAGACTCACCTTCATAGTGACCTACACCACCAAATACTGCGAATTGACCAGCACCGATGTTAGGAATTTGTTGTTGAGCAGCTAATGCAATTGCCACACCACGGTAAGCAGTTTTTTCTACGTCATCAACACGTGAATTTAATTGATCAACACGTGAATTTAAATTAGCAGCAGTAGTATTGAATTGAGTTAAACGAGCGTCAACTTCAACAATTTTAGTGTCTACTTCAGCAACTTTAGCATCGATAGCTTCTGTTGCTCCTGCTACAGCTGTATCAACTGATGATTTGATACCTTCAACAATACTTACACCACCGATTTGATAGTCAGCAGCATTGATTACGCCAGTTGTATTAATACCACCTGCTGTAATTTCAGTTTTTTGTGTACCAGTAGCATCAGTTTTTACAACTTCAGTACCATATTTGTTAGAACCGTCGGCATTTTTACCAATTACACCTGAAGCAACATACTGTTCAGTACGAGTACCTTCAATTTCCGCACGATCGCTATAAACTGCATCGATATCCGTGGTATTTGCACCAGCAGTAGTAATACCTGCTTGGATATTTGTTTGTTGCTCTTTATAATTTGATTCGCTATAACGAACTTGCTGACTTGTTACAGTATTATGTACTTTAGAGATGATAAATTCACCAGAAGTATCTTGTGCTGTACCAGTTTTGATATGAGAACCTGCTGTTGGAGCAGCACCAGTATAAGCGATTAAATCACCTGAAGCTGTTAGCTCATAGAAAGATGGTTCTACACCTTTATCATCATTATAAACTTCAACAACAGTTTTACCATTTGCTAAGTCATATTGACGTGTTTTTTGAACAGCTGATTGTGTTGGATTAACAGCAACCTGACTAACAATACTGCCATCAGTCATTAACACACCTTTATTAGCAAGATCTGCCAATGCAATACCATTACCAGTTAACATCGTAACTTTATTGTTATCACGCGCACTAACACCATAGATGTTTTTAGAAGGATCTAATTCACCAGATGCATTTACACCACCAGTATTTGCTAAAATACCTGTTTGTACATAACGCACGTCATTAACCACACCACTATTAGCTGGGAAGAGGCCTGTTACAGTCTGAATTGTACCATCTGGTGCAATAATTGTACCATTAACACCACCAGCATTTTCTAAAGTAGCACCTTGATAACCATAAAGAACATGCTCACCATTCAAAACTTTATTTTCAAAGCCAACTACATCTGTAGATGCTGTAGTACCGGCAATTTTACCACCTTTTTCAAGGGTATCTACATCAACAGTACCTTTGTATTCTTTTAGAGTACCATCTGCTTCAACTGTATAGTAACCAGTATAAGCACCCGTTACAGGGTTTTGGAAGCGGTAGATTTCAGTTGTCCCACTTGTATATTTGAACACATCATATTCTACTGAGGTGCCAGGATTAGTTGTGTTTGTTAATTCTTGAGAGCCTAAATCAAAACCAATTAATTCATTAGCAAAGTTTTCAATAGGATTAACTTGAGGCAAAAACATATTCGCTTCGTGAACATTCGTACCCGATGCAACGTTCATAGCAGTAGCAATTTCGCCATATACAGGTGCTTGAACTAAACCAGATACTGGTGAATTATCATAAAAGTTATCATAAATTGGATTGCCGTTTACTAAATTCTCAGTTACTTGAACTGGGTTAGCTGGTACTACTGCTGCGTTTGCTGTTACTGCTGCGACTGCTAAGCTTGCTGCTAGAAGTGTTTTCTGAAATTTCATACAAATTCCTTCAATTTTTATAAAAAGACTGGTAGACCCTAGGATGATGTTTACCAGCGAAACTTTTACGAATGCGTACTTATCGTCTGGAGAATCCGCAATTCATAGCCAACCGCCCCTGCGGTGCTGTGGCAATAATATACAAAATGAAACATTAATATCAATCAATATTTGATTTATTTTTAAATAAAAAATACTTCAATTCTTTTTTTTTCACAAAAATACTATAATTTATTGTTTTTTTTATATTTTTATATAATACAATTAATACTAAAGAATTATATTTCCTTTAACTTTTACTCTTTAATCAATCAATATTTGATTGCTAGTAAACACGTATCGTTTATCCTCCTTACAAAAAATTACTCTTATTTATCAATAATTAGACGAAAAATGATTGTTATTTATTTGGCTATTTTCTACAATCAACATTTAAATTTACCGAACTCTTATCGACATTCTGTTACATTTAAGAGTCCTTAATTTTTGTAAGCAGAATCAATGAAATATGAGTAATCTACAAGAAAAGTTAGCTTTTAGTGAACGCTTGAAACAGGCACTAATAGATTCAAATCACCCTATTAGCCCAACTTATTTGTCAAAAGAGTTTAATCATAGATATGATGGCGCTCCTGTTTCAGTACAATCGGCAAATAATTGGTTATTAGGTAAAGCGATTCCAAATCAAGATAAACTGGCTATTCTTTCTATTTGGCTCAATGTCACTAGCCAGTGGTTACGCTTTGGCGACAACACATTAGGATCGTCCAATCTTGAGTCAAATGATCAATCAGAACTTGATTATTTTTTAAAATTTCGGACATTGAATGCGAGTCAAAAACAAATCATCAAAGATTTAATTGACCAATTCATTCAGAGATAGAACTATCCTTATTCAACAATTTTAAATATTTTTTATTTTCAAGCTCGTAAAAATTAATTCTCTCTTCATAGTCACGTATTGTCTTGTAAAGCATCTGTAACTCTTTTTTACTCACGAGAATTTTTTCACAATTGGGATCGAATACTTTTGAATGTTTATTCATGCATTTTATTCGCTTACCGTCTTGATTTATCATTGCTATTCTTATAAAGAACATGTTGATAAAATCATAAATTAAAATTTTAAATATTCCAATATATAAATCATACAAATCAATAACAATTTCTTATTCTCAATATAAAGAATAAAAATGATCACATGTTTTACATTAATTTGCGTTATGTTATTCAAATAATCACATAATTACAACACACATCACAAAAAAAACCCTGCAAAATGCAGGGTTTAATTTTATCTTGCAGCAATTAGCTTACATCATACCGCCCATGCCACCCATACCGCCCATATCAGGCATAGCAGGTTTATCTTCTGGAATTTCAGTAATCATACATTCAGTTGTAAGCATTAAGCCCGCAACAGATGCAGCATGCTCAAGCGCAGAACGTGTTACTTTCGCTGGGTCAAGAATACCCATTTCTAACATATCGCCATACTCTGAAGTCGCAGCGTTATAACCGAAGTTACCTTCACCGTTTTTCACAGCATTGATTACAACTGAAGGCTCATCACCAGAGTTTGCAACGATTTGACGAAGCGGCGCTTCAATCGCACGACGTAAAATATTGATACCAACATTTTGATCATCGTTAGCACCAGACACACCTTCAAGTGCTTTTGCAGCACGTACAAGTGCAACACCACCACCTGCTACAACACCTTCTTCAACTGCAGCACGAGTTGCATGAAGTGCATCATCAACGCGATCTTTCTTCTCTTTCATTTCAACTTCAGTTGCAGCGCCGATTTTGATTACAGCAACACCGCCTGCCAATTTAGCAACGCGTTCTTGAAGTTTTTCTTTGTCGTATTCTGAAGTTGATTCTTCAATTTGAGCACGAATTTGAGTTACACGTTCAGCAATTTGCTCTGCAACACCTGCACCATCAACAATTACTGTGTTTTCTTTAGAAACAGTAACTTTATGCGCTGTACCTAAGTGCTCAAGTGTAGTTTGGTCTAAAGACATACCAACCTCTTCAGAAACTACAGTCGCGCCAGTTAAAATCGCGATGTCTTGAAGCATCGCTTTACGACGATCACCAAAACCAGGTGCTTTAACAGCACAAACTTTGATAATGCCACGCATGTTGTTTACAACAAGAGTTGCAAGTGCTTCACCTTCAACATCTTCAGCAATGATAAGAAGCGGTTTACCTGTTTTAGCAACAGCTTCAAGTACAGCAATTAATTCGCGGATGTTGCTGATTTTTTTATCAACAAGAAGAATGTATGGGTTTTCAAGTTCAGCTGTTAGTGTATCTTGTTTGTTTGCAAAGTACGGGCTGATGTAACCACGGTCAAACTGCATACCCTCTACAACATCTAGAGAATCTTCAAAGCCTGAACCCTCTTCAACTGTAATTACACCCTCTTTACCAACTTTTTCCATTGCTTGAGCAATAAGTTTACCAACAGTGGTGTCAGAGTTCGCAGAAATAGAACCTACTTGTTCAATCGCTTTAGAGTCAGATGCAGGTTTTGCAGTCGCTTTAATTTCAGCAACTACAGCTTTAACCGCGATGTCGATACCGCGTTTAAGATCCATTGGGTTCATACCCGCAGTTACTGATTTAATCCCTTCATTAAGGATTGCTTGTGCAAGAACAGTTGCAGTTGTTGTACCGTCACCCGCGATGTCGTTGGTTTTTGAAGAAACTTCACGAACTAGCTGAGCGCCCATGTTTTCAAACTTGTCTTTTAACGTGATTTCTTTAGCAACAGAAACACCATCTTTAGTGATGTGCGGTGCCCCGAAAGAACGGTCGATGACAACGTTACGGCCTTTAGGACCTAAAGTCACTTTTACAGCATCTGCAAGTACATTTACACCCGCGATCATTTTTGAACGCGCTGAATCACCAAATTTTACGTCTTTAGCTGACATGTCTAACTCCGAATCTTTTTAAAATTTTTAACAATTTATGATGAATAAAAGGGTCTAAATGCGTGTACGAAACTTAAGCTTCAAGTACCGCTAAGATGTCAGACTCTTTCATAATAAGAAGCTCTTCGCCTGCTACTTTTACTTTTGTACCGGCATAAGTGCCAAACAATACGTTATCACCAACTTTAACGTCTAATGCACGTACGCCATTGTCAGTTACTTTGCCATTACCTACAGCGATTACTTCGCCTTGAGCAGGTTGTTCAGCTGCTGAAGTACTTAAAATAAGACCACCAGCAGTTTTAGTTTCCTTTTCAACACGGCGAATCACAACGTTGTCATGCAAAGGACGAATATTGCTCATAGTTAACTCCAGACTAAGTCTATTTACTAGATAAAAGACGATGACATTTTGATTTCCATAAGCCATCGACAAAAAATAATTTAGATGACACTTTTGTGGGGATGGAAAAAAACCCTTCAAGGGCAAAATTTAATTTTTTTCATTTTTTTGTATTTTTTTTCTTCAAAATTTAAATTTAAAGGATTAAAGCTCATCCAAAATATGAGTACTAAGATTTTCTTCGAATATTTTTAACTTTGAATTATAAAAATAATGCTGCACATTCATCTGCTCATCAATGACATTAAAACTGTTGGCAAGGTTCTCGTGTAGGCGATATGACGTTGCAGTTCCAGCATGAATATCCCAAACTGGATACGCAGCACCTAAAGCATAAATCTGATTGAGGTCATAGCTGGCTGGAACATGTAAATGTCCATGCAATAAACCATTTAAACCGTGTTGACTCCACTGTTCGAGTGCCAAACGCCCTTGAACAGGACAATCTTTCACACCATGCGGGTCATTGGGCGGCGTATAAAAAGGTTGATGCGCTATGATTAATTTTACTTTATTGGGCGGCGCATGTTTAAGTAATTCATCGACATGATGTATTTGCTCCAGCGATACATGCCCTCGCGTATGGTAACGACGGCGAATACTATTGATCCCAATTAAATAAAAATGCTCGGTTTCCAGTACATTTTCCATGGCACCAAAAAAAAGTTGATAACGTGCAAAAGGACTAAAAACACGGTTCCATAAATGATACAGCGGAATATCGTGATTCCCCGGTACAACGATATATGGCAACTTTAAGCTTTCTAAAAATTGCTTACATGCATAAAACTGACGATAGCGCGCACGTTGGGTTAAGTCCCCACTCGCAACCACGGCCTCGATACCCTGTTCGTGACAAAATTGTTGAATAGCGCGCATACACTCTGGCTTTTCAGTGCCGAAATGCAGATCAGACAGATGCAGTATCATGTGGCACCCGTATATTTAAGGCTTGTTTTTGCACTCGAATTTTAAGCGGTGGTTTCATTTCTACAATCTCACCATCCACAGCAACGGTCATTTTTTTTCGTTGGGTATGTATCGTGACTTCATCAGCGGCAAAACTATACACATCTGGTGCATTGTCGATATTGCCACGGATCAATTGCCATAAAATTTTAAATAACGTTTTCTTATCACTTTTTGCGACAACCACACCTGCAACTTTACCTGCCTCTGCATCTTTAGCGATTTGCAAGTTTAAATCGGCCAATTGCAATTGATTATTGCCAAAAAAGATCAAGGGCGTTTTGACTGGATAAATATGATGATCCACTTCGATTTCCAATTTCAGCTCTTTACGATCTCGAATGAGCACATCCAAACCTGAGGTATAAGCATGTAATGGGAAACGACCAAACTTTTGATTATAAAACTCTCTTTTTTGTATAAATAAAGGATACAAGCCCAAACTAGCATTGTTTAAATAGATATGTTCATTGATTTGCGCCACATGTACCTGTCGATTATTGCCTATCGCAATCACCTGTGCCGCTTGAATTAAATCGAGAGGAATATTGAGTACCCGCGCCACATAGTTAAATGTGCCTAAAGGTAAGATCCCCATAGGAATATCGGTATGCATTAACTGATGTGCAACAGCATTTAAGGTTCCATCACCACCTGCGGCAACGACAACACCCAAATTATCAGGGTCTTGATGGCGCGCAAACACCTTGCTCATTAAAGTATCAAAACTCGCTTCCTGCCCAAGCTCAAATGACTGTATTTCGAAATTATGATCGGATAATATCCGCACAAGTTCCTCGTAGACTTCATCCTTATTTGCAGCATGAAATCCTGATTTTTTATTATAGATAATAGATAAAGGCTTGGCTTGTTTAATCACTTTTTATACATCTTAGCCGCTTAGTATTGTATTTTGTCGAATTTAACAGCAAATAATAGCGCCTTTATGTAAAAATCGAATTACCACCATTTATTTAATCAATAATAATTCTCAAATATCAATTACATGCAACTTTTTGTTTTTATTAAAAATAACTATATAAAATATTGTCCATCACGTTAATAAATAAAGTTAAAATTTATAACATTATATGTTAAGTTATTGTATTTTATCTATATTTAATATAAATAGCATTAACTACCAAAAAAAATCTACCACTTCTTTAGTCTTATTTTTTTTATGATTTTATGCTTTAATACAGCCACTTTTTTTTCATCTTTTATCTGCATGATGTATCCCATGATGCAGATTATACTTTGTACGGTTAGTACATTTTTGAGATAGGCCTCACCATGACCCAAGTGAACGCACCAGAATTCGTTCGTCACCCTAAGCTCATTGCTTGGGTGGAAGAAATTGCCAAATTAACCAAACCAGCAAAAATCGAATGGTGTGACGGTAGCGCAGAAGAATATCAACGTTATATCGACTTGATGATCGCTAACGGCACTATGCAAGAACTTAACCAAGAAAAACATCCTGGTTCTTACCTTGCTAATTCTGATCCTTCTGACGTTGCTCGTGTTGAAGGTCGTACTTACATCTGTTCTGAAAAACAAGAAGATGCAGGCGCAACAAACAACTGGGAAGCTCCAGCTGAAATGCGTGCTCGTCTGAATGGTTTATTTGACGGTTCAATGAAAGGCCGTACTTTATACGTAGTTCCTTTCTCTATGGGTCCTTTAGGTTCTCATATTGCTCACATCGGTATCGAACTTACTGATTCTCCTTACGTTGCTGTAAGCATGTCTAAAATGGCTCGTATGGGTAAAGCTGTTTATGACGTACTTGGTACTGACGGTGACTTCATTCCTTGCGTACACACTGTTGGTGCTCCGCTTGAAGAAGGTCAAAAAGACGTTGCTTGGCCTTGCAACCCTGAAAAATACATCGTTCATTACCCAGAAACTCGTGAAATCTGGTCTTACGGTTCTGGTTACGGCGGTAACGCATTGTTGGGTAAAAAATGCCTAGCTTTACGTATTGCATCTTCTATGGGTCGTCAACAAGGTTGGTTAGCTGAACACATGCTCATCCTTGGTGTGACTAACCCACAAGGCGAAAAACACTACATCGCAGCTGCATTCCCTTCTGCTTGTGGTAAAACAAACTTCGCGATGTTGATTCCACCAGCGGGTTACGAAGGTTGGAAAATTGAAACTGTAGGTGACGATATTGCTTGGATCAAACCAGGTGAAGATGGTCGTTTATATGCAATCAACCCTGAAGCTGGTTTCTTCGGTGTAGCACCTGGTACAAATACCAAGACTAACCCGAACTGTATGGCGACTCTTCATAAAGACGTAATCTATACTAACGTTGCTGTAACTGACGAAGGTGAAGTATGGTGGGAAGGTCTTACTAAAGAAGCGCCTGCTAACTTGACTAACTGGAAAGGTCAACCACACACCGGCGAAGAAAAAGCAGCTCATCCAAATGCTCGTTTCACTGTTTCAGCTGGTCAATGTCCTTCTATTGATGCTGACTGGGAAAATCCAGCAGGTGTTCCAATTTCTGCGTTCATCTTCGGTGGTCGTCGTGCAGACACAGTGCCTCTAATTTCAGAAGCATTTGACTGGGTTGACGGTGTTTACAAAGCTGCAACTATGGGCTCTGAAACAACTGCTGCTGCTGTTGGTCAACAAGGTATCGTTCGTCGTGACCCATTCGCAATGCTTCCATTTGCGGGTTACAACATGGCTGACTACTTCTCTCACTGGTTAGAACTTGGTGAAGAAGTTGCTGCTAAAGCTAAAGCTGCTGGCAATAAACTTCCTGGTATCTACAACGTGAACTGGTTCCGTCGTGATGCTGAAGGTAACTTTGTATGGCCTGGTTTCGGTCAAAACATGCGTGTTCTTGAGTGGATCATTGACCGTTGTGAAGGTCGTGCAGACGCTGTTGAAACACCTATCGGCCTTGTTCCAACATACGAACAATTGAACTGGACTGGTTCAGACTTCACTAAAGAGCAATTTGAGCTTGTAACTTCTCAAGATAAAGATCAATGGATCAAAGAACTTGAAAGCCACACTGAATTGTTCAACAAACTTGGTGATCGCTTACCAAAAGCACTTAAAGTACGTCAAGACGAACTTTTAGAAGCTGTAAAAAAATCTGCTTAATCCGCCTTTAATTTACCTCCATTAAAAGAGGGATTAAGAAAGATTTAAAAGACCGCCTTGCGCGGTCTTTTTTATATCAACTAAGCCACATCTTGAGCTTTTTGCTTTATACGTATTGCCATTAAGTACTCGTCCAAAACATCAACTTCAGATGCACTGAATTGCAAATAGAACTTTGTTCGTCTTTGCAAAATATCTTCAGAACTTCTCGCCCACTCCTGCTCGACCAAATAATCCACTTCTTGAGCATACAATCCATGTCCAAAGTTTTGACCCAATTCATCAATCGAAGTTAAATGATTCAGCAAAATCCAGACACGGGTTCCATAAGCATGCGCCCAACGACTGGCTAGACTGATCGAAACCCCTCGCACTTTTTGTTGGATTTCAACCATCAACTGCAATACCGATTCTAAATTTTCCGCACCAGGCAATGTTGCATCAGCAGTCCAAGGTTTGGATCGATGATGAAAAACCGTTTTAAGCTGATCTAATGCCGCTTCTGCTAGTTTTCGGTAAGTGGTAAGTTTGCCACCAAAGATTGAAAGTAATGCAGCCCCTTCTACATCGGTCAGTGCCAAGGTGTAATCTCGCGTGACTGCGGCTGGATTATCTGACTCATCATCACACAGCGGACGCACACCTGAATAAGTTGAAATAATGTCCGTTTGCGTCAATTGAGTTTTAAAGTGATCATTTGACACATCAAGCAAGTAATCGATTTCTTCTTGGCTTATCTTTACTCGATTTGGGTCTGCTTGATATTCACGATCTGTCGTGCCGATCAGGGTATATTGTTCTAAATAAGGAATCGCAAAGACAATGCGATGATCATCATTTTGCATAATAAAAGCTTTATCACCGTCAAAGAGCTTTGGCACAATAATATGGCTACCCTGTATCAGCCGTATACCATAAGGTGACTCTTGCTTTAACCCCTGTTTTATAAAGTCAGCAACCCAAGGACCTGCCGCATTCACCAATACTTTAGCCTGCACATTTTGCAATCCCTTGGCATTTTTTAGACATACCTGCCAAATTCCACCTTTACTATATGCATTTAAACATTCTGTTCGAGTCAGAATCTGTGCACCATATTCGCGTGCTTGTATTGCATTGAGTACAACTAAGCGTGCGTCATCTACTGCACAATCGGAATATTCGAACCCTCGGGTAAATTTGGATGCTAAAGGACTAGCTTCCACATCAAATTCAATACCATTTGAGCCTGAAAGCTGTTCTCGCTTACCCAAATAATCATAAAAGAATAATCCAGTCCGAATCAGCCAAGCCGGACGTAAGTGCGGTTCATGTGGCATGATAAAACGCATCGGTCGAATAATATGAGGGGCTTTTTTAAGGAGAACTTCGCGTTCTGCCAGTGCTTCACGTACCAAACGAAATTCTTTATGTTCCAAATAGCGCAGACCACCATGAATTAATTTGCTACTTGCAGATGAAGTGTGGCTCGCGAGATCGTCTTTTTCACAGAGCAAAACACTTAAACCCCGCCCCGCTGCATCACAGGCAATACCAACACCATTGATTCCACCACCAATGACCACCATGTCATATATTGATTGTTGTTGTGTATTCATCGCTCCCTCCCACTATGTCTTTTTTATTCAACAATGCATCGTTTTCTTTGCTTTATTATTTTTCTCATTGATCATGATTTTTTGATCAAGATACCTATTTTGGTCACGATATCCTTACGCTGAGTTTTTGTATTCCTCATTAAATGAGAAGTTATATTTTAAATGTACGTTTAAAAGCCTGCTGGCTCAAGTATGAAATCAATCATTTTAAGGCCCAAACCATTATTCAAAGCAAAATTCACGACAAGTTGTTAATTTGTACACTTTTTAAACAAAACCTCTTTTTTAGTTTACATTTCATGCTTTTCGATACGCATAAGATATTTTCACACAATAAAAAAGATGGATTTTAAAATGACGGAAGAAATTGTTACTCAATCAAATTTAGATACAAAGACCCGAGTAAAATCCATTCTCGGAGGTTCAGCAGGTAATCTTGTTGAATGGTACGATTGGTATGTCTATGCGGCATTCACCCTCTATTTCGCCCATGCTTTTTTCCCTCAGGGCAGCCAGACTGCACAACTTCTCCAAGCCGCAGCCATCTTTGCAGTGGGCTTCCTCATGCGGCCCATTGGTGCATGGATTATGGGGATCTATTCAGACAAAAAAGGTCGAAAGTCAGGTTTAACCCTCTCCGTCACACTCATGTGTATCGGCTCATTGATGATTGCAATTTCTCCAACGCATGACCAAATTGGTATTTTGGCGCCGATTATTCTTGTGGTAGCTCGACTGATTCAAGGCTTAAGTGTCGGCGGTGAATATGGCGCTAGTGCGACCTACCTCAGTGAAATGGCTGACCGCGACCGTCGTGGTTTTTTTTCAAGCTTTCAATATGTGACACTGATTGCAGGTCAGTTGACTGCACTGTGCGTACTACTTATTTTGCAATGGTTGCTGACAGAAGAACAATTGCATGATTGGGGCTGGCGTATTCCGTTCTTTATTGGTGCGTGCTTAGCGGTAGTGGTTTTCCGTATTCGACGTGGCCTGCTAGAAACCCAGTCCTTCAAAAATGCACAAGAGCAAAAGGACCAGCCTGAATCAGGCTTATTTTCTCTATTTAAGCATTATCCGAAAGAAGCATTCACGGTGTTATTTTTAACAGCTGGGGGTACATTGGCTTTTTATACCTACACCACCTATTTGCAAAAATATCTGGTCAATACCTCTGGCTTTAGTAAACCTGAGGCCACGCAAATCACCACTTTAGCACTGTTTATTTTTATGTGCTTACAACCACTAGCAGGTGGTCTATCCGATAAAATTGGTCGTAAGCCTTTAATGATCGCTTTTGGGATCTTAGGGGTGCTGTTCACCTATGTTCTATTTAGTGCATTAGGACAAACTCAAGATTATTGGACTGCATTTTGGCTCTGTCTCGCAGGTCTAGTGATTGTCACGGGATACACCTCGATCAATGCGGTTGTAAAAGCAGAAATGTTCCCTGCGCATATTCGCGCATTGGGTGTTGCACTGCCTTATGCTCTTGCAAATACCATCTTTGGTGGTACGGCAGAATTCTTCGCGCTGAGTTTTAAAGAAGCTGGTCACGAGTCATGGTTCTTTATCTATGTGACCATCATGATTTTTATTTCGTTATTGGTCTACGTCTTTATGAAAGACACCAAACACCATTCCAAAATTCAGGAGCATTGATCAGGGTTATTTGAAGATGAGTTATTGATCAATCTGATCAAAAACAGCATGTTTTCCCCATCAAAGCCTCAGTCTATGAGGCTTTGTTTTTTTTATTTAGTCGTGAAAAATGTATCTGGTCAAAAATATCGCATTTTATAGACTAAAGTCGCATGATTTTCTGCGACAACAGGAGTATAAATTAAATAAATATAGTTCCATCTCCCATTTCGACAAAATATATTGATTTAAACTTTTCCCAAAGAGTTTAAATGGATATGTTTTGCATTCATTCCTTGGAGAATGATGTGTCAAACTCATCTGAGCCAGTTGTTCCTGAACAATTGGATAGAAAAACTCGTGTCAAATCTATCCTCGGCGGATCTGCCGGCAACCTCGTTGAATGGTACGACTGGTATGTCTACGCTGCCTTTACCCTTTACTTTGCACCGCAATTTTTCCCTGATGGTGACAATACTGTAAAACTCTTACAAGCGGCTGCAGTCTTTGCACTCGGTTTCTTAATGCGTCCAATCGGCGCATGGGTCATGGGTATTTATGCGGACCGTAAAGGTCGTAAAGCAGGTTTAACGCTGTCTGTATCGTTGATGTGTGTCGGCTCACTGATGATCGCATGTGCACCAACCTACGATTCTGTAGGGATGCTCGCACCCGCTATTCTACTTTTAGCGCGTTTACTCCAAGGCTTAAGTGTTGGTGGTGAATATGGTTCTAGTGCCACCTATTTGACTGAAATGGCAGGTAAAAACCATCGTGGTTTCTTCTCAAGTTTCCAATATGTCACACTGATTTCAGGTCAGCTATTGGCACTTTGCGTTTTAATTATCTTACAACGCAATTTCTCAGAACAAGCTTTAACTGAATGGGGCTGGCGTGTTCCGTTCTTCATCGGTGCATTACTCGCTATTGTGGTGTTCTGGATTCGTCGCGGTTTAGTTGAAACTCAATCCTCTAAAGAAGCTCAAGAACAAGCTAAAAATGGTGGTCCAAAATCAGGTGCTTTAGCGTTATTTACCAAATACCCTAAACAAGCCTTCACTGTGATCATGTTGACTGCCGGTGGTACTTTAGCGTTCAACACTTTTACCACATATTTACAAAAATATTTGGTCAACACGTCTGGCTTTGAAAAAACCACAGCAACTGAAATTACCACTGCTGCAATTTTCATCTTCATGCTTTTACAACCTGCTGTCGGTGCGCTTTCAGACAAAATTGGTCGTAAGCCAATTATGATCGCCTTTGGTGTGCTTGGTGTGCTGTTTACCATTCCTATTTTCAATGGTATCGGTTCAACTACCAGCCCAACCACAGCATTTATGCTTTGCATGAGCGGTATGGTGATTGTCACTGGTTATACTGCGATTAATGCCGTAGTAAAAGCAGAGTTGTTCCCTGCACACATCCGTGCCCTAGGTGTTGCATTGCCTTATGCCATTGCAAATACACTCTTTGGTGGTACCGCAGAACTTGTAGCTTTGAGCTTCAAAAATGCAGGCCATGAAAACTACTTCTTCTACTACATTACATTCATGATTGGTTTATCTTTAATTACCTATGTCTTCATGAAAGATACTAAAAAACATAGCATGATCACTGACGATTAATTCGCTCAGCCCTGCTATTCCACTTAAGCTCATCAAAGCCTATTTTGATGAGCTTTTTTTATCTCCATTTCCATCTACTCATCGTTTCGGCTGCATCAAAGATTTAATCAAACTTCTTTGGCTTTCTTTGTTTTCGCCATCGAGTCGACAGACGGACTATGGCATACTGAACATACAAATACACACGGCGAATGAATGATGAAAAATATTTACAAAGTTTTAAGTTTGGGTATTGTTGCAATGTCGATGGCTGCTTGCCAAAGCACTCCACGTGCTTTTAATGGTCAAACGGGCTTTCAAATAGAGTCCAAATCTGCAGATAGCGCAACACTTGCATATACTTTAGCGGGTCGCCAAAACCAACAACTGGATGCCAATAAATTACAACGTGCTTGCCAAAAAGTATTAAATACGCAAAAGACCTATAAATTACAAATCTTAAGCGTGAACGAAATTGCAAATCCTGCTTTGGAAAATACCCAGTACGGCCGTCAAATTGGTAATACACGTGCGAACTTCGGTCTATCAAATACTCCTGATCTACGTAACTCTGAAAACTTAGGCGCGCGTGATGCACTCGATGCTCGCCCTGCAACCTTACGTGTGGTTCGCTATACCTGTTCTTAATCAAATTTGCAGTTTAAAAGACAAAAATAAGACGCTTAAAGCGTCTTATTTTTTATCGGTTCAATATTTATAGGGTTTTATAAAAACTCACATTTCGAAACTCAGGTGATTCATCCAAATCAGGCCATGTCGTTGCGCTTCGTTCATCGAGTTTTTCATATTTAGGATGACTAAAGTTTTTCACACGACTGTCTGCCACCCACACTTCTGGAGCAAACTTTAAAAATTCATCCAAAAAGAAACGGTTGCATTGGTCATACAGCACATCGGCAGCCAATAAAATATCGACTTGTTCGGCTTTATACAGATCATCTAAATATTCGAGTTCAACATTGTTTAGCTCTGCATTGGCACGGCATGCATCTAGGCTCACTTGGTCGATGTCACAGCAGATCACGCGTTTCGCCCCTGCCATTTTTGCTGCAATCGCCACCACACCTGAACCTGCACCAAAGTCCAATACCACTTTATCTTTGACATGATGCGGCTCAGCCAATAACCACTGCGCCATAGCAAGTCCTGAAGCCCAACAAAAGATCCAATACGGCGTTTCATTCCAGATACGACGAATCACTTCATTATCTAGTTTGTCTGTCGGAAAGACTGGTGGAATCAGCCAGAGTGAAATCGGTGTTTCTGGTAGCTGCTGTGCCATCAGTTCACAATTAGGAATAACTTGGTGTAAGGCTTGAAGTAAATGCTCAGGGGCTTTAGGAAATTGGAAAGTACAGCTCATGAAGAAAGCCTTGATGCGAAAATATCTTTATTGGAATTTATACATTAATCGGATACATGACCACGTCATTCGCAGCTGTTCGAGGCAGACTGAAATCTAATTCGTCCTGTTTTTGCGACACATCAACCACGCAAAAGAAATATGACGAGTTCTGCGAATGACAAATGGTTTTGGTTACTTTTGCCGAAACAAAAGTAACGAATGAGCTTCTTACATCTATAGTCACAACGATACAACTCCGCCGTAACTAATTAAAATTTCAATTAACCCAAAGCCTTCTCAGCAGCTTCTACAGTTTGACGAATCAGCGTAGTGATTGTCATAGGACCTACACCACCCGGAACTGGGGTATAAGCAGAAGCGATTTCTTCGATACCTACCAATTGAATATCGCCCACACCACCACCATCACGTGGGTGGAAGCCAGCATCAACAACAACAGCTCCTGGTTTGATCCAGTCTTTCTGGATCAGTTCAGCTTTACCCACCGCACCCACAATGATGTCAGCCTGTTTTACAAATTCAGGCAGGTTTTGAGTACGTGAATGGCAAATCGTCACTGTAGCATTCGCTTCAAGCAACATTGCTGCCATTGGTTTACCCAAAATCGCAGAACGACCAACCACTACCGCATGTTTACCTGCGATTTCAATATTGTTTTCTTTCAGGATGGTCATGATACCTGCAGGAGTAGCAGAACCGTAAGCTGCTTCACCCATCGCCATACGACCATAGCCCAGACAAGTCACACCATCGACGTCTTTTTCAAGCGAGATAGCATCAAAACAAGCACGTTCATCAATTTGCGCAGGTACTGGGTGTTGTAAAAGAATGCCGTGAACATCCGGATTTGCATTCAGTTTTTCAATTTCAGCAAGCAATTCTTCAGTAGTCGTTTCTTTTGGAAGCTCAACTTTTAGTGAATCCATACCAACACGGCGGCAAGCATTGCCTTTCATACGAACATAAGTTGCAGATGCGCCATCGTCACCCACTAAAATAGTCGCAAGAATTGGAGTACGACCTGATTTTGCTTTCAGCGCTTCTACGCGAGTTAACAAGTCAGCTTCAATTTGCTTCGCCAATGCACGACCGTCTAAAACTAATGCCACGGCACTTCTCCCAAGTGTTGATATGAATCAATTTTGCACATTCTACATGATAATTCTGAATATTTTCCGCTATATGCTGTTTTTATGCGCATACAAATGAATATCCTATTGTTTTTTTTTCAGAGCTTGATAATATACGCATCAACAAGACGCGGCGGGGTGGCAGAGTGGTCATGCAGCGGACTGCAACTCCGTGGACGCCGGTTCGATTCCGACCTCCGCCTCCAATCTTGTTAAAGCCCGAGTGGTGAAATCGGTAGACACAGGGGATTTAAAATCCCCCGCCCACAAAGCGTGCCAGTTCGAGTCTGGCCTCGGGCACCATTCTTCTACTACTGAAGATGGTGCAAATAAAGAACCCAGCGAAAGCTGGTTTTTTTATGCCTGTAATTTGCTAAATCTAATTCTCAATAGAATTCTATAAGCATTCGACAACCTGCTCTGCTTTCAAAATATTATCCAGCAGAGCGTAAATAACCTTCCAGATCCTGTTCCAGTTTTTCCTGAAAATGAATCGGCTCAATGATCTTTACATACGGTAGCCAGTAACGTACCAGTGGCAATAACTGCATTTCATGACGAATCTGACAACTAATTAACAATTCTCCAGACTCTGATTCCTGTTCGATCTGCTGTTCCGGAAATAAACGGCGCTCTTTAAAAAACACCGTGACTTCAGGTTGCACCTTCATCAAAACCTGCTGTTTTTGCTGGCCAAACCAGATGCTGTCTTCATCTGCCAGCATTTTCAAAACTTCAGGATCATGCTCAAAGCTTTCATTTTCAAAAACCAGTTTGACTTCCTGCAACTGACTTAAACGATAAGTTTTGAGTTCAGCTTCAGTGACACCAGCCAGATACCAGATGCCATGATGATGAATCAATCGGTATGGCTGGATGATCCGTGTTTGTTCGGAATATTGCAGCTCAATCTGCTGCCGTTTATAGATCGCCCCTGCAAGCAGCTTGAAATGCTCGGCAAACTGTTTGGCATCTTCAAAATAATAACCTTTTGCCGAAAATACCTGATTTGCCCGCTCATCCAGCAATTCACGAATAAAAGACATATCCAGTGCCGGATACAGCTCACTGATTCCGGACAACTGTGCAAAATTCTGGATATCCTGCAACTTGAAACGCCCTAAATATGAAGGCTCAAGATAATAGCGTTTGGTATTTTGATCCTGTATGAGCGGTAAATACGCATTCAGACGAACAAAATCACGTTCAATAGTACGGGTGCTGACCTGAAATTCTCGTGCCAGCTCCTGTACACTTAACTGATGCCCTATATTAAGTTTGGTTAAAATATTTGCCAAACGGTCTGCGAGGCGCTCATGCGTTGACGCATTGCCCTTCATAAATACCCTCTTCGTGCCGCTTGTGCAGCACAATGATTCATCTGCTTAGAATTTTTAAATTATGGGAAAATTATACAGCCAAATAAAAACGAGATTAGAGTTATTCACTTCAACTTAAGGCTAATAGGCAAGGTGTTTTTTAAGCTTTTTTACGACGTTTGTAGTGAGGTTTCGGTGCTGAGTGGCTCAGCCGTTCCATATAGCGTTCCAGATGCAACATGGCTTGATACAGCTTGTGTAAATCGGAACGAAGTAACTGATTACGGATAATCGCTTTATGCAAACGCTTCAATGCACGAAAGCCATGTTCATGCGTATAAGGGGCCGACACTATCTTCATAATATACTTCCTTTTAATACGTGACATTTCATCAAATACCAAACAATTTAGTCAGATTATATTTAAGCGCTAATTTACTCCTCAGTTTTGACAGGTTGTGTCGAACAATCGACACTTTTTACCGTTTTTTAAAATTTATACTCCTATTTCAAGCAATTAATTTAAATTATTTATCGTTTTTTATGCAAAATAAAAGCCAACAAAAGTTGGCTTTTAGTATTTCTATCACAAGAATAATTAGATGATTTCCACCACAATCTTACCGATATGTTCACCTGTATCCATCGCTGCATGCGCATCCTGAATCTGGTCAAACTTGAAGGTTTTATAGATCATCGGTAAACATTCACCTGTTGCCCAGAGTGGTGCCACATGCTCTTTCAGGCCCTGGGCAATTTCAGCTTTCTCAGCCGTATTGCGTGCACGCATGGTAGAACCAGTAATGGTCAAACGTTTCATCATGATTTGACCCAATTTTACCTCCTTAGCCTTAGCACCGCCCAAGAATGCGATATACACCAGACGACCATCACGACGCAGCAGATTCAGATTTTTCTCTAGGTACGGCGCACCCACCATATCCAGAATCACATCTACACCGGCATTATCCGTAGCTTCATTGATGACCTGCTCAAAGTCCTGGGTCTTGTAATTGATTCCTGTGGTCAGATGTGAAATCGCCTGGATTTTTTCATCACTACCTGCTGTCGCAAAGGTTTTGATGCCTAATGATTTGCACAGCATTAAGGCCGTGGTTCCGATTCCGCTAGTTCCGCCATGAATCAGTACAGTCTCTCCTGCCTTAGCCTTACCCATCTGGAACACATTTGCCCAAACAGTGAAAAAGGTTTCCGGAATCGCCGCAGCCTGTACAAAACTCACACCTTCAGGAATGTTTAAAGTCTGGCTTTCAGGCACGACGCAATATTCTGCATAACCACCGCCATTGGTCAGACCACAGACTTTGTCACCTACTTTAAACTGGCTTACTTCACTCCCGACTGCAACAACTTCACCGGCAACTTCCAGACCCGGTACAGGAGTCACGCCCTTAGGCATTGGATACAAGCCCTGACGCTGCAAGATATCCGGACGGTTAATCCCGAAAGCATGCACCTTGACCAGCACTTCGTCTGCTTTAGGTTCAGGGATGGCAACGGTTTCATAAGCGAGTTTCTCTACACCACCCGGTTCTGTAATGGTGACTTGTTGCATGCTGTGTTGCGTCATGGATTCTTTCCCTAATATTCACGTTTCATATTTTTCGAACTTATTTGAACATAGAAATGCTATGGTTTGAAGCAGCATGGACTTATGTATAATCAGCTGCCTATTTAGTAAATTGATATAAGACCACCAATGATAATAATTACAAAAGCGAAAACCGAGGATATCGACGCTATTCTTGAAATCTGGTTCCAGGCTTCTTTAAAGGCACATGATTTTATTCCTGCTAGTTATTGGGAAAATCAGCTGCTTCCAATGCGAGAAGTATATTTGCCCTTAGCAGAAAACTATGTCCTTAAAGAAAATCATACGGTGCTTGGCTTTGTTTCGTTATTAAAATCGGAAAATATATTAGCTGCACTTTTCATTGATCCTGAGCAGCAAGGTGCTGGCTATGGCCGCCGTTTGGTTGATTTCTTAAAACAGCAATGTAATCAGCTACATTTAAATGTCTATGCTGCAAATACATCAGCAGTTCATTTTTACCAAAAGCAGGGTTTTAAGATGATCACTCAGGGAGTTGATGAAAATACCGGTCAGGCTGAACTCACTATGAGCTAGTTTAAATCTTAATTTTGAAATGATGAGAGCAAATTCATGTCAGCAGTCATCCCCTACAATGAAGATAATTACAGTGACTTCGAATGGTTTGAAGGCTTTGCTGTGATCCGTTTCTATGCTGACTGGTGCAAGCCCTGCGTACAGAATTTTTCAGTTTTTGAGGAACTGGCAACACAATATGCTGGGCATGATCCAGAAATTAAGTTCGGTAAAATCAATGTCGATCAATCACCGATTCTGACCTTACGCTATAATGTCTATGGCTTGCCTTCCACTCTAATCTTTAAAAATAGCCAGATTATTCATCGTATTGCGGGTGTGAAAAGCTTGTCTGAAATGAAATCTATTTTGTCTCAAGTTCTGAATAAGTCATCCGATTCCGACTGATTCAAGCGGATCAATCTTTTATTTAGCAGATTGATCTGGCATCTGCACAAACTGCATCAGGAATTTACGTACCAGTGGCAAGACAAGCAGAATCAATGGAAATGCTACCAGCCATGACAGTCCCCAAGCATGTAACCATAGCGAGATAAACGCATCGCTCCAGCCTTTATTCAGCAGCATGTTAAAGCAGGAAATTGCACCACTCATAATGCCAGAAAGGATTAAGGGCATTAACCAGTTCAGATGTTTTGGGTGAAATTTGGGGAGATTGTTTTTCATAAATGACCTTTAGAATACTTAATTTTCTTCACTTTGGGCTTTCACTGTCTGTTTCAGGGATTTCATAAACTGGGCAAATTGCGGCAGGAATTCCTTGAAGAGTGGCAACTCTTTATTTTCCAGCATAACTTCACTAAACAGTTTTAAACCAACAGTAAATGCTTTGGTGCTTTCCTCATCCAGCAACTGACTGGCTTGAAGTTTTTCCAGTATTTTAAAGATGTCATCGTGATTACCCACCTGAAACTGTAGCTCCTCAGTATAGGTTGATGGATTACCTTGGGCATCAGCCAGATGTTGAAGAGTCACTTCATAGAGATGTTGTTTCATGTCCTGCTCCTACAGTTGACGGATATTAATTGCAGCCTGTTCAATCTGGGCAGCAATATCACTGATCTGCTCTGGACGAAGTTCATTTTGCAGTTTGAATCGTAGTGAAGCTTTCAGGCTTTCCATTGAATTATGGATATCGATATAGCGCTCATCTTCTTGAATGCGGCGACGGGTTTCAAAACGGCTAAGAACTCTTTGTAGAGTTTCCTGATTATCTTTCAGATGCTCACGACCTTTATCAGTAATGTGATATTGCTTACGTTCATCCACACTCATGATCACTTGGGTATATTGCTGTTCTTCAAGATAGTTAATTGTTGGGCAGATCGTACCTGTACTCGGCTTATAGTTACCTCCAACCAGCGCAGCTACATCTTTAATAATGTCATAGCTAAACTTGGGCGCTTGAGCAATAAAATGCAGCACGAGCAGTTTCATTTCACCTGCTTCAAAGAGCCGTCTACGAGGTTTTGGAGAGTTTTTTCGCTCTTCTTTTAATGCAGAATCAGAAGTTCTAGACATACAAAAGATATATCTTAAATTTAATTAAGATATATCTTATAATAATTTTATAAAATAAAAAACCACTTTCCAGTGGTTCTTAAAATTAAGAAAATACAAAATTATCCTGTAAATTCTTATATGCAATATCTATCTGGCGTGGAGTAAATTTCTTTTTATTTATATTCCAATTATGAATTTTATTTACTAATTCCTCTCTATCTTTGGAGCCTTCATATTTAGCTACCCAATGCACAGAGGCAAGTAACTCCAGACCAAATCTACTTTCAAAACCATCAACTATATCTGTAACTTTTTCAAAACGCTGTAATGTTTCAGGATAATTCCTAAGATATTCTCGAGCTTCTTCAACAGCACCAGGAACTAAACTGAGAGCTTTAGATGGATCATCTCCACCATCATCATATCCCTGAATATAATGCCCTTCCATTACATTTAATACATGTCTTAAATTATCAGCATAAGGTCCATAAAGAGCTTTTTTATAATTCAAGCGCAAGGGTTCTCCTGCTTCCTGCATAAAATATAAAAGTTTTTGTACTTCCAACAAAGAAACAAATGGATCCAGTAGACCTTTTAAATATCTTTGCATTAATTCAATTAAAATTGCACGACCTGGAGTCATATTTGGCACTTGTTTATTGATTACTTTCTCAATTTTTATATTTGAATTTAATGGCTCGTATATCAAAATATCAATATCTGATAATCCATCTAAATAGTGAACAATTCTTTCTTTGACAATTTTCCAATCCAATCCCCCCAAACCTGCTCCTAAAGGAGGAATTGCTATAGACCTTATTTTTTTATCTTTAATCTCTAAAACTAAACTCTGCAAGCCGGATTCAATATCTTCAATACGACTTGCACCCTTCCAATGTCTTTTTGTCGGGAAATTAATAATATATTTAGGATTAGTCAGCCCTAATGTTTCATAAATGAACATTTTTCCTGGTACTACTTCATTTCGTTTGCAAGCTACTGCATAGTGTTTAAAGTTATCTGGCCATGCTTTCTTAAATTGAAGAGCAATGCCTCTACCCATTACACCAACACAATTAACTGTATTAACAATAGCTTCCACATCAGCTTTTAATATGTCGCCATGAGTAAATGTAATCATAACGAAATCTCAATAGTACCAATCTTGTTGGATTCTAACATGTGGCTTATGAGTTTGACCAACTAATAAAGCGTTAACGCGATTCAACATAGCTTGATTATAAACACCTATTTCTCTAACTAAATTCCATGGAATTGAATTCTCAATCAAAAATTCCGCTTGTTTTTGATCTCTACAGCTACTCCAATATCGACTAGAAATAGCACTCCAATCCAATAAACTTAGGTCACTTAAATTATTGTAATCTTCAAAGAATCTAGAACCAGCATTAGTAGAGGTAAAAACCCAACGCCTTCTATTAGCTATTGCCCATTGAACACATTCATGCATATCAAAACGCAAATGAATGATATTAGTCTGCCCTCCATCGTAGGTTAAATCTGAATTACCCTGATTGATCATATACAGCATTACTGATCTGGGACAAAAATAGAATGGAACACATTGCCCCACATATAAATTAGGATAACAACTTAGAGTTAGCTCTGTTAAACGCCTTTGCTTTATATGACTTAGACCAATTACCGTACCACCAAACTGATTTTGAGACACAATACTATCTGACAATAATCCATGTGATATTATCGACGAAAGTTTATCAATGTGCGCAATATGATATAAATCTGGGTTAAGTGGTACTGTCATCAAATCATCCATGAATTTTTTCTATTTCTTTTTATTGGGATTCTTAAAATAAAATCAACTTAAATTATTCAATTTATATCCTTTTTTATAAAGGAAAACCCGCCTTACAGCGGGTTTTTCTTAAAATCAGTCCAGTCTTATAGACGAACCAATTCCACAATTTTCTCAGCCAGTTCTTCAACTGCATCGGCTGTGTAAGTCACATCTGTACCTTCTGCAAGGTCAGTAATCACTACCACACCAGTTTCACGAACAAGTGCAACCTGTTCAGCAGTCAGACCCGCTTTCGCAATTGCAACTATACCTTGCTGAATCAACAGGCTTTCAAGTGCTTGAGCATTTTCCAGTGCTTTCGCAGTTACAGTGACCGCAGCAGGTTTTTGACCTAAACGTGCAGCACGTGCTTCAGCAGTTACAGGTTCATTGTGTGCAGTCCATTCCACTGCAGCTTCAACCATACCCGCACCAACAGTCACGTTGCTTAGACGGTCGATGAAGATGAATGAACCTGTGTAACGGCTGTCTTGATAACGGTCGAATACCACTGGCGCATCAAATTCGATAGTGACATCAGCAATCGCATTCAGATCCAGCTGCTCTACTTGTAATTTTTCCAATGTGTTCACATTGGTACGGTAGTTAATTTTCGCAACTTTCGCAGGAATAGTTTGCGTACCAAACTTCACGTTATAAAGTTTACCAACGACTAGCGGCTGATCGTTCATCCACACTACAGACGCACGTGCAGAACGTGAAATCAGTGGTTGTTCGCCAGCTTTCACCAACACGTTACCACGTGAAATATCAATTTCATCGTTCAGTGTTAAAGTAACAGCTTGACCAGCTACAGCATGATCCAGATTACCGTCAAAAGTCACGATTTCTTTTACTGTTGATTTCTTGCCAGATGGCAGCGCAACAATTTCATCGCCAACTTTCACTTCACCCAGTGCGATGGTACCGCAGAAACCACGGAAGTCGAGGTTAGGACGGTTAACGTACTGAACTGGGAAACGGAATTCGTCTTTGCTGGTATTACGTGTAATTTCTACAGTTTCCAAAGTCTCCATTAAGGTCTGACCTTGGTACCACGGCGTATTTGGTGATTTGTTTACAACATTATCACCGTTCAATGCAGAAATTGGCGTGAATACAATATTTTCAGGTTTACGATCGCTCAGCTGATCCACGAACTTGTTGTACTCAGCCTGAATTTCATTGAAGCGTGCTTCAGAGAATTCAACCAAGTCCATTTTGTTCACTGCAACCACAATATTACGAATACCTAGAAGGCTCGCAATAAATGAGTGACGACGTGTTTGAGTCTGAACACCGTAACGCGCATCGATCAGGATAATTGCAAGATCCGCAGTAGACGCACCAGTTGCCATGTTACGAGTGTACTGTTCGTGCCCTGGGGTGTCGGCAATGATGAACTTACGTTTTTCAGTAGAGAAATAACGGTAAGCCACGTCAATCGTAATACCTTGCTCACGTTCAGCTTGCAGACCATCTACAAGAAGCGCCAAGTCAGGTGCATCGCCAGTAGTACCCACTTTTTTAGAGTCACGAGTCACGGCTTGCAGCTGATCTTCATAAATCAGTTTTGAATCATAAAGCAGACGGCCGATCAGGGTTGATTTACCATCATCCACATTACCGCAAGTCAGGAAACGCAATAAGTCTTTATTTTCGTGCTGTTTCAAATAAGCCAAAATATCTTGGCTAATAAGTTCTGATTGGTGAGACATCGCTCATAGCTCCACAAATACGTTGAAATCGTTTCTAATCTTCAAATCCACCTAAATCCTCCTTTACTAAAGGAGGACTTTCCTCCGCTTTTTTAAGCCCCTCTTTGGTAAAGAGGGTGAGCAGCACTGCTGCGCAAGGAGATTCTTAGGAGGAGATTTCTTAAGATTCTTAGAAGTAACCTTCCTGCTTTTTCTTTTCCATCGAACCTGCTTCGTCATGATCGATCATACGGCCTTGACGTTCAGATGTGGTCGCTAAAAGCATTTCCTGGATAATTTCCGGTAAAGTTGTTGCAGTTGATTCAACCGCACCCGTTAATGGGTAACAACCTAAAGTACGGAAACGAACCGATTTCATTTGTGGCACTTCGCCTGGATTCAGGCGCATACGCTCATCATCAACCATGATCAGTGTACCATTACGCTCAACGACTGGACGTTCAGCAGCTAAGTACAATGGAACAAGTTTGATATTTTCTAGGTAGATATATTGCCAGATGTCCAGCTCAGTCCAGTTAGACAGCGGGAATACACGAATACTTTCGCCTTTGTTCACTTTACCATTGTAAAGGTTCCAAAGTTCTGGACGCTGGTTTTTCGGATCCCAACGGTGTTTAGAATCACGGAATGAATAAACACGTTCTTTGGCACGTGATTTTTCTTCGTCACGACGTGCACCACCGAAAGCAGCATCAAACTGATATTTATCCAGTGCCTGTTTCAAGCCTTGGGTTTTCATAATGTCAGTATATTTAGAGCTACCATAGTCGAATGGGTTTACGCCCGCATCACGACCTTCTTTGTTCTGATGCACGATCAGATCAAAGCCATGTTCTTTGGCCATGTTGTCACGGAACTTGATCATGTCTTTGAATTTCCAGCCGGTATCTACATGAAGTAGCGGGAATGGAAGTTTTGCAGGATAAAACGCTTTCAGTGCTAAATGCAGCATGACTGCTGAATCTTTACCGATTGAATAAAGCATAACCGGATTTTCAAACTCGGCAGCAACTTCGCGAATGATGTGAATACTCTCAGCTTCAAGCTGTTTAAGATGAGTAAGTCTTTCCTCATTTAATGACATGGACAACACCAGCTTAGAATATGTGTACTTATTACACTTTTAAAGATATATATACATTATAGTGATTAAGCTTTCATAACGATTGCTTGTTTTGTGATATTGATATTCTTATTCGTCATATACAAATTGTCTGATACTGCTTATCAATTTTAATTAATTTAATACGATAGACTTATCAATTTCATTATTATTCTAGTCCGAGATCCGTAATTTTACGCAATTTTTTATCAATTAACTAATCGCTAAATCCTCTAAACAATCGGTATTCAAACTCGCTCAAATTACCTAAAGTAGCTATATCACTCTCCAATAGTTATTGATATGCCATATAGTCACTATACGCTTGAAACCTTAAAGTCGCTGATTGAAGCCGCAGGTCTTGCTGGCTATATTTATCAGCATTCTTCACACATGCTCGTGCTCCAAGAAGCCTTGAATGATGACGGCAGCCCATTGAATAACTTTATTCAGCATGAGCTGAGTGCTGACCAAATTGGTCTTCAGTTCGGCCTACGACTTTTGGACAATAAACTCGAATTTTTGATTGGGGTGACTCACAGTAACCAAGATCGCGGCTACGAAATTGGCGCTGGCAATTTAAAGGCCGATCAACGTGCATTTAATCTGCTCTATGCTTTTTATAATTTTCCCAAAGCATTTCACTTAATCCATTTCCCGCTCGCAGCCAATAGCACCCAGTTAGAAGAAGAGATCGAAAAGCAATTGTTTCAACTTGAAAGCATGGACTTTTTAGACACTGCGATTAAAACCAATCCGATGGGCGAACAAGTGAAGTGGATGAAAACTTTTATTGTTCAAGCGGCTTTAGATATGAAAGTACGCATTCAAACTTCATTGTTATAAAAACGGTTAAAGCCACCTAAAAATAGCTCTATTGAACACCAGTTCAAATCTCCATATGACATCGAAAGTCACGGTAAAGCTCTCAGCACTGCCGTGACGGTTATAAATTTACATTTCCTAACATTGTTTTCTGTGCCTTTTAACAAGCCATTTCTCTCCGTTAAGCACGACCACTTATATATCTGCAATTAGACTGAAAATTTGATTGATCCCAATGACTTAAATCTTAAATGGGTAAAGCAGAAATACTATTAACTTTAGATTTAGATAATCCCGACTTAATTGATCACCTATTTTTAAAGAAAAACTTAGTAATAGCTCACATAAAAGCCGACTTTTTGTTAATCTGATCTGTAATTTTTTTACACAATTTCGACAGATAATGTTATTTTATTTACTGAAAAAAATTCGGCCAGAATTATTTTTTTTGATTTTTTATAAGCATAAATATAGAGATAAATATAATGTGGGAATTGTTTACTCACCCGTCTAATATCGTGTTTAGCATCAGTCTCTGCTTAATGTTCTTGTTTGGACTTTTTGAGATTGTGTTAACAATTTTAGGGGGTGGTTCTCAAGGCTTCTTAGATCAATTCCTACCTGAGGATGTTGGTCATAATGCAGAGCTAGGTGTAGATGCCGATGCAGGTATCGTGACACGTGTGCTCGATTGGTTGTATTTAGGTCGTATTCCGCTGTTTGTATGGCTCATCATTTTCTTATGTGTCTATAGTTTGTTGGGCTTTGCTATTCAAGCCATCGTTAACCAAATGACCAGTATGATGTTCAGTGCATGGATTATTGCACCAGCCTGTATTTTTCTGTGCATGCCCTTCGTACGTTTTAGCGCAATGCTCATTGCCCGTATTTTACCGCAAGATGAAACAACCGCCATTTATAGTGATGAATTGATCGGTAGAACGGCCACGATCATTTTGGGTGATGCACGACCACAGTCTCCTGCTCAAGCCAAAGTCAAAGATCAACACGGATTGACCCATTATATTTTGGTTGAACCTGAACAAGATGAAATTTTCAGCCAAGGTCAATCAGTGGTTTTAACCCAAAAAACAAATGTAGGCTTTCAAGCCACCATGCTCTAAATTTTGAATGAATTGATGCTCGATCAGTTCTTCAAACAACATATAAATACATTTAACGCGTCATACGTTCAGCAAATCTCGAAGTCATGATGAGTCAACAAAATACTGATTTTTAAACCAAACTTGTTAGCACTTTAGAGGGTTAACTTGAACTACAACAAAAGAGATAAACGTCCATGTTAGACATTATTCCAAGCGGTATCCTTGTTTCAGTCGGGATAATTTTTGCCGCACTTATTTTTATTGGTTTTATTATTGCTCGACTTTATCGTCGCTCAAGTAAAGAAATTTCATTTGTGCGTACAGGCTTCGGCGGTGAAAAAGTGATTTTAGGTGGCGGTGCTATTGTGCTTCCTGTGCTGCATGAAATTATCCCTGTCAATATGAACACCCTACGTCTTGAAGTACGCCGTGCAGATGACCAAGCGCTGATTACACGTGACCGTATGCGTGTCGATGTGATGGCTGAGTTCTATGTCCGTGTTAAACCAACCGCAGATTCGATTGCTACTGCAGCACAAACGCTAGGTCAAAAGACCATGTCACCAAATGAGCTTAAAAATTTGGTTGAAGGTAAATTTGTTGACTCTCTACGTGCAGTTGCCGCAGAAATGGCGATGGAAGAGTTGCATGAAAAACGTGTCGACTTCGTTCAAAAAGTTCAGCAAGTGGTGTCTGAAGATTTACATAAAAACGGTTTGGAACTTGAAACCGTTTCATTAACTGGCTTAGACCAAACTGGCTTTAAATACTTCAACCCACAAAATGCGTTCGATGCTGAAGGTTTAACTAAACTGACGGAAACCATTGAAGACCGTCGTCGTAAACGTAATGCGATTGAACAAGATGCAGATCTTGCGATTAAGACCAAGAACTTAGAAGCAGAACAAGCACGTCTACAAATTTTGCGTGAAGAAGAATATGCAAAACTGCAACAAGAACGTGAAATTTCAATCCGTCGTGCAGAACAGCTTGCAGAAATTGCATCACAAGAAGCTGCTAAAAAACGTGAAGCCGAAGAAGCGCGTATTGCTGCTGAACGTGAAGTTGACTTAAAGCGTATTACTGCTGCACGTGACGTTGAAAATCAAAATATTCAAAAGTCACAAATTATTCAGCAAGCCCAAGTGGAACAAAAGAAAACCATTGAATTGGCTGAGCAAGACCGTGCCATTGCTATTGCAGAAAAATCTCGTGCTGAATCTGAAGCTAAAGCGCATGCCGATCAAGCCCGTGCTCAAGCGGTAAAAGCCGAAGAAGAAGTCATTACCGTTCGTCAAATCCAACAAGCTGAACGTCAAAAAGCTGTTGAATTGGTCTCTGCGAAAGAAAAAGCGGAGAAAGATGCGATTGCCATTACTGTCGCGGCAGAAGCAGGTAAACAAGCAGCAGCAGATGATGCAGAAGCTATCCGTATTGCAGCTGAAGCCGAAGCTGAAAAAGTTCGCTTAAAAGCCAAAGGTGAAGCTGACGCAAAAGTTCTCTTGGCTCAGGCGATGGAAAAACAATACCAAGTTGATGCTGAAGGTACACGTGCAGTGAACGAAGCAAACAACGTATTGTCATCTGAACAGGTTGAAATGCAAATTCGTTTAGCGATGCTGAAATACTTACCTGAAATCATTCGCGAAAGTGTGAAACCAATGGAAAACATTGATGACATTAAGATTTTGCAAGTGAATGGCCTAAATGGTGGTCATGCAGGTTCTTGCCAAGGTGATGCTCACCACGAAGGCAGCGGCAATGTTGCCTTATCAGACCAAGTGGTGAATAGTGCCTTACGCTACCGCAGCCAGGCCCCACTGATTGATAGCTTGATGAGTGAGCTTGGTATCCAAGGTGGCGATATTAACGGTTTAACTCAGAGCTTAAAAACCAGCAAAAACTAAGTTTTTGATTGAGATAGGGCTCCATCAAATCTCTTTATTCAGAAGTGATTGCTTGAGCAACACATTCTAAATGAATTAAAAAAGCAGTGTCCGCACTGCTTTTTTTATGGCTTAGATACTTGTACTTATGGGCATACAATCTCCCAAAGAAATGAACAACATTTTCTGTCTTATCAGAGCGCTTTTAATGGTTTCTAACATTTATATTTCGCATCACAGCCTGATGTTAAATCAATAAACAAATGGCGTATTTCATAGAAATACCCATTTAGAAGCTATAGAGCAAACAGCATAAAATTATGAAACAAAATATTTAAAATCAATTAATTGATATATCCTTCTCATCTTACAGAATAAGATATTTGCTTCTATATATTCAGCTCGATAACATTTTGTTCTATCTATTGTTTTTATAAAACTTGGAAATTGCTTATTAAATGGGAAATAGAGCCTAACAAGGTTTTTGCACTTCAAACCACCAACTAAAAAATAATAGCTGGCTATAGATGTATATGCTCCTGTAGATATTCTTAAAAAGATTTCATCACTGAGATAGCAAATTTCACCAATTTTAAAGCTCCCATTCTCATATTCCTGATCTACCATCCTTTGTATAAGGCTTGAGAAAAATACATATAAAATAATTTCTATTAAAAATGTTAGGCTTCATCCAAGTAAAACAGCTCTTTGATGATAAAGATCCATTAAAAATCTCAATTAAATTAGTTATTTTCCCTAAAATCAATATACTGCACGCTATACGAAATTATTTTTAAAAATCATAAACCTATGACCATCCCCGCAATCATCACATATTCGGATTATTATGTGTTCTTTACATTTCATAGTTATTGAACAACCAATATTCCATCCGTTTATGCAGCGTCACTGCACCCCAAAGCAGAACACATAGCCATGCCCTTATGGCTTTTGCATAGCGGCTGAAATACGCTTTTTTTTTGCGTAAAAAAAAAGAGAATCCGAAGATTCTCTTTTGATGTTTAAGTATGGCGATTAAACCAAACCTTTGCCTTTCAGCACTTCGTACATGGTCGAACCTAATTCAGCAGGACTACGGGTATAAGCCATACCAGCTTTTTCAAAGGCAGCGAATTTCTCTTCTGCTGTGCCTTTACCGCCCGAAATGATTGCCCCTGCATGTCCCATACGTTTGCCTTTAGGTGCAGTCACACCCGCGATATAACCGACAACAGGCTTTGTTACATTCGACTGAATATATTCAGCTGCTTCTTCTTCCGCTGTACCACCAATCTCACCAATCATGATGATCGCTTCAGTTTGAGGGTCATCTTGGAACAGCTTTAAGCAATCAATTTGGTTCATGCCCGGAATTGGATCTCCCCCAATACCGATACAAGTCGACTGACCTAGACCCAACTTCGTAGTTTGCGCTACAGCTTCATAGGTTAATGTCCCTGAACGCGAGATAATGCCGATTTTACCTGGTTGATGAATATGCCCCGGCATAATACCGATCTTACATTCACCTGGGGTAATAATCCCTGGACAGTTCGGACCAATTAGACGTGCATTGTTACCATAGGTTTCTAGGTAACGTTTCGCTTTTAGCATATCAAGTGTCGGTACACCTTCCGTAATCACAACGATCAGCTCAACACCTGAATCAATCGATTCAATAATTGAATCTAGGACAAATGGTGCAGGTACATAAATCGAGGTTGCCGTTGCACCCGTTTCACGCACTGCTTCTTTCATGGTATTAAATACGGGCAGATTCAAATGTTGTGTGCCGCCTTTACCCGGCGTCACACCACCGACCACTTTTGTGCCGTAAGCAATAGATTGTTCTGAATGAAATGTGCCGTTTTTACCGGTAAAACCTTGTACCAATACTTTAGTGTCTTTATTAACTAATACGCTCATGATCTCTACTCCCTTAGCCTTTTACCGCAGCAACAATTTTTTCTGCAGCATCAGCCAAGCCATTTGCAGAAATCAATTTCAAACCTGATTCATCAAGTAATTTTGCGCCCAACTCTGCATTGTTCCCTTCTAAACGGACAACCACAGGTACAGTCACATTTACTTCTTGAACCGCTGCAATAATTGCTTCAGCAATCATGTCACACCGTACAATCCCGCCAAAAATGTTGATTAAAACCCCTTGTACAGAGCTATCGGCCAAAATGATTTTAAAGGCTTCAATTACGCGTTCTTTGGTCGCGCCGCCGCCGACATCCAGGAAGTTTGCAGGCTGACCGCCATACAGCTTAATGATGTCCATGGTTGCCATGGCAAGGCCTGCGCCATTCACCATACAGCCAATATTGCCTTCTAAGGCAACATAGTTCAGATCAAACTCAGAGGCTTTCAGCTCACGCTCATTTTCTTGCGATTTATCACGTAACGCTGCGATTTCAGGTAAACGGTATAAGGCATTTGAGTCGATGCCAATTTTTGCATCCACACATAAAATCTCGCCATTTTCACGTACGGATAACGGGTTAATTTCAAATAAGGCAAAGTCATTTTCAATGAATGCTTGATAAGCCGCAGACATGATTTTGACAAATTGATTCACTTGACCATCTTTTAGGTTTAAAGCAAATGCCACTTCACGCGCTTGGAATGGCAATAACCCGACTAAAGGATCTACTTCAACTTTAATAATTTTTTCAGGGGTTTCTTCTGCAACTTTCTCAATTTCCACACCGCCTTCAGTCGAAGCCATAAAGGTCACACGGCGGCTAGAACGGTCAACTACAGCGCCTAGGTACAATTCACGCTCTACAGGATAGACATCTTCAGATACCAAAATACCGCTGACAGGCTGCCCTAATGCATCTGTTTGATAAGTGACTAAGCGTGAACCGACCATTTGATTCACATAATCAGTGGCTTCTTGCGCAGATTTTACGACTTTAACGCCGCCTGCTTTACCACGACCACCTGCATGCACTTGGGCTTTGAGTACCGCAAACTTACCACCCAGTTGCTCAAAAGCTTTGACTGCTTCTTCTGCGGTAGTTACAAATACGCCTTCTTGGACTGGCATACCATATTTTTTTAATAACGCTTTAGCTTGATATTCGTGTAGATTCATTGAACAACCTTTTACTCTTTTTTCGCTTTGTTATGACCCATTAAAGCCCAGACATCCGTCAAAGCAGCTTTAACCTTTTTAAATCTTAAAATACTTCTTATCTTTATTTTTAGATGATTATTCAAATTAAAACAACCATCTGAAACAAAAAAGAGCGGCCTAAGCCGCTCTTTTTACATCTTATTTACGTTTACGCTGAATCGCGTGAATTGCACGTCCATCGACTGCAAGTGCAGCTTCGTGAACGACTTCAGAGAATGTCGGGTGACCGAAAGTCATTAACTGAAGGTCTTCAACACTTGATACAAACTCAAGTGCAATCATACCTTGGTGTACGATATCAGACGCTGCAGGTCCAATGACATGCATACCAAGTAGACGATCCGTTTTTGCATCAGCAACAAACTTAACAAAGCCTGCGTTTTCACCAGCAGCCATTGCACGACCATTCGCAGCAAAGCCAAATTGACCAGTCTTCACTTCATGGCCTTTTTCTTTCGCTTGCTCTTCTGTTAAACCAACCCACGCCGCTTCTGGGTGTGTGTAGATGACAGAGATGATTGTGTCGTAGTTCACTTGAGCTGCGTGACCGTGCATACGTTCAACAGCCATTACGCCTTCTTCCATTGCTTTATGTGCAAGCATTGGACCACGTACCAAGTCACCAATTGCGTATACGCCTTCAACCGAAGTTGCACACCAATCGTTTACTTCAACTAGACCGCGTTCAGTAAGTTTAATGCCTGAATCTTCAGCCAATAAACCTTCTGCATATGCTTTACGGCCCACACAAACGATCAATTTATCGAAAGTTTGAGTTTTGTCTTCGCCACCTTGCGTGTACTTAACAGTAACTTCACGGCCATTGACTTCTGTACCAGCAACTTTAGCGCCAACACGGATATCAAGGCCTTGTTTAGTCAATACTTTTTGGTAGTCTTTTGCCAAAGCTTTATCAGCCATTGGCAAGAATGCATCCATTGCTTCAAATACAACAACTTCAGAACCAAGACGACGCCATACTGAACCAAGTTCAAGACCAATGACACCCGCGCCGATTACGCCAAGACGTTTAGGCACTTCTGGGAACTCAAGCGCGCCAGTAGAGTCAACAATAATGTCTTGATCTACAGGAGCAACTGGAATATTTACTGGCACAGAACCCGATGCAAGAATTACATATTTAGGTTCTAAAATTTGAGTTTCACCTTCGTGAGATACAAACTCAACTTTCTTACCTGCAAGTAATTTACCTGTACCTTTTAACCATTCGATACCATTGCCTTTAAGTAGGCCATCAATACCCATTGTTAATTGGTTAACAATTTTGTCTTTACGATCAAGTAATTTTGCAAGATCAAATTTCACTTCACCTGTTGTAATACCGTGGTCATCTAAGTGATGAACGGTATCTTCATAACGGTGAGATGAATCAAGTAATGCTTTAGATGGGATACAACCCACGTTTAAGCAAGTACCACCTAAAGATGGTTTACCTTTATGAATACGTTTTTCAATACAAGCTACTTTAAAGCCTAATTGAGCAGCGCGGATAGCAGCTTCATAACCACCAGGACCGCCACCAATAACAACTAAATCAAATTGAGACATGTGTATCTCCAAAAATGGGCTTAGAGGATCGCTCAAAGCCCATTGCATTATTCTGAAGTATTAAAGATCAAGGATTAGCTTAGCTGGTTCTTCTAACAATTCTTTGATTGTTACAAGGAAGCCTACTGCTTCTTTACCATCGATTAGACGGTGGTCATAAGAAAGCGCTAAGTACATCATTGGCAAGATTTCGACTTGACCATTTACAGCCATAGGACGTTCTTGGATTTTATGCATACCCAAAATCGCAGTTTGTGGCGTATTTAAGATCGGTGTAGAAAGCAATGAACCGAAAGTACCACCATTAGTAATAGTGAATGTACCGCCAGTCATATCTTCGATACCCAATTTACCATCACGCGCTTTACCAGCGTATGCACGGATACCGTTTTCAACTTCAGCATAGTTCATGCGGTCAGTATCACGAAGAACTGGAACCACTAGACCACGGTCGCTTGATACAGCAACACCGATGTCGTAGAAACCGTGGTAAACGATGTCATTGCCATCAATCGAAGCGTTTACAGCTGGGTAGCGTTTAAGTGCTTCAGTTGCCGCTTTAACGAAGAATGACATGAAGCCAAGACGTGCACCATGACGCTTTTCAAAAGCATCTTTGTATTGCGCACGCATTTCCATGATTGGTTTCATGTTTACTTCGTTGAACGTAGTCAACATTGCAGTTTCTTGAGTTGCAGCAAGTAGACGTTCAGCAACACGCTTACGAAGACGAGTCATAGGAACACGTTTTTCGATACGTTCACCAACAGCAACGCTTAATGGCGCAGCAGCAGGAGCAGCTGGTTTAGCTTGGTGGTTTGCAACATCTTCTTTAGTGATGCGACCGCCACGGCCAGTGCCAGCAACGTCAGCAGCAGCAATACCAGACTCAGTCAATGCTTTACGCACTGCAGGAGCTTGATCAGCAACAGGTTGAGCACGTTCAACAACAGGAGCAGCACCCGCTTGAGTTTGCGCAGCAGCTTGTTCTACTTTCTCTTCTGATTGAACAGCTTGAGTTTGAGCAGCACCAGAAGCAGCACCTTCTTCAAAAGTCGCAATCACTTCGTTCGATAAAACTGTATCGCCTTCGTTTTTAACGATTGCAGAAATCGTACCGTCAGCAGGAGCTACAACTTCTAAAACAACTTTATCTGTTTCAATATCACAAATCACTTCGTCACGTGATACTGCTTCACCTGGTTGTTTGTGCCAAGTTGCAACTGTACCGTCAGCAACTGACTCTGGGAATACCGGTGCTTTAATTTCGGTTGCCATTATTAAGAATCTCCTGTTATTCAGCTACGATAGCTAAAGCATCATTTACGAGCTGAGCTTGTTGTTTTGCGTGCAAATATGGTGAACCACAAGCCGGTGCAGCAGAAGCTTCACGACCTGCATAACTAATACGAACTTGTTTGCCCGCTTTCATCACGTCGTCATATAGACGCGGAGCGATGAATAACCATGCACCTTGGTTCTTCGGTTCTTCTTGAGCCCAAACCAATTCTTTAACGTTTGGATATTGTGCAAGAACTTCAGCAAGACGTGCTTCTGGGTACGGATACAATTGTTCAATACGAACGATTGCTGTGTTGTTCAATTCTTTTTCACGACGTTTTTCAAGTAAGTCGTAGTAAACCTTACCACCACAAAGCACTAGACGAGTTACGTCAGACTTGTTGATGTTGTCGATTTCGTCGATCACAGTTTGGAATGAACCATTTGCAAGTTCTTCTAAAGTAGACGTTGCAAGTTTGTGACGAAGAAGAGACTTCGGTGAAGTCACGATCATTGGTTTACGGATTGGACGAAGTGCTTGACGACGCATCGCATGGTAAATCTGCGCTGGTGTAGTCGGTGTGATCACTTGCATGTTTTCTTCAGCACATAGCTGTAAGAAACGCTCTAAACGAGCTGATGAATGCTCAGGACCTTGACCTTCAAAGCCGTGTGGAAGAAGCATAGTCAGACCGCATACACGTTCCCACTTCGTTTCGCCAGACGCGATGAACTGATCGATTACAACCTGTGCACAGTTTGCGAAGTCACCAAATTGCGCTTCCCAAATGACAAGGCTCTTTGGAAGAGTTGTTGCATAACCGTATTCGAATGCAAGAACCGCCATTTCTGACAATAAAGAGTCATAAATTGCAGTACGCGGTTGGTTTTCTTTCAAGTTACATAATGGAATGTAAGTTGAACCATCTACTTGGTTATGAAGTTTTGCATGACGGTGTGAGAATGTACCACGACCAACGTCTTCACCTGTTAAACGAACAAGGAAACCTTCATCTAGAAGAGACGCGTAAGCTAATGTTTCAGCAGCACCCCAGTTCAATGGCATTTCACCAGTCTGCATTTTCAGACGGTCATCAATCACTTTAGCAACCTGACGTTGCATCACGAAGCCTTCAGGAAGCTCGCGCATTTTCGCACCAAGCTCTTTTAGACGTTCGATTGGGAAAGTCGTATCCCATTTGTCTGTGTATTCGTGGCCTAGGTAAGGTTTCCAGTCCACAAACATTTTTGTATTTGGCTCAAGTACCAACGCATTTGCAACGTGTTTTCCTGCTTCAAGGTCAGAACGATACTGTTCAACCATTGCATCAGCAGAAGCACGATCAAGAACGCCTTCTTGTACAAGTTTGTCAGCATAAAGCGTACGAGTAGTCGCTTTTTTATTGATGATTTGATACATCATTGGCTGAGTTGCAGCTGGCTCGTCGGCTTCGTTATGACCACGACGACGGTAGCAGAACATATCGATTACAACGTCTTTACGGAATGTATGACGGAAATCGTGTGCCAATTGAGAAACAAATAATACAGATTCAGGATCATCACCGTTCACATGGAAGATCGGTGCTTGGATCATTTTCGCGATGTCAGTACAGTATTCTGTAGAACGCGCATCACGTGGGTCAGACGTTGTGAAACCAACTTGGTTGTTCACGACGATATGAACTGTACCACCCACGGTATAACCGCGAGTTTGTGACATTTGGAAGGTTTCTTGGTTTACACCTTGACCTGCAAATGCAGCATCACCGTGAACGATGATTGGTAATACATCATCACCACCGATATCTTTACGACGTACTTGACGTGCGCGTACAGAACCTTCTACTACAGGTCCAACGATTTCTAAGTGTGATGGGTTAAACGCTAATGCCAAGTGAACTTCGCCACCCGGAGTCATGACGTTTGAAGAGAAACCTTGGTGGTATTTAACGTCACCAGAGCCTTTTTTATGCAGAGATTTGCCTTCGAACTCACCAAATAGATCAGCTGGGTTTTTACCCATGATGTTTACAAGAAGGTTTAAACGGCCACGGTGAGGCATACCGATAACCACTTCTTTACAACCTACCGAACCCGCACGTTGAATAAGTTCATTCACCATAGGAATGAAAGATTCACCACCTTCAACACCGAAACGTTTCGCACCAACGAATTTGTTACCAAGGTATTTTTCTAGGCCTTCAGCTGCAGTTAGACGTTCAAGGATATGTTTTTTCTGGTCTGCAGTGTAGCCAAATTGACCACGAGTACCTTCAAGGCGTTGTTGAATCCAACGTTTTTCTTTTGTATCAACAATGTGCATGTATTCAACACCAATCGAAGCAGTATAAGTTGCTTCCATTGCTTGAACCATTTCACCAAGTGTTGCTTCAGATTTACCGATTGCAAGGTTACCTGTATTAAATACAGTGTCTAAGTCAGACTGAGTTAGACCGTGCGCAGCAAGATCTAGATCAGGCACGATTTCACGTTTTGCAAGACCTAGTGGATCTAATTTTGCGTTTTGATGACCACGGTTACGGTATGCAGCGATCAACTGTAATACACCGATTTGACGGCGTTCATGCTCAGAACTTACTGCACTTTGCACTACTGGCTGAACACGGCTTGAATTACGGCCTAATAATAGGAATTGCTCACGTACATTGCTGTGTGGTTGATCACCTTTCGGGAATTTATCGAAGTATTCACGCCAATCAGCCTCTACTGAGTCTGGAGCCGTTAGATACTGCTCATAAAGTTCTTCAATATACGCTGCACTGTCAGCGCTAAGTTCAGTGTCAAGACGCAGTGCGTCAGCAACTTCTTGCATTTGTGGACCCATTTCCTATTGCAAAACATTTCAGGATGCTTTTTAAGCGAACCCATGATTAGTAATGTCAAATTGGTAATATGACATTAGTCCCCATTAGGCTTAAGCCTTGAGGCGTTATCACTACATTAGGATTACCCAATGTGATTAATGAACAATAACGCCCTCAGCGGCATCATTACTCATTGAGAAATACCCGACATAAATCGGGCAATTTTTGCAAATCGTCTTAGAAAAAATAAAATTTGCACCATTATCTTTTCTAAAGCGACTTTATTAACATTTATATACCGTCTACAGCGCTTAAATTGTAGAAAAAATGTACCTAATTCAAAGTCATTTTTTACATATAGTGATGCTTTAAATGCTAACACGTTCGAGCATTTTCAATTGATTTTTTTGACACATACCTCTCATAAATTAGCGAAATACACTGTTTGTATTTTCATCTATGATATGGTGCTACATATAAAATGATCTTTCAATTAAGACAAAAGTCTACGTTCGATTTTTCCCTCATCTCATATACAAAAACAAAAGAGAGCTGACATTCCTATCCTCTCTCTTTTTACTACGTTACATAATAACATCTTCTAATCCTTTTGACAGACTTGTACGAGCGTTTCATCAATAAATAACCATTTATCTATCGCTTTATACCTTTAATTCACTACGTTTCTATTAAATCCATTTAAAGCAGTCAGCAATGACAGTGAATAACTTTCACTATCATCACTTTTATATATGACAAAAAAAAGCGCACCCAATGGTGCGCTTCTTTTTACTGCTAAATCTATTAACCTAGATCTAAAAGCATATTACGGATGTGACCGATTGCTTTAGTTGGGTTAAGACCCTTAGGACATACAGATACACAGTTCATGATACCTTTACAACGGAACAATGAGAATGGGTCGTCAAGACGAGCCAAACGCTCTTGAGTTGCTGTATCACGAGAGTCAATGATGAAGCGATATGCGTTCAACAATGCTGATGGACCCAAGAACTTGTCTGGGTTCCACCAGAATGATGGGCATGAAGTTGAACAACATGCACAAAGAATACATTCGTACAAACCATCTAAGTGTTCACGCTCTTCAGGAGACTGCAAACGCTCTTTAGGAGGCGCAGGCTGATTGTTGATTAGGAACGGATGGATTTTATTGTACTGATCGTAGAACTGATTCATATCTACAACCAAGTCTTTAATTACTGGAAGACCTGGAAGTGGACGAATTGTAATCACTTCTGGTAAGTCGTTTAGGTTCCAAAGACACGCTAAACCATTTTTACCATTGATGTTTACACCATCAGAACCACAAATACCTTCACGACATGAACGACGGAATGTTAATGATTCGTCTTGTACTTTTAATGCTAGAAGCGCATCAAGCAACATACGGTGCTTGTCAGTCAACTCTAGTTTAAAAGTTTGCATGTACGGAGCTGCATCCTTATCAGGATCGTAGCGGTAGATATTAAATGTACGAGTACCTCTACTCATCTTACTTCTCCCAATTAGAATGTACGTGGTTTAGGTGGAATAGCATCTACAGATAAAGGCTTGTAACGTACTGGTTTGTACTCAAGACGGTTATCTACAGAGAACCATAAAGTGTGTTTCATCCACTCATCATCACGACGGCCGTATGGGTAGTCAGCATGATCAGGTGGTAATTCGAAATCTACCACTGTATGTGCACCACGACATTCTTTACGTGCAGCTGCAGAAATCAGTGTCGCTTTTGCAACTTCATACAAGTTTTCAACTTCTAGAGCTTCAACACGTGCTGTGTTAAATACTTTAGATTTGTCTTTCAAGTGAATGTTGCGTACACGTGGTTCGATCGCAAGAATCTGTTTCACGCCTTCTTCAAGAAGTGCAGATGTACGGAATACACCAGCGTGGTCTTGAACGATGTCACGGATTGCATCTGCAACTTCTTGAGCATTTTCACCAGAAGTAGATTCATCAAGATGACGAACACGATTCAAAGTGTTTTCAAGAACAGTTGTAGGTAATGGAGCGTATTCATCACCGTGGTGTTTAGTTACGTAGTCAACAATATGTTCACCAGCAGCTTTACCAAATACAACCAAGTCAAGCAATGAGTTTGTACCTAGACGGTTTGCACCGTGTACAGATACACATGAACATTCACCGATTGCATAGAAACCTTTCACTGGTTTAGTGAAATCACGGTCACCCGCATTGTGTGAGTACACACCAGTTTCTTTATTGTAGTTCGCAACCAAAGCTTCAGTTTCACGAGATACAGGAACAACCACTTGACCATGAATATTTGTAGGAATACCACCCATTTGGTAATGGATTGTAGGTACTACAGGAATTGGCTCTTTAGTGATGTCAACGTTCGCGAATTTCTTACCAATCTCAAATACAGATGGAAGACGTTTCATGATTGTTTCAGCACCAAGATGCGTCATATCAAGCAAGATGTAGTCTTTCTTAGGACCACAGCCACGACCTTCTTTAATTTCTTGGTCCATAGAGCGTGATACGAAGTCACGAGGTGCCAAGTCTTTAAGTGTCGGAGCATAACGTTCCATGAACGGCTCACCAGCATCGTTACGAAGGATCGCACCTTCACCACGACAACCTTCTGTCAACAATACGCCTGCGCCCGCAACACCTGTTGGGTGGAATTGCCAGAATTCCATATCTTGTAATGGAATACCTGCACGAGCTGCCATACCAAGACCGTCACCAGTGTTGATATAAGCGTTAGTAGATGCACGGTAAACTCGACCAGCACCACCAGTAGCGAACAATGTTGCTTTACCTTGGAATACTGCAATTTTACCCGTTTCTTGGTCAATTGCTGTCACACCAAGCACATCACCCTCTTCATTACGGATCAAATCAAGTGCGATCCATTCAACGAAGAATTGAGTACCCATTTTCACGTTGCTTTGATAAAGCGTATGAAGAAGAGCGTGACCTGTACGGTCGGCAGCAGCACATGCACGTGGAACTGGTTTTTCACCATAGTTCGCAGCATGACCACCAAACGGACGTTGGTAAATTGTACCGTCAGCGTTACGGTCAAATGGCATACCTAGGTGTTCAAGCTCATATACAACTTGAGGTGCTTCACGAGTCATAAACTCAATTGCGTCTTGGTCACCTAACCAGTCAGAACCTTTAACTGTATCGTAGAAGTGGTAGTGCCAGTTATCTTCTTGCATGTTACCAAGAGATGCACCAATACCACCCTGCGCTGCAACAGTGTGTGAACGAGTTGGGAATACTTTAGTCAGTACAGCAACTTTCAAACCAGCTTGAGCAAGTTGGTAAGAAGCACGCATACCTGAACCACCACCACCAACGATGACCGCATCGAAAGTTAGGTGTGGAATATTTGTGTAATCTTCTTTAGGGGTTATAGCGCCCATGATATTTTCCTATCAATTTGCCCAAAAAATCTGGATCGCCCAGATCGCGTATGCAAATACTGCAACAATCACTGCAGAAGTCAGCACTAAACGCAGACCGTTTGCTGAAGGACCCATTTGACGAGTAGTCACATAGTCAGTGAATACTTGCCACATACCAATCCAAGCATGCGCAACAAGAGATAAGACAGACAATAAAGATAAAATCTTCATTGGTGTTGTCATCATAAAGCCATACCATTGCTCAAAAGTGAATCCGCTATTGCAAAGGATCCAGCCCAGCACAACAATAGTATAAACAGCCAATACAACGGCACTTACACGTTGGATAAACCAATCGCGCGAACCTGATCCTGTTAAACCTGTAGCACTTTTCATTAGAGAACAATCCATACAAATGCTGCAACAATACCGATTGCAGACAAGATCAATGAAATAGTAGCTGCGATACGACCACTTTGAAGTTCTTCAGCAACGCCAAGATCTGCAAATAGATGCTTGATACCACCGATAAGGTGATAAATTAAGCCGGCTACAAATACCCATACGACAAAACGCACAATAAAGCTATCAAACACAGCTTGAACTTGCGCAAAACCTTCAGGTGAAGATAAAGATTTGTCTAAAATCCAAAGAAGGACCGGTACGAGTAAAAATACGATAACACCTGATAGACGGTGTAAAATTGATGCAATAGCCACAGGGGATTTTAAGTTTACGTCTAAAACTTGACCCATGGACAAATTGACAGGTCTGTTGCTTTTCACAGCGGGCATCCTGTAAGTAAAAACTCCATCCGGAGTTTGTTGGAATTAATTCGTAGGAAAGCTAGCATAGTCAGACATTACAATATAATAAACTCTGCAGCTGTCTGATCTTATAAACGACAGGGAATTATAAAACGTGAACTTTCAAAACACAAACGAAGACAATTAGGAATTTTGCAAAATATCCTTAAATAAGAATCATTAACAATAACTTTTCTAAAAAAAAATACCTTATTTATCTAAGAAAATCATACTATGTTGTTGGTTTTAATCAGTTAAATGTAAATTTAACTTATTGTTTTTGTGTGTATATAGCGATTTAAACTTTTAGACTAAAGATGAACAAATCTAAATCTTTCTTTTCCCACTACATTTTAAAATCTTCCAACACATTCGCCAAGCCATAATCATAAAAATAAATGTGCATCATTTTCTCAAATGATAAAACTTAAAGATCATGAAACGAAATAAGTACTTAGTCTGTGCATAAAAATCTCAGTAACAGCAAATCTGTTCAATAAAACGCCATTATTTACCTTTCCAATGACAAAAATGATCATTTATTAAGCTTTTTAAGGCGTTTAATTAACTATTTTTTAACCAAACGAACTTTTTTTTAAGGGCGATTAAGTCGTTTTAATTATGAATAAGAAAACAGCAATTTAGAGCCACAGATGTGTGTAAGTTACGAAAATTATAATAATTTAATGAAATAGCGGTCTTGTAATTCATATTTGTTTCAGAGTTTTTAAGAATTAAAAATTGCTTACAATTAAGGCAATAGGCTTTTTTTAATCTGCACCTCCCCTGCAATTTGACTTATTATACTGCGTCGGCACTGTGATTTTACTCATTTTTTAAGCGGATGAATTGTGCTTCATTCCAAGGAATGATCCTCAATTTATATCCATAAGTATAATTGACAAAATTTCAGTTCCCTCTAATCTTAGAGCAAATTTTTGATCTGTCTGATTCTCGCATTAAAAGATTAGTACTGAGTCAGATAAAACATTCACCAGGACAGGAGATCTATTGAATGTCTGAAGCAACTGGCAAAAAAGCCGTTTTACAGCTTGATGGCAAAGAAATTGACTTACCAATTTACAGTGGCACTCTAGGCCCAGATGTAATTGACGTTAAAGATGTGTTGGCCGCAGGTCACTTTACTTTTGATCCTGGTTTTGTCTCAACGGCTGCTTGTGAATCTAAAATCACTTTCATTGACGGCGGTAAAGGTGTTCTTCTACACCGTGGCTACCCAATCGACCAGCTTGCTACTAAAGCAGACTACTTAGAAACTTGCTACCTTCTTTTGAACGGCGAGCTTCCTACTGCTGAACAAAAACAAGAATTCGATGCTAAAGTTCGTAACCACACTATGGTTCACGATCAAGTTGGCCGTTTCTTCAATGGTTTCCGTCGTGACGCTCACCCTATGGCGATCATGTGTGGTGTTGTTGGTGCGCTTTCTGCGTTCTATCACAACGGTTTCGATGTTGAAAACATTGACCACCGCGAAATCACTGCTATTCGCTTAATCGCTAAAGTTCCTACTTTAGCTGCTTGGACTTACAAATACACAGTAGGCCAACCATTCGTTTACCCACGTAACGACTTAAGCTACGCAGAAAACTTCTTGTACATGATGTTTGCTACTCCTGCAGACCGTGATTACAAAGTTGACCCTATTCTTGCTAAAGCAATGGACCGTATCTTCACGCTTCATGCTGACCACGAACAAAACGCGTCTACTTCTACAGTACGTCTTGCTGGTTCTACTGGCGCTAACCCATACGCATGTATCGCTGCGGGTATCGCGGCTCTATGGGGACCTGCTCATGGCGGCGCGAACGAAGCTGTTCTTAAGATGCTTGATGAAATCGGCACTGTAGAAAACGTTGCTCCGTTCATGGAAAAAGTGAAAACTAAAGAAGTTAAACTTATGGGCTTCGGTCACCGAGTTTACAAAAACTTCGATCCACGTGCGAAAGTAATGAAAGAGACTTGTGACGAAGTGTTAACTGCACTTGGTATCAACGATCCACAACTTGCTTTGGCTATGGAACTTGAACGTATTGCGCTTTCTGACGAATACTTCATCAAACGTAACCTATACCCTAACGTAGACTTCTACTCAGGTATCATCCTTAAAGCGATTGGTATCCCAACAGAAATGTTTACAGTAATCTTCGCTCTTGCACGTACTGTTGGTTGGATCAGCCACTGGTTAGAAATGCACAGCGCACCTTACAAAATCGGTCGTCCTCGTCAGCTTTACACTGGCGAAACTCAACGCGATATCCAAGGTCGTTAATTCGAAAGAATTGTGCGAATCTAAAAACCGTCCCTTTGGGGCGGTTTTTTTATGCAGCTAGATTTATTTTGCACTTTAAAACAGCCCCATCTGACTGATTTTTCAACTCAATCATTAGATAAAACGATGTCTCACAAGTTATAAAGTATGCTGTTTATTGCTGAGTGTATTTTAAATCGCCATTTTCTAGAAAATCTCACACTGCTTCATCAGATATCGTCATAAAAAAGCCTAATTCCACGTAGAAATTAGGCTGTAAACAAAAGGTTTAAATATTGATGATGCTTTATTTTAGCTTATTAAGTTAAGTAACTTTTATTAAGCAACCTTCTCTAAGCAACCGACTCATAGTCTGTCAAGTCCACCTGTTTAAGACGCTGCTTTAACTGTTTCAGTGACCACGGCCAAGCTACAAAATTGCGTCCATTGGCATCTAAGTAATAGCTCTTACAGCCGCCACTATTAAAGACTGTAGTCTGTAAATGTGTCTGTACTTTTGCATTGTGATAGGCCAATACATTTGGCTTAATTTCAAGCCGTTGTATCTTCTCTTGTTTCATTTTTACCAAAGCATCAACGATATACCCAACCTGTGCTTCTGCAATCCCAATGAATGAGTCATAAACCAAAATATTTGGCCCAAGCACCAAGAAGGCATTAGGTACTTGCGCGATACTGGTACCCAAAAACGCTTCAGGAGAACTGTTTTTCCAAAGTTCTGACAATAACTCCCCTTTGGCATTTTTTACACGTTGCCCAATCGGCGGATGAGAAACTTCAAAACCTGTGCCCCAAATAATGACATCGACTTCATGACGTTCACCATTTGCAGCGATGACAGTATTACCTTCTATTTCCACTAAACCATGTGGCACAAGTTCAACATTGGCTTGCTGCAAAGCAGGATAATAGTTATTGGCAAATAAAAGACGCTTACAACCAATAGAAAAGTTTGGTGTTACTTTTTCAAGTAATTCAGTATCTTGAATTTGTGTTTTCAACAACTGACGACCTAAATAATTCACAGGCTCTAGTAGTGAAGGATTACGCAGTCCTAAATTAATACCATTTAATATACCGGCCACACTTTTGCGCCAAGTTTCTTGAACAGTCGGAAAACGGGTAATGATGCCTTTCGCACGGTCATTCAGTGGTAAATCTGCTTTTGGTAATACCCATGGCGCAGTCCGTTGAAACACCACCACATTTTTGGCAATAGGTTGAATCTGAGGAATAAACTGAATCGCAGATGCCCCCGTACCAATCACTGCAATACGTTTATCTTTTAAGTCATAGGCATGGTTCCATCGCGCAGAATGGAACATTTCACCTTCAAAGCTTTCAATACCTTTAATTTTTGGAATTTGCGGTTCAGTAATCGGCCCAGTGGAAAAGATCACTGTTCTTGCCGCATACTTACCTTTACTGGTCTCCAATTGCCATTGCTTTAATTGCTCATTCCATTCCGCTGCAATTAATTCACAATTGAACTGAATGTTGCGATACAGCGCATGCTGCTCCGCAACACCTTCTAAATAGTTCAGAATCTCAGGTTGCTTGGCAAATAAATGACTCCATTTATGACTCGGTGCAAATGAAAAAGAATATAAAGCCGAAGGGACATCACGTCCACAACCTGGATAGGTGTTGTCGCGCCATGTTCCTCCTACGCGATTGGCTTTTTCCAAAACCACATAATCGGTATAACCTCGTTCATTCATTTGATGAGCGGCAGCTAAACCGGATATCCCCGCACCAATCACAATGGTATCGTAGACACGCACTTGATTTTCTACGCTTGGTTTTTGTAGGCTAGGTTCTGGCTCTGCTTGGTCTTGTGCTGCTTTTTTAGCTTTAGCAGAAGACGATGCAGGACGACGTGCATTAGTATGTGCTGTGGGCTTTTTAGTTTGAGTTTTCTCTTGATCTAAGGCTTTTACATCTTCGTCATGTAATTGTGTCGGCATGTTCATGCTTTTGCTCCCGACTTTTTAATATAGTTGTTAAATATGGGATAACCCACCCCCAATAAACGGGTATAGGTTTGCGGGGATAAACGCTTTAACCACCAAAATAATTTGGCATCAGGTTGCGGAATGGTGTACAACTTCCCTGCATCTAAATTATTCAATGTCAAATTGACTACATCGTGGCTCGTCGTAAATGCATGATTCATCAGCAGTTGATCAGCTAAGCTTGAATATCGATTGGGCAAGCGTCCATTCTTCATGATATTGGTCGGCACCAAGGTTGGGCACAGTACATTCACACGGATATTTGCCGATCGGAGCTCTGCCGATAAAGTTTCAGACAATGCCAACACACTCGACTTCGTCACGTTATATGCTGTCATTTCTGGTGCAGCAGTATATGCCGCAGCAGAAGCAACATTAATAATCGCGCCGCCCTGCTTATTTTGTTTCAACTTGGGTACAAAATAATGGCAGCCATGCACCACACCCCACAAATTGACATGCATACACCACTGCCAGTCATCTAAACTCAGTTCATCAAATTTACCACCCAGCCCGACGCCTGCATTGTTGATCACCAAGGTCACAGCATGTCCCATCAACTGCTCAGCTTGCTCTGACAATGCTTTTACTTCTTCAGCTTTACCTACATCACACTGCACCGCATAAGCATTTGATGATGTCATGGATTGAATTTGATCCACCGTTTCTTGCGCTGCTTCTAGATGAATATCGGCACAGACCACTGTCCCACCACGACGTGCCAACTCCAAAGCGAAACTTCGCCCAATACCACTGCCTGCACCGGTAACCACCGCGTAGGCGTTTTCACTTGGCTTATTCTTTTTTCCAAATAGACCCATGGTTTTGTCCTTTTATCGTTTTAATGCTGGGGTAAATTCTTTGACAAAATAAGGTGTTAACACACCATCAACAGGGTTCAGCAAACGCTTTTTGTAATATTCAAGAAATGCAGAAGTGTCATGATCATTTGGGTGAAAACTTGGTCGTAAATAATCAAAAATATGCCCGAGGCTGCTGCCATAAACACCATCTCTTAGACCAAAAATCAGTTGGAAACTGCGCGGAACATCTTTCCAGTAGCTTAGGCTAATCAAATTTGATGGCTTTCTGTAGAAAGGGACAATCGATGCACCAATTGAAATCAAACCCAAAATGGTAATTAATGCAGGGAAAAAGCCTGCAATACGTAAAGCATAATTACCTGATAATTCTTGATAAACATCATAGGCAATGTCTTTGTGTTCAGACTCTTCCAACATATGCCACATCCAAATAGCGCGCTGCTTTTCATCTATTGAATTAAAAAAGATTTCTTCATGATTCATCATGTATTCCGCAAGCACTGCGGTGAAATGCTCAATTGCTGCCATTAAGGATAACTTTATTGGCTGTGGCATACGTTCAAAACCATAGGCAAAGACGTAGTGTTCTAACTTTCTAAAAAATTGCACAGGCAGATTTCTTGCGCGATATGCTTCATTCATTTCTTCATGCATACGTGAATGAATGGCCTCTTGCCCAATCAACGACGTGACACGTTGTCTTAATACAGGATCTTGAATAAAGTCGCGATGATATCGAGCAGTATCAATCACTAAATCTTCGCCACGGGTTAAGAAAATAGATAAAGATGCAAAATAGGCACTGGCCAATTCTGCATTCATATAAAATTTTGGATCAATTTTTTCTGGCTCGAAATCAAATTTCATATGACGAATAGGAACAACGGCAGACTGTTTTGTTGGGTCAAAGACAGGGCCTGCAAATACGCGTGCTAACGTTTTTTTTATCGGTTGAAAAGCGCTCATGATTTTGCTCTCAATTTGGGTGTTTACCGTTCATTGACTTCATGTCGATTAAAGTAAAAACACATAGATTGAGGATCAAATTAAGTGAGATAGATCACTAGGCCATTAGCAAAACCGACCTCTAGATTTGCAAAAATGCTCAAATATTTTCTTTGTCAGACAATCTTTAAAACATCAATGCTGTATGGCTCAAAAGCTTGTCATTAAAGGTCATGGCGTATTTTTTGTGAGGGACGATTATTAGATTTTTTGCACTTCGCCAGTCACAGATTGATAGACCCATTGATGATCAAACAGGCTGTCATCTAAATGATCTAGTTTAAAATTACCGATAGCCACAGCATAGAATCCATTGCCCTGCTGCTTAAAATGTGTGATCTCTTGCATGAGTTCTTCAGTCAGTTGACCCATTATAAAGTCGGAAATTACCACCACATCGGCATGTACAAAATTCGGTTGTTTCAACATGTCCACGGCATGATTCATCGCAGGGATAATATCGGTTCCCCCATGAAATGACTGCCCTAAAAAGTGAATGACATCATCCAAAGCGCTGTTACGCTGTAAATTCAGCGCGGTTAAATTGGTCGAGAAATTCACCAAATACATCGCTCGCTTTTCTTTTAGCGCTCGAATAGATAAATACAAACAAATCGCTTTGGAAATCAGTTCAGGTTGCCCATTCATTGAGCCACTGGTATCTAAGCAGACAATCATCGGGCCTTTTTGTCCGACTCGATGCTGCGTATGGCGTTGGTCTTCAATCACCCGTCCCTGTTGCTGACCTTGTCGATTAAAACTCATCAAATTAGATTCTAAATATTTCAAATCAAATAAAACTTGCAAGTCTGGATCGGCTAATAGCGCCAACTCGCTAGGTAAAGCCATACTGAGTTCTTGTGCCAATTTAATTCCAGTAATTTCCTCTTGCGCCATCGGGGTGTGAATAAGCTGCAGTGGTTCTTGTTCTAACTGCGCAGAAATCCGCTTACGTGGCATATTCGGCTGTGCGCTTCCGATCATTTGACATAAACGTTTAAGCGCCCGATCTTGCTCGAGATAATTCGCCCATTGCTCAAAGTTCTGTACATCATGCTCAGTTAATTGCCCTTTGGAATAGTCTAGAAAAATCCCAGTTTCAAACCCGACACTGTCATGGTGCTTGACCATTTTCGACAATGTCGCAAGAAAATCTTTGATTTCATCTAAAAAGGCATCTCGTTGTAACCTGAGCTGCTCAAACTCCCAATGCGCAATGGCTTCGGTCAATTTACGCTGCCATTTGCCTTTAAATAGCTCTATTTGTAATTGACGCTGCTGCTTGGTCAGCAATGGCTGTTGGCTCTGTTGCCACATTTCAGTGAATTCTGGAATCCCTAAGGTTTGCATGAAGGCGGCATATTCAGTGTGGAATTGAACAAAATCACCCTGCTCCCAATGCTTTAACGCAAGCCAATATTCCAATTGCTGCTGCGCCACTGCATAGGGATGCTGCTGATCTAAACTCGATTTTGCCTGAAAGGCCCATTCCTGAATTTTTTGATCGAGCTTTTTTGCAACTTTATGATCTTCCAACCAATGTTTTAAACTGGATTGTTTTAATTCATCATATAGTTGTGAACTTAATTCATCGAGTGCCGATTGAGTTTGATGTCGTGTCAGTTTTAATTGCGACATAACTGTTCCAAGCGCTCACAATCTTGTAACTGCAACTGATATCTCGCCAATTGCTGCTCAATAGATTGAATCAAATGTTCAATATCCTGTTCAGTGACAAAGACCGATTTAAACTGATGTTTTTGACTGTTAAATCGTTCCGTTAACAGTTCCAATTCTGTTTGAAACTGTGCTTTGAGCTGTTGAACTTCGTGTAACAGCTCATATTGGCTTTGTGCTGAAAGAGAGCTGCGTGGACTACCTTTGGTATGTTTTATATACGGCGTCACCACTTCTTCTAAGCCGTAATAGCCACCTTTTAACGTACACACTCTTGAACCATTAAAATTACATACGATGCCACGCACTTCTTCACCGGTATCATCTAAGGCAAAGAAGTCCTTTTTCGTATCCATTTTATCCAGTTCGAGATACAACAGTTTATCTTTATAGTGTCGATCTAGATTGGTCACTGCACGCAAGTAATCAGTGCCATGAATTAAATAACTCTCATACACATCATCGGTATAATAAAAATGATTGAGCACCCGCTGTTCAAGTGCATCCTTCTCTGCCACATGTTGTTCGAATTGCAAACCGTAATTTAAGCCATTTTCAGCCAATACTTCATCTATCTGCTGCGAAACAAAAGCAATGTCTTCAGGCTGATTCCATAAGCAATGTTTTAAAATTAATAGATCACTCAAAATCACTGATGGACGATCATTTAAAAATGCACAGGCTTTGACTAAATAAGCCACACGTTGCCAACGACGGTCAGAGACATAGACCACGTGATCTTCAAAGTTATGGTTGAGTCGAGTTTTAAGTTGATCAAACAGATTTAAAATCGAAGCGGGTAATTCCACCTGATATATCTGTTCCCGCCAATCTTGCAACTCGGCTTTTGTTATTTTTAAAGTTGCATCGACTTCAACACTGACTTGACTCGGCTTGGCCTGTAATAGTGCATGAAAGTTTTCTGCAACAGCAATCGGCGGCACTTCTAAACGCAAAATAAAACGATCATACAATGCATCTAGACCTTGATTTGATTCGGGAATTTCATTCGATGCACTAACCAAAACATTCAATGGAACTTTTTGGACAATGTCACCATTTTTAAAACTCCGCTCATTCACCAAGGTCAGTAAAGTATTTAAAATCGCTGGACTGGCTTTCCAAATTTCATCTAAAAAAGCAAAATCTGCCCGTGGTAAATAATGTTCTGTTTTACGAATGTATTGATCTTCTTTTAAGGCTTTAATTGATACTGGGCCAAAAATTTCTTCAGGCGTACTGAAACGATTCATCAAATATTCAAAATAGTCATGGACTTCAAAAGCAGAAGCAATTCGACGCGAAATCAAACTTTTTGCTGTGCCGGGCAAACCATATAAAAAGGTATTCATGCCCGCAACACCAGCCAGCAAACTCAAAGCAATAATCTGCTCGCGTTCATACATATTTTTACTGATTTCAGAAATTAAAGTATTGATCCGTGCTTGCATCTGATTATCTGTTTGACCGAAAACTAAATTGTAACGCCCTAACCGATGTTTCGCTGTAGCAGATGCAAAAATATCGCTTTTTAAATACAGCGCAACAGCGTGATATTGTATTTTCAGGTTATAGTAAAACTACACATCCCTTTGGAACTCTAGAAACTTTTCATCATGTTGCCCTTCTTTCCTACACTCATCCGACTGTTAAAACTTGAAGGTTTTAAATATCGATCCCTCACGGCAGGTGAAATATCCATGTGTCAGAGTGTATTTGGGGATTTGATTCAATATGAACAAGTGAAAGTGATGAATCACCCTTTTTTGCCTTGGCAATCGGCGCATGTGGTCATGGCGCCTCAGGGGTATATCCATGCACGAAATTTACTGTTTAAAGCGGACTATGCCAAAGCGTCCTTAGGATATCGCGCCCTGTTTATTCATGAGATGGCCCATGTTTATCAATACCAGCAGCAGATCAATGTTTTGGGTCGGGGTGCTGTTTTACAGATGGCGTATTTCTTTAGTTTTAAAAAATATAATCCTTACCACTATACCCTCAAAGCACACAAAGCATTTTTTGACTACAACATTGAGCAACAAGGCGACATTGCTCGTGACATCTATTTAAAGCGAATTAAAAATATTATTTTATATCCAGAACTTGTTCATCACATTGAGCTGTAAAGCTTCCATACTATTAGTCGAATATTTTTAGATAAAACTGAATATCGCCTGATCATTCTATTACACACTATTGCTCGCCCATTGACGCTATTTTTAAGTACAAAAAAACAGCATTAATATTTACTTTATGGCACATAAGCTCAGCTAGGCTTTTAAAAGCTATGAATACCTCTAGTATCTCGCTTAAATTCAGATAAAATAGGCTCACCTTATTTTTTTGCTTTGCATCAAAACAAGTGAATTATCATACGATGATGGTGTTTTGTTTTCGCCTTTCGGCAGTATTTTTCGTATCTAAATACACTCGCTGAATAATCACAATAATACAAATCAGTGTGTTAAGTGTATTCACCTATAGGAATAGGATTTAGTTGGAATGAATAGTTTTAAAATTGCACTTGCTCAGTTCTCTCCGCATATTGGTAACCTAGAATCAAACGCAGCAAAAATGCTTCAACAAGCCAATGCTGCAAAAGAACAGAATGCAGATATTATTGTTTTTCCGGAACTTTCTACAGTTGGTTATCCTGCTGAAGATTTATTATTACGTCCAAGTTTAAATAAACGTACACAGCAAGCTTTTGAACAATTGGCGAGCGTTAAGGACATCGTTTTAGTCTTTGGTTTTGTGAATCAAACTGAAGATGGTCAGCGCTATAACTCTGCTGCTGTCATGAAAAATGGTCAAGTTCTCGGGATTTACAATAAACAAAATCTTCCAAACTATAGCGTTTTTGATGAAAAACGTTATTTCAGTGAGGGTCATCAACACCTTGTCTTTGAATATTTAGGTCATAAGTTTGGTGTGTTGATTTGCGAAGATGTTTGGGCATTACCAACTGTTCAACAGCTTGCTCAGTTAAATGTTGAAACCGCTTTGGTTTTAAATGCTTCACCTTATGAAGTTGGTAAACCACAGCATCGCATTGAAACCATGGCTGCATTGACCAAACAATTGAACATCAATTTGGTTTACTGTAACCAAGTGGGCGGTCAAGATGACCTTGTCTTTGATGGCACAAGCTTTGTGATGAACAATTTAGGTGAAGTTGCATTGCAAGCACCGAGTTTTGTTGAAGATCTATATATCGCAGAATACGATGCCGAACAAAAAGCCTTTAAAACAGGTGCAATCACCCCTGTATTAAATACCATGGCTGAAATCTATCAAAGCCTTGTGATCGCAACACGTGACTACGTACAACGTTCAGGCTTCCCAGGTGTGATTTTAGGTCTATCTGGTGGTATTGACTCAGCATTAACTTTAGCGATTGCTGCCGATGCAATTGGTGCCGATAAAGTTCAAGCGGTCATGATGCCATATACTTATACTGCGCAAATCAGTGTTGAAGATGCGGCTGAACAAGCCAAGAATATGGGCGTGACTTTTGGTATTGCCGAAATCAATCCAATTGTGAATGGTTTTATGCAAACCTTGTTCCCATTCTTTGGTGATGCACCGACCGATGCGACTGAAGAAAACTTACAAGCGCGTTCTCGCGGTACATTGTTAATGGCCTTATCGAACAAGTTCGGCAATTTAGTCCTTTCTACAGGTAACAAGTCTGAATTATCTGTTGGCTACTGCACATTGTACGGTGACATGGTCGGTGGCTTTGCGGTTCTTAAAGACGTCTATAAAACGATTGTATTTGAACTAGCAAAATACCGTAACAGCATTTCAGAAACACCAGTGATTCCTGAACGTGTAATTACTCGCCCACCTTCTGCGGAACTTCGTCCAGATCAGAAAGACCAAGACTCATTACCTGAATACGAAGTATTGGATGCCATCTTGTATGCGTATATCGAAGAAGACATGAGCCAAGATGACATCATTACCAAAGGTTTTGATGCTGAAGTTGTGAAAAAAGTGATCCGTTTGGTTGATCTAAACGAATACAAACGTCGCCAAGGCGCGATCGGTCCACGTATCAGCTCACGTGCATTTAGCCGTGAACGTCGCTACCCGATCGTGAATGGTTGGAAACCGGGTATCTAATTACTCGATTCAAATCAAAAAGCCCAGTTCTATCACTGGGCTTTTTTTTATAGGCGCAAAAAACACAGCAGTAAATATAAAAAGTAATTGAGATGTGTATTTCAAAAGTTAGGACATCAATTCATAACATCAAAGATTTGAGTTCTCTTTTATTTCTACATTAACATCGTGAACAGATCATTTTATTAGTGCAGTAATTATTTCAATCTATTTGACTTTTTCTAGGCACAAAAAAAGAGACCAAGCTGAGAGCTTGGTCTATAAAAATGGTGGCTATGACGAGACTTGAACTTGTGACCCCCGCATTATGAGTGCGGTGCTCTAACCAACTGAGCTACATAGCCGTAAACTGTGGTGGCATTATCTAGATTTCACACATTATCGTCAAGCATTTTTGTTTGCAATTGTTCAGAGTTTAAACAAGCAAAGTTCAAGATGTTACTATTTAAGCAAATCATGCTATTTTTAGCCCTAATTACTATATTTTTTGATTAAAAATTAGAGTTTTATCATGCAATTTAATCCGATAAAAAAAACCTGTCTGACCCTCAGCCTTGCCGTCATGACCTTAACGGGCTGCCAAATCGTTTCGCCTATTTTTGTTGACTACTATGGTGTGCGACGTGATGTGGCGACTTGGATTAATAAACAGCCCTTATTAAGCATGCAACAAAAGCGTAGCATGGCTCAACTTAGCCGAGCACAGCAGCCTATCATTCGACTCGACTTCAATGATCAGGAGAAGTTAGTCAGTGTTGCGCGCGCCAATGAAGCTGCGATGTATTGTGCCAATCAGCATTTATCAGCACGACAGATTCAACGCCTGCAAAAACAGATCTTCCCTGAAGATGCGTTGTATAAATTAAGCTTGCTTGAGCAACAAGCGTTGCATATTACCCTGACAGATCAAGAGAAACGGTGTGATTGAAACCATGTCCACTGATGGATGAATTATCTAGGCTCAATTTTTTCAGCACCAAATTGTCTTACAATCTAGACATAGCTGCTTACATTATTGAGCATTTTTGCTATCGCTAAGCATGGTGAAAACAAGTCTATATTTTTGCAATATTTTTATTGCTAATTTCGCAATATCCCTATGAATTTACTTGGTTTTATTCCTAAATAAAAAAGCGTATGATGAAACTATGATCAATGTAAATAGCGCTTTTTTTCAGGTTTTTCCATCCAAATTCAATTGATCAGATAAGGAGAAATAAGATGGCTTTAAATAATATTTTAGTTCCAGTGGACGGTTCAGAAACTTCTTATGCTGCGGTGGCTAAAGCTGTCGAGTTTGCAAAAACTTTTGGCAGTAAAATTACTGTGGTTCAAGTACTGACACTCGATCCATATATTGCTGCTGAGTATATTTCAGCAGCGCAAACCAATGATTTAATTGAACGTGCTCGTGCATCGATTTTAAATACACTTGAAGAAGCAAAAGCTAAATTTTCAACTGAAGGTGTCACGGTTGAAACTCGCCTACTTGAAGGTCAAGTGGTACATACTGAACTGGTTAAAGCTGCAGAAGAGGCACATGCAGACTTAATTATCATTGGTTCACATGGCCGTACAGGGATCAAAAAATTCTTCTTGGGTAGCGTAGCTCAAAGCGTACTGGGTGCTTCTGACATTCCAGTTTTGGTTGTGCGCAAATAAACCACTAGATTTATAGCGTGAAATAAAGAGCCTTCTAACCCTAGAGGGCTTTTTTTTACCTTAGCCATGAACAGATAAATAAAAGAGTCTACTTAGGGCAACCATTGATATTGTTTCAATGAAATGCGCCCATTCACCACAAAGATATTTTCAGCTGCCAATTTCAATTGCTGAATATTTTCGCCTTTTTCATTACAGCGCTGCGTGCTGATTTTTCCCTGCGCATTGACCACCCGATGCCATGGGATCGTTGATGTTGCATCTAGATGCTTAAGCACATAGCCAACTAGCCGTGCATGCTTCGGTAAACCCGCTAATTTGGCAATTTGTCCATAAGTGGCAATCTTCGCTTGCGGTATCAATTGAATAACCGACAAAATCTGCGTTGCCAATTCATCACTCTGCTTCACATGAGCTCCTTTGAGTCGCATCAAAAAAGAGAACCCTAAGGTTCTCTTTGATTAATACTTAATTTTTACAGATTAGTACAGTAATTGGTTGTGATCGATTAGATCTTGTAAAGTCACATCGGTATTTTTCAAAGTGAGTAATTCAACTTTATCGACACATTTGGGCTATGACAACCATTTGTATAAATATCGCCCCTTGGTAGAGAGCGCATTTATGCAATTAAAAACATGGCGAGATATCGTATTTCTTATGCAAAAAGACAGCGTCATTTAAAGCAGAACTTCAAATAAACTTTATCATGATGTGACTAAAAGCTTCATGACGGCACACCTTACACGTCGGACTGTCTTTAAGAATTCATTTCTTCCCAAAGCCACAGTTTTTTGTCTTTTCATGGTTTCGCATTTTTTCTTTGAGGAATGACTAGAGTGCTTATAAATCTGAAATGATATGCCTACAGCATTTTGTGTCATATGCGCCATCGGTATAGCTAGAATTCATTGGCTCACTAGGTGAAATTTATGCAAGTAAGTTTTCTAGTACTTATGAACTGCTGACATTGTTGTCATGAGCTGAATTGTCCATGTTTGCAATGTTTTCAGCATCTATACCAATACGAAGTTTACGCCATTGTCGTCGACCTTCAGACTGATGTTTATTAGGTTTCGATTCACCTTCAGCTAATAACTTCAAACCTATAGAGTCAACAAGTAGATGTAGTCCATCAGAACTTTTTTGATAGCTAATCGCAATATCAATATGTTTTTATCTCCTGCTGAATGACCAGTCATAATTTCCCACATTTTGCTGTTTCATGATGGAACACAGCTAGAAATAAAAAAAGGAAATGCTCAAGCATTTCCTTTTTTTAAATCGAACAAAGCAATTTAGAAGTTTTCGGGATTTTCTAATCGACGAACTTCTTGCACTTTCTCTGGATTATGTACAGCAGCAACACCATCATCCGCTTTGGTATCTATTAATGCTTCTGGGTTATATACCGTGATGGTTTCATTACCATGTATATCTTCGCCCACGATATATTGGAAACCCTTTTTATTCATTTTATGGCACATTCTTTGATACCAACCTTTGAAACCTTTGGTTTCTTCATTCGGGTTGTAATAAAAAGCATTCATCACAGCGGGTAAACCTAGGCCACACACGAGGCCCGACATTAAGACTGCAATAAATGTATATCCAATCAAAATACTGCTGTATTCACTGAGTTCAGGAATATTGGCAACAGCAAGGATTAAGGCCAATGAAATACCGCCACGAACCCCACCCCACGATAAGATGGCAAGGCTACCGTTGTAACTTTTTTTGCGGAAACTTGGGAAGAATGCAAAAGATAAATAGTTTGCTGCAAAGCGCGATGCATGCAAAATGATAAACGCCACCATACCGCCTAAAATTAAGCTGATACTTAAATCTAAGATAAATAACTCGAGACCGATCAGGGTAAATAAGAAGGAATTGATGATTCCTTCCACGGTATGCCAGAAATGGTTCACTTCCCTGATTTCTCGGTCTTGGAGGATTTCTTTCCATTTATTCCCAACGATCAGACCACCAATAACACATGCAATTGGTGCAGATGCATGTGCGAATAAAGCGACTAGATATGAACCACTTGCCAATAATGCTGTGGTTAAAATCAAGGACTCCATTTCATGTTTACCGCGGAGTAAACGTAAAATCCCTAAACCAAATGCCCAACCAATAATGACTGCAACAACAATTTCATATAACAGTGTTTCAAGCGTACCAATGACGGTAAAATGTTCACCTTGCAAAACATTGAGTAAAGTCATAAACACAGCAATACACATGGCATCATTAAAGAGCGATTCGCCTTCTAATTTCACCATCAAATGATGTGGGGCACGTACAGAACTTAATACACCTTTAACCCCAATTGGGTCAGTCGCACCTAAAGCAGCGCCTAATAATAACAACACCAATAAATCAACATGATGACCAATTAAGAACTGATAACCATATAAAGCAACACCAAAAAACACCGCACAAAGCACCAAGGCAATACTGGCCAAAATACTGATCGGCTTCCAATGTAAACGTAAATCTGAAACTTTAAATTTCAAGGCTGAAGAGGTCAAAATAAAACAAATCACGCCATTAATTAAAAAGTCATAAAAGTCGATATGACGAACTGCCTCTTCAATATTGTGCAAATTAATCGTCACAAATTGATTGCCATTGAGTAAACTCGCACCCCATTGCAAAATAAAGACAAAAATTGCAGAAACAATGGGAACACCTATGGCTTGTGGAAAACCCAAGATACGTTTATTAAAAATGGTGGTTGCAATCGAAAGTGCAAAAATAACGGTAAAAACCTGTAGAAAAAAATAATTTCCCATTTCGTTCCCAATTTTGGTGCTGTGTCGCCTACAGAGTGAGATATAGGTATTTTAAAAATAAATACTAAATTATTTGGTATTTAAAAATAAAATATTTTAACGAATTTTATCTAAATACCGTGTATAAATTCAGTTTTTTTCACATCTTTTATCAAGATCATTTAACATAGCAAACCTGCATAGATTTTATGCATTTTCATCATCTACATGATTTCTCCTATGCATCAGACTATTAAAACTGTTTTTCGACTTTTTTTTGCTGCGGTGATCTTTATCATTACTGCGGCCCTGATCCTCACTTGCTATAGCAAGACACAGGAAATTTTACGTGCTAAGCACTATTTTAGTCAGGCAAAAACCATCTCACTCGATTCAACGCCCAAAGAACAATTGGTTTTGGTCTCCAATAATGAATCACCTGATCATGCAATATTTATCATGCTGGCGAATAATGGTTATCTTGCCAAGCTGAGCTGTGAAAACTATGCACAAGATATTTGTCTAGATGAATTTAATCAGCAACATACCCGACAAATTCAACACCTCGATTTACTCAAAATTGGACAATTTCAATATATCCAAAATGTGAGTTTCACCAATAGCCGCACTGGTCAAAAACAACAATTACGCTATAGCGATGCCCAATTAAAACAGTTCTATCAAAACGATATTTCAGGCCTTAAATATACTGTTTTTGGCGTAGCTTTATTTGCATTTGCCGCATTGTATGTCAGCTATCGCATTGTTCGAAACTTCAAATCATTTCTCAACAAATAAGCTTCAATCTATTTTTCAATAAAAAAAAGAGGATGTTTGCATCCTCCTTTTTTTGTTTTAAATGGCTTGGTTAAAGGTATCACAGCTATTGATATTGCCTGATTTCAACCCTGTCTGGAACCATTTCATACGTTGTTCACTGGTGCCGTGCGTGAAGCTATCTGGGACAACTTGCCCAGTTGCACTTTTCTGTAAATAGTCATCACCAATCTTATGTGCAGCGTCCATCGCTTCTTCTACATCACCCTGCTCTAAAAATTGGGTACGTTGTTGATTATGATGCGCCCAAATACCCGCAAAGCAGTCTGCTTGTAGTTCTTGCATGACCGAATAACGATTACCTTCAGCTTTAGACGCTTGCGCACGCGCCTGCTGAACTTGCTCAGAAATGCCTAAAATCGTTTGGATATGGTGTCCAACTTCATGGGCAACCACATAGGCTTGCGCAAAATCACCCGCCTGATCTTGACGACTCAATTCAGTTTGATTTTGTTCACCCGTAATGCCCATTTGCGTACGCATATCTTTAAAGAATGCAGTATCAATATAAACCTTCTGATCTGCTGGGCAATAAAACGGCCCCATTGCCGCTTGTGCTGTACCACAACCTGAATTGACCACACCATTAAACATAACCAATTTAGGCGCTTTATACTGAGCATTTAACTGTTCTTGAAAGACTTTATTCCACGTATCTTCCGTATCGGCCAAAACAGTGCCAACAAAATCCATCGCTTCTTGTTGTTCAGGTGTTGGATTATCCAAACCTTTGACTTCAGCCGTTTGACCCTGTGAAGTCACTTGTTTGGTCGCCTGATAAGCTTGCTGCGGATCTACACCAAAAAATTTCCACGCAACAAATGCCACAACCAAACCGAGAATACTGATCCCACCCGCTTTTGCACCGCCACCACCGCGACGGTCTTCTACGTTTGAACTAACTCTTCGACCTTTCCAGCGCATAGTGATCTTCCTTATATAAAATAGTTGATATCCGTGCGTTTACAGATTAATCCTTTTGCGACTTTGGCCATACTTTTTGAACTAAAGATACGACGCACAGCACGATTAAACCTGCAATAAAACCTGTCACTAAATTGATTAAAGTCGGTGTTAATGCACCCACAATACTGCCAACTGTAGGAATATGTTCTGCATAATCTACAGAGCCTTCAATAAAATGGTGTAGTAAAGGCACACCATGGGTAATGATGCCACCACCCACTAAAAACATGGCAATGGTACCGACAATGGTCAATGTCTTCATCAACTTAGGTGCAAATGCTAACAAACCTTGTCCAACGGTCTTTTTAAATTGTGATGCTTGTTGAGTGAGATAAAGCCCTAAGTCATCAATTTTGACAATCATCGCGACAAAACCATAAACACCAACAGTCATTAAGATCGCAATCACCGAAAGCACCATGACCTTAGTCCCAAATGCCGCGGTTGCCACCGTACCCAATGAAATTACGACAATTTCAGCAGATAAAATAAAATCTGTGCGGATTGCACCTTTGACTTTTTCTTTCTCAAAAGTCACCAAATCCGTTTCAATTTGCGCCATCTCATCGCGAGCAACTTCTTCTGTTTTGGCTTTTTTATGATGCAAACTATGCAGGACTTTTTCCACACCCTCATAGCACAAAAACAAACCACCAATCATCAAAAGCGGTGTAATCAGCCAAGGTGCAACCACACTGATCAATAAAGCAGCCGGAACCAAAATTAATTTATTAACAAAAGATCCTTTGGCGACAGACCAAACGACAGGAAGTTCACGATCGGAACGGACACCACTGACTTGTTGTGCATTCAGTGCTAAATCATCTCCAAGGACACCCGCTGTTTTTTTGGCTGCCATCTTACTCATCACAGCAACGTCATCCAACACAGTTGCAATATCATCAAGTAAGATTAATAAGCTACTCGCCATTATTTTTATCCTTTAGGCATTTTTTAATATTCTAATTCTATTTAACGCTAAAATTGTATTTAGTTTTTTAATAATTAACAAAATATTCACCCATTTTTCAGTCAATTGTGCTGTGTCAGTAACAATCAAAAATAGAATGCCGTACAATGGGGACATTCTTTGAAAATCAGCCGTAGCTTTGACTACCACTTTGGAACAGATAATGAGTACTCAAGATAATCGTCCAGTGATTTTGACTGGCGACCGTCCGACTGGACAATTACATTTAGGTCATTTTGTAGGTTCTTTACGTTCACGTGTAGGTTTACAAGATTCGCATCATCAACATCTTCTTTTAGCTGATGCTCAAGCCTTAACTGATAATGCCGATAACTTCGAAAAAGTTCGTCGCAATATTATTGAAGTCGCAACCGATTATCTTGCTGTAGGAATTGACCCAACCAAAACCACGATTTGCGTTCAATCATGCTTACCAGCATTGAATGAATTGACCATGTTGTATTTGAACTTTGTGACGGTTTCTCGCTTAGAGCGTAATCCAACCATCAAATCTGAGATTCAAATGCGTGGATTTGAGCGTGATATTCCTGCAGGTTTCTTATGCTATCCAGTAGCTCAAGCTGCCGATATTACAGCGTTTAAAGCATCTGTCGTTCCAGTGGGCGAAGACCAAATTCCAATGATTGAACAAACCAACGAAATTGTTCGTCGTTTAAACCGTCAAATTGGTCGTGACGTACTTCCTGAATGTAAAGCTTTACTCTCTAATGTAGGCCGCTTACCAGGTTTTGATGGTAAAGCAAAAATGTCTAAATCTTTGGGCAATACCATTGTGCTTGACGCGACTGATAAAGATATCAAGAAAGCTGTTAATGCAATGTATACCGATCCAAATCATTTACGTATTGAAGATCCAGGTCAAGTTGAAGGTAACGTCGTATTTACTTACCTCGATGCATTCGATCCTGATAAAGAAGCTGTTGCAGAGCTGAAAGAACACTATCGTCGTGGTGGCCTAGGCGATGGTACTGTGAAAAAGCGTCTTGAAGGCGTGCTAAAAGAGCTGATCGGCCCGATCCGTGAACGCCGTTTAGAATTGCAAAAAGATCCTGACTACATCATGGATATTTTAAAAACCGGTACCGATAAATGCCGTGATATTACCCAACAAACGTTAGATGAAATTAAATCTGGACTGGGTGTTTTCCACTTCTAAATTTAAAAAATTCTATAAAATTAAGCCTTTCCAATGTGAAAGGCTTTTTTATAGGCACTTTTTGTGAAGGTATTCACAAAATCTCCTTAGTTTTAACGTTAGGTAACATCACTTAACGTGAACACCAATGAAATGACTGACCGTTCACTCTATTATCTATTTATGTTTTAGGAATACCTAAATTCATAACATTTCTCCTTTACCGAACCTGTGAAAACAGATTCGTTGTTATACGCAATGAACACCCCAATCATTGCGTATTTTTTTGTCTGAAAATTGGCTAAGAAGAATTAAATATCCTCTATTGAAACAATAAAAAAACCCGCATTAAGCGGGTTTTTTTATTTCAAAAACTAAATTAGTTTTTATGACGCATATGTGGGAACAAGATCACTTCACGAATACTTGCAGCATTGGCAAATAACATGACCAAACGGTCAATACCGATACCCTCACCCGCTGTAGGAGGTAAGCCGTATTCCAATGCTTCAATGAAGTCTGCATCGTAATGCATTGCTTCATCATCACCTGCATCTTTTTCGGCAACTTGGGCTTGGAAACGTTCAGCTTGGTCAATCGGATCATTTAACTCTGAGAAACCATTTGCCAACTCACGACCACCGATGAAGAATTCAAAACGGTCCGTAATATGTGGATTTTCATCATTACGACGTGCCAATGGTGAAGTTTCCGCTGGGTATTCTGTGATGAATGTCGGTTGACGAAGTTCTGTTTCAACAGTTTCTTCAAATACGATAGTTTGAAGTTTGCCTAAACCAAAACCAGGTTTTACTTGCTCTTTCAGTTCATTTTTAATGAAGTTTGCAAGGAACTCACGATCAGATACATTTTCAGCAGTGAACGATGGGTTATGTTCAAGAATCGCATCAAACATCGAAATTTTCTTGAATGGACCTTTGAAGCTATACACTTCATCACCATAAGGCACATCAGTCGAACCTAAGATGTCGATGGCCAATTTTTCAAGCATATTTTCTGTCAAAGCCATCAGGTCTTTGTAGTCTGCATATGCTTGGTAGAATTCAATCATGGTGAATTCTGGATTATGACGTGTTGATACACCCTCGTTACGGAAGTTACGGTTAATTTCGAACACGCGCTCAAAACCACCAACGACCAAACGTTTTAAGTAAAGCTCAGGCGCAATACGTAAAAATAAAGGCATATCTAATGCGTTGTGGTGAGTTTCGAATGGACGCGCAGATGCACCACCCGGAATCACATGCATCATTGGTGTTTCAACTTCCATGAAACGCTCATTGCTCAAATATGAACGAATACCTGACACCACTTTTGCACGAATTTCAAAAGTTTTACGTGTTTCTTCGTTCATGATGAGGTCTAAATAACGCTTACGGTATTTAACTTCAGTATCAGTCAAACCATGGAATTTGTCTGGAAGTGGACGGAGTGATTTGGTTAAAAGCTCAAAATGTTCAATATGAACATAAAGGTCACCTTTACCAGAACGACCAATATAACCTTCAATGGCAATAATATCGCCCAAATCGAGTGCTTTAATTGTTGCAAGAACATCAGCATCCAACTCTTTACGTGGTACATAAAGCTGGATACGACCAGTCATATCTTGGATTACGATGAATGAACCACGGTTCAACATCACACGACCAGCAACTTTTACATAAACCTTTTCGCCTGCTTCAATTTCTTCTTTTGATTTTTCAGCGAATTGATCTTGTAGGTCTTGTGCATAGTGTTCACGCTTAAATGTGTTAGGCCACGGGCTAACACCTGTTTCCTTGGCGTGCTCTTTGATGTGCTCTAACTTGGCATGACGCTGTGCAATTAAATCGTTTTCGGAAATGGCTTGTTCAGAAGTCGATTGAGCGTTATGTTGCGTCATCTCTGTCTCAAATAGTTAAAAAACGGAAGTTGCATAGCATAGCAGATTTCCTTTGAATTGAGCAGTAAGCAATGCGCGCATTTTTTTAATAAGTAGAAATTTATCGAAGTAAGATGTTTTAATCGTTATACCTTCAGGTAGACATAGAACATACCTTACAGATGTGCAGTAGATATAAATTAAATACTCAAGCTCTAAAACCTACATTTTAATGATATCAGATGATAACTAAAAGCTTTAAAAAATACTTATAACTATCAATATATTAAAATATGTATCAATAACTTAATTCAACCTTTTAATCTATTTACTTTAAGACTAAAGTCTTTTAAATGCCTATAAATTAGACCAAAAGCTAAATTCTCTTTTTGACAATTCTCTATACAATGAAGTCATAAAATTGTTGAAAAATAAAATATTCAACACATCCAAAAATGTTTGAAAACAGTGTGTAGAAAAACAATGACTTCCTGCTTATCGAAAATTCTGTTTTTACATGGATTGGATTCTTCCCGTGAATCTACGAAGTTCCATGCCATCAATGCAAAACAAAAATTCTGCATTGAAGTGGACTATCGCAACTTAAATTTTCAAACTGTTGCGGATTTTTACCACGAGAGTATTGAAACCATTAAGCCCGATATCATCGTCGGGCATAGTCTCGGGGCATATTGGGCATTAAAAATGTCGCTGTTTCATCGTATTCCGTGTGTAATTGCCAACCCGAGTCTGCATCCAGACTTTCGCGACGACTACCCTGCAATTAATGAAATGGATTTGGATCACGATATTCCACAAATTGCATATATCGAACGTGGCGATGAAATCTTAGATATGTATGAAGCAGAACAACAACTCGAAGACTATATGCAAGTTCAAGTGATGGATGGCGGACACCATCGTCTACAATGCCCTGAAAATATTAATGATTTAATCCAACATCTCGAATTAAACTATTTAAAAAAATAAATCATAAGATTAATCATAAGTAGCAACGTCTTTTTTATCAGACATAAAAAAGCCCTGTCATAGACAAGGCTTTTTACATTTTAAAACTGACGCTTAGGCAGCATCTGCTTCAGGACGTGTTTTATCATCTAAAACAGACCAAATATTTAGTCCTAAATCTTTATGCAAGTCAGGCAAATCTAAGAAAATGCTTGCGCCTAAAACTTGGTGTTTACATTTTTCAGCCAATTGTTTCACTGCACGAAGCGTACCGCCCGTCGCCAATACGTCATCCACAATAATTACTTTTTGTGATTCGATTTCAGCTGACATTTCAAGACGATCTAAACCGTATTCAAGGCTATAACCAACACCGACAACAGGTGGTGGTAATTTTCCGGCTTTACGTACCAACACCAAACCTTTGCCTGTACGCTGAGCAAGTAAGCTTGCCAAAACAAAACCACGCGCTTCAACTGCAATAAAGCTATCTACTTCTGCCAATTGCTCAGCTGGAATACTTGCAATTAGGGCATCAGTTAACGATTCGATGTTATTCATAAATAACGGCGTAAGGTCAAAGAAGCAAATTCCTGGTTTTGGGAAATCTTGGACAGTACGAATGTTAGACCACAATGCCGCAGCAGTAGAATTACTCATAATAGGAGAAAATAAATTAAGGAAGGAATGTGTGAATTTTAACGCGATTTGAGAGAAAAGAACAGCTAACCCCCGACTAAAATGCATATTTAAGATACAGCAAATTTACATAAGTTATTGATTATTAATATTGTATTTATTTAAAAAATATCAAATATATATTTTCCTAATCATAAAATAAAAGATTTTAGAGTTTTTTTCTGCAAGACTTTAGTCTATGAAGATAGAAAAAGTGGTATTTAGAACCCAATTCACGGAAATGTATTCGAATACACATATCAATAGGCATAAATATTGTCAGACAATTTTTCCCAGATCTGGGGTTTTTATGATATTTATTGTCCCTCACTGCCATTCTGCTTTTAATTTCACTCATTAAACTCTTAGCCACTTTACTTTATAGTCAGAACTGCGTAAAAATTTAGCATAAGAGTCTACTGTATAAGGTGATTTAACCTTAAGGAATAAACTTATACAGTTATGAAGTATTTACTGACTTAATTTTGTGTCAGTTTTTGGAGAATGGAATGAAAAAGTATCAGTGCATCGTTTGTGGATGGATTTATGACGAAGCAGAAGGCTGGCCACAAGACGGTATCGTCGCAGGAACGAAATGGGAAGATATCCCAGATGATTGGACTTGCCCAGACTGTGGTGTCTCAAAAGTAGATTTTGAAATGGTTGAAATCTAATAAATAGAATCTAAGGCCATCATCGTTATGGTCTTTTTTTTGTCTTTAAAAAAATATGAAATGTGTTTGGAGTTGAGTATGCACCCTATTGTCATTATTGGTTCTGGTATGGCGGGATATGCCGTTGCACGTGAATTTCGAAAGTTAAATACTGAACTAGAACTTATTATGATCTGTGCGGATGATGCCATTAACTACGCTAAACCGACATTATCCAATGCGCTCGTTGGTAATAAAACTCCTGAGCAAATCCCTCTAGGGGATGCCGAAAAAATGTCGGCTCAACTCAATATGCAAATCATCAATAAGAGTTGGGTTAAATCCATTGATGCAGCAAAACATGAGCTTACTATTGAAAGCCAAAATGGAACTCAAACACAACTATATTCAAAACTCGTTTTAGCCGTCGGCGCAAATCCAATTCGCTTAGCTATATCGGGTGATGGCAGTGAAGACATTCACGTCGTCAACAATTTAGATCACTACAAAGCTTTCCGTAAACAGCTTGCAGCACGTGAAGATAAACGTGTGGTGATTTTAGGGGCAGGCTTGATTGGCTGTGAATTTGCCAACGACCTCCAAAATACTGGGGCGAAAGTATCGGTGGTCGATTTAGCTCCGCAACCTTTGGGTCGCCTACTGCCGTCTCATGTTGCCGCTAAATTCCAAAGCAATTTAGAAGAAACGGGTATTCAATTCGTTTTAGGTACGACAGTCGACAAAGTGTCACGTATTGAAAATGGTGACTATCAAGTGAGCCTTGCCAATGGTCAAAGCTTAGTGGCAGATGTTGTGTTGTCTGCGATTGGTCTACAGCCTGAAATTAACTTGGCAAAACAAGCCGGCATTCACACCAGTCGTGGCGTATTAACCAATAAAGGCTTAGAAACCAACTTGGCAGATATCTATGCTGTCGGTGACTGTGCTGAAGTCAATGGTACCCTTCTTCCATACGTCATGCCGATCATGCAACAAGCACGTGCTTTGGCAAAAACCCTCAATGGCGAACATACCGCAGTGCATTATCCTGCCATGCCTGTAGCTGTTAAAACACCTGCTGCACCTTTAACTGTCCTTCCTGCGCCTATTGATGTAGAAACCCAATGGGAAACAGAAGAGCTTGAAGATGGCATGATTGCCCGTGCGATCGATCAAGATGGCGTATTACGTGGATTTGTACTGCTCGGTGCAACTGCTGGGAAGCAACGCTTAACTTTGACTAAGCAGGTTCCGGACTTGATTCCTGCTTCAGTTTAAGGTTTAAATACAAGGACGTCCTGATAATAATAGACGTCCTTTTTAAAGGAAAATAACAATGAATAGTGCCCTTCAGTTTAATATTTCACCTTATGCCTCTTTTATGCATGAAACTCGCGTAGAGTTAGGCAATGGCATTGAACTTCATGTCGAGGTGGGTGGTCATCCTGAAGATCCTGCAATCTTATTGATTATGGGACTCGGCGCACAAATGTTGTATTGGCCTGATTTCTTTTGTAAGTCCCTAATAGACCAAGGTTACCGAGTTATTCGCTTTGATAATCGCGATATTGGTCTGTCGAGTAAAATTCGTAACCCAGGCCCACGTCTTAACACCTTTAAACTGATGGGACGTTTTGCCTTAGGTCTAGAGAATCAAGGTGCGCCCTATGATCTCTACGATATGGCAGACGATGTTGCACTATTAATTGATCGTATGGGACTTGATAAAGTCCATATTTTAGGCGCTTCGATGGGCGGCATGATTGCTCAAATCGTGGCGGCACGCTATCCAGATAAAGTGCACAACTTAAGCTTACTTTTTACCAGTAACATCCAACCCTTACTTCCACCGCCATTTCCAAAGCAATTATTTAGTCTAATTGAAAAACCTGAATCTAACGATGAAGATGGCATTATTAACCATAGCCTGAAAGTTTTTAATATTATAGGCTCTCCAGGCTATATTAATCAGCTTGAAGCGATACAAACTGCACGTAAACTCTATAAGCGGAGTTTTTACCCAGCGGGTGTACTTCAACAGTTTTTAGCAATATTATGTACAGGTTCCCTGCTGCAGTTGGATAAACAAATTCAGCATAAAACCATTGTGGTTCATGGAGCTCGTGACCGTTTGCTGCCGCCAAGCCATGGTAAGGCCGTTGCAAAGGCTATTTCAGGTGCTAAATTTGAATTAATTGATGGAATGGGGCATGATATCCCACCGCATTTTATTCCATATCTTAGCGGTTTGTTTGCTGATCACTTTAAATCATAAATTAGGACACTATGGCTGCATTACCATCCTTAAGACAGCTGTCATATCTAGTAACACTGTCAGAAACGCTACACTTTACTGAAGCTGCGCGTCGTTCTTTTGTCACCCAGTCTACTTTGTCTGGCGGGATCATGGAACTTGAGCGTTTACTAGGTGGCGTATTGGTAGAACGCGACCGTCAAAACGTGCGTTTAACTCCTCTTGGTGAACAAGTTGTCGGAAGAGCTCGAGTTCTATTGGCAGATGCGCAAGACCTAATGCGTTTAAGTCGTGAAATGAGCGAACCTCTAACGGGTGATTTACATCTAGGGGTCATTCCTACTATTGCGCCATTTTTACTTGCACCATTATTAGAAGAAGTGCATAAGCAACTACCAAAAATTCAATTGCATTTACATGAAGCACAAAGTGAAAAAATTGTTGAGAAACTCGAGCACGGTAATCTAGATATCGTATTACTTGCTCTTCCTTTCGATACACGTAGCTTGAAAGTTGCAGAAGTAAACAAAGAAAAATTGTTCTTGGTGTACAACAAAGCTGACCAAAATGCAGCTCAAGCGAAATCGTTAGACGACCTAGATTTATCTCGTTTAATGTTGCTTGAAGAAGGCCATTGCTTACGTGATCATGCTTTGAGTGCTTGCCCGATTGGTGAACGTAAAAACGACCATCGTTTAAAAGCAAGCTCATTGCCAACTTTGGTTGAAATGGTTTCCGCAGATTTAGGCTTTACCTTATTGCCTGAAATTGCAGTTCATACCAATATGATCAAAGCCAATGAAGATTTGGCTGTGAAAGAAATTGAAGCAAGCCCTACACGCACATTAGCATTGGTGACGCGTAAAAGTACGCCGCTTCAAAGTGAATTTGATGTATTGCTTCAAATCTTGCAGAAAATCACTAACAATCTGCACTAACTAATCAGTGTGAAAATTAAAGAGAGCCCTGTGCTCTCTTTTTTTATTTGGCAGAAGTTAATATTAATTTAAAAACTGATGTTACTCACGTAAAAGTAATTTCGCATTTTTAAATCTATTCGATGGAATCTTACATCTAGGGATTGAATAAAGAGATTAGTTTTCGGCTGGAGGTACTCTTACGAAACGTTGTTTCTTCATTCGGCAAAATGAGAAGTGCGCTTCGTAAGAAAACCATCTTGCAGAGCAATGCTCCTCACCGCAAAACTCGTTCACTAGCGTCTACTTATTCAAAGTATCGCAAAAACATTTTTGATTAGAAGTCATCCTGTCTCAAACACTTGCGGATGGCCTTACGCATATCGGTTTTTATTTAAATCAAATCGCGCTTCTGATGTTACTATATAACATCAGTTAAAAAATGAAATACAGCATCTAGAAAAAAGAAAAGGCTAACCCAAATAGGTAGCCTGATAAGGTAATATATGACTTGATGTATATCTCAATTCATCGCCTCGATAATATCTTCACACTAGCCAGATAAGTAAGAAGATAAATACATCTTATTAAAATATAACCTTCGTTAAAATCACTAGTTTCAGGTATTTTAGATAAAGTAGGCGAATTGAAAATAAGGTCCTATAGAATAAATGTTGACTAAAAATCAATCACATTATTTTAAATATTTACTACGCTTTATATTTAAAATAACTAAGCAATAGATAGAAATAAATTCATATCGGAAACAGTCCAATTTATCCGTTGTCAAAATACGATATTCACATTTCGATTATTTTTTTCAATCCGAATACAAATTTAATTGTTATTTAACCAATAAATCTAAAATTAAAAACAAAAAACCATAAATCTTTTCATTCAAAATAATGAAAAACACCAAAAATATACGCTATTTAAATTCTATTAAATCACAATAACTTAATTATATTTTGATGTATAAATCCCAACTTCTAGGTATATTTTTATGATTCGCATTCGTGCAAATTATGGAAATGCAATTTGATTAAAATAATAAATGAGCGAAATGTATGATGAGTGAATTTTTATTACCAGTACCCGTTTTGATTATTGATCATCAATCGATGACTTCAAAAACAGTGCTGTTTAACATCTTAGGAGACCTCGGTTATCCTGAAGACCTCATTACATTTTCAGAAAATTTAGCAGATGCGGAACAGCAAATTTTCAATCAATTGCCCAATTTAATCTTTTTAGTGGTCACTCAACAGTCTGATATCTCTTTCATCCATAAAATTAAGAAAATCTATCCTTCAAGTAATCTCATCATTTTAGTCAATGAACAGTCTGCCGATTTAACTTTACATGCGATTCAGTTAGGTGCAACTGCCTATATGTTGATTCAACAGCCAATTGAAGACACGTATAACCAGCTGAAAACCATTTTAAGAGGTGGCGCTGCCCTGCACCCAAGTTTTGCAAAATTTTTATTGAGTGAAACTTTTAGTCCGCAAAATGCAGCGCCGAAACAGCTCAGTCTAAATCCAGCAGAATATCAAATTTTGGATATGGTCAGCCATAGCGCGACTCAAGAGCAGATGGTCCGTGAGTTAAAACTTTCAACGTATCAAATTGATGGTTTTGTTAAAAATATCTACCGAAAAATTAGTAGCTACAGCTAAATTTAGTTCAGATAAATGATTCAAAAAAACTTATAAATTAAAAAAATAAAGGGAGCATTGCTCCCTTTTACTTTTCTAACGCATTTATTTAAATGCTTCTATAAGGACATGCTGTGAATTGTGTGCTTCCTCACCCTCTTGAACATGCGTACGAATCCAACGCCCATCACTTTGGAGCAACCAAGCTTGCTGATTATCTTTTAGATAATTCACTAAACCTAATTGATAAATACGCTTTTTCAAGGCTGGATCTTCAATTGGGAAACAGGCTTCCACGCGATTAAATAAATTACGATCCATCCAGTCTGCACTTGAACAAAAAATACGTGAATCACCATTATTACTGAAATAATACACTCGAGTATGCTCTAAAAAGCGCCCAACAATAGAGCGCACGCGAATATTTTCAGACAGCCCCGGTAAACCTGGACGTAAACAACAAATAGAACGAATAATTAAATCAATCTGCACACCCGCTTGTGAAGCTTCATACAGTTTATTGATCAACTGAACTTCAGTTAATGCATTGACCTTGACAATGATTTGCGCAGGCTTACCTGCTTTTGCATTGGCAATTTCATTATCAATATAATTGATCAGTTGAGTATGTAAGGTAAATGGCGCATGCAGCAGTTTTTTCAACTTCGCCATTTTGCCCATTCCGGTCAGTTCTTGGAAAATACGATGTACATCCTCACAGAGTTCTTTATCGGTAGTTAACAGGCCATAATCGGTGTAGATACGCGCATTGCCCGCGTGATAGTTACCCGTACCTAAATGTACATAACGCACCAATTTATTATTTTCACGGCGTACCACCAAAATCATTTTGGCATGGGTCTTATAGCCCACGATGCCATACACCACCACTGCACCCGCTTCTTGTAATACATTGGCTACAGCAATATTTGATTCTTCATCAAATCGTGCACGAAGCTCAATTACAGCGGTGACTTCTTTACCATTACGTGCTGCTTCCGCTAAAACTTGCACAATCTCCGAATCTGCGCCACTTCGATAAAGCGTTTGTTTAATGGCCAAAACTTGTGGATCACGTGCAGCTTCACGCAGTAAATTAATTACCGGTGCGAATGATTCAAAGGGATGGTGCAGCAAAATATCTTGCTTTTGCATCGCACTAAAAATGTTTTCAGATTTTTTGAGTACTTTCGGTATAACAGGAATATGCGCGTCATAACGTAGATGTGGACGTTTAAAGTTTGACAGTAAACGTGCAAGGTTAACTGGTCCATCTACTTTATAGAGTTGCTCTTCTTCTAAATCGAACTCATCAAGCAAATATTCATAAATATGCTGCGGACAATTTTCTGTCACTTCCAAGCGAACGGCGCGACCAAAACGACGTGAATTCAACTCACCTTTCAGAGCTTTGGCCAAGTCTTCAACATCTTCATTCAAAGCCAAATCGGCATTACGCGTCACGCGGAATTGGTAGCAACCCGTCGCCGTCATACCGGGGAACAAGTCAGAGACATGTTCATGAATAATTGCCGATAGCATCACGTGATGTTCTTTTCCACCGGTTAACTCATCAGGGAGTCGAACGACACGTGGCAGCGAACGTGGTGCAGGTACAACGGCTAAGTCAATCTGACGGCCAAAAGCATCCTTCCCTTCTAAAGTCACAATAAAATTCAATGACTTGTTGACCAAGCGAGGGAATGGATGTGCCGGATCTAAACTAATTGGGGTTAAAACTGGTGCAACTTGTTCTTGGAAATATTTTTTTACCCATGCCGACTGTGCAGGGGTTAACTCACCACGACGCAAGAAGCAAATGTCTTCTTCACGCAATTTGGGTAAAATTTCTTGATTTAAAATACGATACTGGCGCTCAATTGCCGCATGCGCTGTCGCAGAAATTTCATCTAATACTTGTTTTGGTGTTAAGCCATCTGGACTGCGGCTTTCATTGCCTAAGTCTAGTTGCTCCATCATTCCCGCAACACGAATCTCAAAAAATTCGTCTAAGTTACGTGAAAAGATCAGCAAGAAATTCATGCGTTCAAGTAATGGATGTATCGGATCAACCGCTTGTTCGAGCACACGCAGATGAAAGTCGAGAATCGATAACTCTCGATTAATATAACGATCATTATAAGTATATTCAGTTGGTACTTGCGCGACTTCAGCTGCGGTATTCATTTCAAACCCATATTAAAAAATGTGTGCTGTACTCAGTTTAGTATGCTTCAAATTTGTGACAATTTCATAAAAAAAGCCCATAAAGATGAGCTTTTTGTTGTAATTCAAATCGCTGCCATGCCATTTGACAAGTGTTTAGATCATTCTTAATCTGGGATATGGCTATAACGCATATATTTTTGGATCATACGTTTACGATAATTTAGCTTACGATCTTGTCGATTTTCATCATAATATTTTGGATTAGGTAAAATAGCCGCAATAAATGCCGCTTGCTCTCGGCTCAAACTCCGTGAACTTTTACCAAAATAGTGCTGTGTTGCAGCTTCTACGCCATAGATATTGTCCCCAAACTCAACCGAGTTGAGATATACCTCTAAAATGCGTTGCTTCGTCCACATACGTTCCATCATCCATGTTGCAACGGCTTCCTGCCCTTTTCGGATAAATGAACGCTTATTATATAAAAATAAGTTTTTTGCCAATTGCTGAGAAATGGTAGACCCACCTGCGACTACTTTGCCTTTATCTTTATTACGTTCTAAGGCATTTTGCATGCCTTCCCAATCAAAACCTTTGTGTTGTAAAAACTTGCCATCTTCCGCGGCAACAACAGCATGTTTGACATAATCACTGATTTGGTCGTAATCACGCCATTCGTGTTTAATCGGTTTTGATGGCTCAGACCAATAATCTAAACGCATCATCATCGTGGATTCCACAGGATGTGTACGCCACCACACCAGACTACCAAAGATCCAAAGCTGCACCAAAAGCACAAGACTGACAAGAATTAACAATGTACGAACAATAAAGGCTTTCATGTCAGTGTGTTACTCCAGAAATTCTGTTTTTTCATGTTAAGCTTATTTTTAAATATTTTGACACAGTACAAGAATAGCATGTCTGAACTCAGCCCTCCTGCTGTATCAACCCGTAAGCTGCAAATCCAACTGTGGTGGATCACGGCACTCTTAATTACCATCAATGTTGGACTCTTTGGCTGGCAAGTGCTGCATGGAATGAACGTAAGCCAACCCGACACACTGGATGCTTTGCATTGGGGTGCTGATTATGCACCTTTAACCTTTTTAGAGGAACCCATCCGCTTATTCAGCAGTATGTTTTTTCATTTTGGCCTGATTCACCTGATGTTGAATATGTGGGCTTTGTATATTTTTGGCAGTGTTGCCGAGCAAATGTTAGGTCGTTTCTACTTCCTCGGCCTGTATGTTTTAGCCGGACTGATGGGAAGTTTATTGAGTGGGTATTTAACCATTCAAAACAGTTATACATTATTGGCCGAAGGTGCAGCCAATCAGCAACTTTTTCCGAGTATTGGTGCAGGCGCATCGGGTGCAGTGATGGGTCTCGGTGCAGCGCTGACGATTATTTCGCTGCTCCCCATGTTACCTAAACAGCAATTTTATCTGGATAAAAAAACCTTATTGATGGTGATGGGGATTAACCTCGCGATGGGCTTTATGATCAGTGGAATTAATAATGCCGCGCATATTGGCGGCATGTTGATGGGGGCTGCGTTGGCTTTCATTTGGTATGTGGGACAAAAAGTACATCAATCCCTAATCATTCAAATGATCGGTCTAATCGCCGCAACTGTCGGATGCTATCTGTTTTATCTGCATTGCCAACAATTAATCCAACCGATTTTACCGCTTTGGGAACACTTTATCCTGCTGATGAAGCAATCGCTCACAGCACATTAAATAGTGGAATGAACCCAGTGGCTATCAACACAGACATTTTGAAAACATGTCAAATCATGTCTAAAGCTGAACTGCGCACAGGGTTCCTGCTCCACTCTTAACTTGCTCAGCTGTTAACCATCTCCACCCTTAACTATTTAGTTCACGCAAGCTTTCTAAGGGTGGGATGTCGCAAAGATAACTTAAGCGATAACGTCCGATCAAAGTACAGACTAAGGTCATGACCAATGGGAGGATCAACCAAATCTCTGCATGCAACTGGATGACCAGTTCCATTTTATAACTGACAATCGCACTGATTACTTCGGCAAAAATACATGCCACGACACCTGAAATTAGCCCCATCAAACCAACTTCCAAACTGAGCATCGACTTTAGCTTTTGCTTGGAACTGCCGAAGGAACGCAGTAATGCCACTTCTTTTTTGCGTTCATCCATAAATAAATTCAAACATGCTACCAAAACCAAAATGCCTGAAATACTCACCAATAGCGCCAAGATAGTAATAATCTGAACCAATACGCTGACGATGCGTTTGATCTCATCCAAAATCAGACTGACATCAATAAACACGGTATTCGAAAACTGCTGAATTAGATCAATTAACTGATTTTTATCTTGTGGTGGAACATAGAAACTCCCCAAATAGCTGCCTGCATTTTCATCCATGGTTTTGGGAGAAAAAATAAAGAAGAAGTTTGGACTAAAGCTTTCCCACTCCACACTGCGAAGGTTGATCACCTTGGCTTGTAAAATCCCTTCAGGAAGGCTAAAACTCAATCGATCTCCAATTTGAATACCCAGTTCTTGTGCGGTTTTCACTTCTACCGATACTTCATTGACCTGTTGAAACTGCTGATTGCCCGCGATGATTTGATTATCTTTTGGAAAAGTTGCAGCCTGAGTCAGATTCAATTCACGGCGTAATGAATTATTGCTTTTAATTAAGGCATCCGAAAAAGGGAGATCATTTTTGGCAACTAAACGCCCACGAATATTCGGGTACATCGGCGTCCCTTGCCAACCATGCAGCTTGAGTTGTTGATTAAAATCCTGTAACTCAAATGGCGGTAATCCATAGACAAATTGGTTAGGTGTTCCTTGTGGCAATTGTTGTTGCCAACGTTCCAGTAAATCCGTGCGCAATACCGCTAAAACCGTGATCAGACTTAGCCCTAATGCCAATGCAGTAATTTGAAATGCCGTTTGATACGGTGTACGTATATATGCTGAGATTTTCCTCCCCCAACTTTTCAAGGCTTTCAAACTGAGCCAGACCATCATATATAGGCCAATACACAGGAAGATGATGGCGCAAACCAGCCACAGGGTGAGTTGTAAATTTTCAGTTAAAACCACACAAAACACCACCAAACTGAGTGTGCCGAAACTGAGCATCCAAAGCATGGAACGTACTGAACGCTCTTGTTGTCGTATCACCCGTGCCGGCGGTGTCCCTAATAATTGCCAAAGACTTGGAAGAACAAATCCTAATAGCACAATCGCACTGGTGAATATTGCAATTTGAAGCGGGCCAAGCAGCATGGAAAGGGCTGAAAACTCTAATTGTAAATTTGGAATCAACTGTAGCATCAGTTGCAATAAGCCATAACCCAATCCTAGACCAATCAAACTTCCAAACAGGATTGAAAGCCCGAGTACAACCAACAGTAAAGCCAGATAAGCACTTAATATTTGCTGTTTGGTCGACCCAATACAGCGCATCAGTGCAATGGCATCCTGATTTTGTTGTACATAGCGCTGACTGGTTAATGCGATGGCGATACCACAAAGTAGAATGGTTAAAATATTCGCCAGTTGTAAAAACGTTTCAAGATTGGCAATCGGCTTCATTAAGCGAGTATTGCCTTCACTGGCATTTCTCAATTTCAAACTGCTTTGAGCCGCATCCTGAACCTGCGCTTGATCTGAATTGGCAGCACCACTTTCTGTTTGATCGCCAAATTTCTGCTTATACAGTTTTTCAAAGCGCTGGGTATTTTGTGCATCTCCTGCCATTAACAGGCGATATTCAATCCGACTCCCGACTTGGATAGCATTGGTTCTCGCCACCTCAGATTGCGCAATCATAACCGTCGGTGAAAAACCACTGAAGCCAAGCTCTTGATTGGTATCATGAATGATTTTGGCACTGACTTGAAAAGCAGCATCGGCAATATTGATCTGATCTCCAACCTTTACACCCAATAAATCCATGGCACGAGGACTTAACCAGACCTCACCTGCTTGTATGGAACGGTTTAGTTTCGGTTCTGTTTCGAGTTCACCTCTTAATGGAAATGCAGCATCAACGGCTTTGACATTGACCATGACAAATTGCTGATCAGTATGCGCCATGCTGCTAAATAGCGTGACATTGGATTGTTTTAATTGCTGTGTTTTGGCTTGTTGTTGCCACTCTTGTGGAATTGGTTCATTGGCTGTCAGCACCAAATCTGCTGCCAACATTTCAGCAGCTTGTAGCGCTACAGCATTTTGAATTTGTACATTACTAAACTTTAAAGCCGTGGTGGCACTGATCGCCAAGGTCAGTGTGATCAATAATAAATACACACCCGTGGTTTTAAAACTCAGTTGTAAGAGTGGTCGAAACAATGCCAAAAGATTCATGTAGCATCTCCTGTTCGATGCTCAATTAATTGACCATTGACCAATTCAAAATGGCGCTGACATTGACGGGCCAACTCGGCATCATGCGTCACCAATACCAAAGTGGTTCCCATTTCACGATTTAACTGAAATAACAGTTGTTCAATTTCCTGTGCCGTTGCACTGTCTAAATTACCTGTCGGTTCATCGGCAAAGATCAGATCGGGTTCACTCACCAAAGCACGGGCAATCGCAACCCGTTGCTGCTCACCACCGGATAAAACTTTGGGAGCTTGATGCGCTTGGCGTTCTAGTCCGACCTTTGCTAACAGTTTTAATGCTTTTTCTTCGGCAGCTTTGACCTGAAAATTTGCTTGTAACCGTAGCGGCAGCATGACATTTTCCAGTGCCGTTAAATGTGGCAACAACTGGAAAGACTGAAAGACAAAACCAATATGGGCCAAACGGACTTGAGCACGCTGTTCTTCATTTAATAGATGAATGTCCTGACCACAGACCCGTAATTGTCCCGAACTGGCCTGATCTAAAGTCGCCAAAATCCCCAACAAGGTGGATTTACCTGAACCAGAACGACCAGTAATTGCAACTTGTTCCCCTGCAAAGATTTCAAGATCGAGGTGTTCAAAGATCGATAACTGTTTTTGTGGAAGTTGTATCTTTTGTGTCAATTGCTGTGCAGAAATAATCGCCTGTGGCATGATGTCAACATCTGTCGTGAGTTGGGTCATATCTTCCCTATATGCAAAATCGCATTCAAAATAATCGTCTATTGAGTTACTTGCTGGCTATTGCACTGATGTTCTGCCCGATGCTGCTCTCTGCCAAAACCATCATGATTTTGGGCGATAGCTTAAGTGCAGGTTATGGTGTTTCAGTGCAGCAAGGTTGGGTCCACTTATTACAAAAACGTCTAGACCAACAGTATCCGAAACAACATAAAGTGGTCAATGCAAGTGTCAGCGGTGAAACCACCAGTGGTGCTTTGGCACGACTGCCTAAACTGTTGCAAACTCATCGTCCAGATCTTGTGGTGATTGAGTTAGGTGGTAATGATGGTTTACGCGGACAGCCCCCTGCACAAATTCAAAAAAATTTAGCGCAGCTGATTCAAAAAAGCCAACAGGCCAAATCGAAAGTCATTTTATTTGGAATGAAAATTCCACCGAATTATGGCAAGGCATATAGCCAAGCTTTTGAAAATAACTATCAAGTGTTGAGCCAACAGTACAAAGTCAAATTATTGCCTTTCTTTATGCAAGGGGTTGCGGGACATAAAAACTTAATGCAACAAGATCAGATCCACCCGAATGCCAAAGCGCAAACAATTTTGCTGAACAATGCTTATCCATTGATCAAAGCAAGTTTATAAATTTAGTTGGTGAAAATCGGTTCATAAAAAAGGCGCTTCATTTGAGCGCCTTTTTTAATATCTTGTCTTTACTGTAATTTGCTTAGAAATCGTAGAAGCTTACTTCACCTGTTTCGAGTGAATACTCAGCGCCCACCACTTTTAATTTGCCTTGCGCAATTAAGTTTTCGAGGACTGCTGAACCATGACGAAGTTGATTCACTGATGCAAAAACGTTTGAACGTACTGCATGCATTGAAAGTTTTTCAAGGTCATCTTTCAATTCAGTTTGCATGAGTATTTCTACAGATGGACGAACGCGGTTCACAATCGACATCAAGTTTGCTGATGGTGGTGTCGCAGGATTAGTTAAAGCTTCAATCGTAGAATGAATCGCGCCACAGTGTGTATGACCCAATACAATGACCACAGGACATCCAAAGCTTTCTGCTGCAAATTCCACGCTACCGACTTGAGACGGTGCCACAATATTACCTGCAACACGAATCACGAATAAATCGCCTAAGCCTTGGTCAAATACCATTTCAGCAGGAACACGTGAGTCTGAACATCCTAAAATAATCGCAAAAGGTTCTTGGCTTTCGGCCATTTCAGCACGTTGTTGATGCGTCAAAAGCTTCGGGTGATTCGTTTCACCGTTTACAAAACGTTGATTCCCTTTCTTTAAACGATCTAAAGCTTCTGCTGCTGCTAGCATGTTCTAATTACCCTTATCCGAAGTTGCAATATTTTAATCCCAGTCGAATCGATTGTCACTTGCAAAAACAATTGCTGTGAATTTTTTCTACGACGATGCAACTTGATAGAAAATGCTACTCCACATTCATCAAAAAAAATTATTTTTTCTGTAATGGTTCACATTATTAAAACGCAAGTTTAACTACGTCAAAAAAGCAATGGATGACAAAGGTCATTTTTAATTTACAATATATTTCATAAATATACGCTTTCGCTATTTCAGCCCATTCTGATAATAGTCATATAAATGATCTAAAAAATATCTCGATTCGATTTAACTGGGGTAAACGTCAATGAAAGGACATCATTCACGCGTTTTTGGCTTTTTTAAGCTAGTAACGATTTGCTGTATGACGTTTACTGCCAACCATGCTTTGGCTGCAAATCCGTCTCCCATCAGCAAAAACCTGGCTGTACCCTCTATCGTGCAAAACTATTTGAACCAAGAACGTAAAGCGGCTGGTTTAGTCACACACAGTGTTCAAGTCGGGAATGTGAATTGGAGTTATAGCGAAGGCGGTCAACGCTCTAAACCTACCATCTTGCTGATTCATGGTTTAGGCGGCACACGTGATAATTGGAATCGTGTTGCGCATTATTTAACACCGAACTATCACGTGATCATCCCTGACCTTCCGGCCAATGGCGATACCCATGTCCCTGTCGATTTTGATGTCTCTGTCCCGAATGTCACGGAACAACTACGCCAGTTTGTCCTTAAAATAGATATTGAAGATAAACTGAATGTTGCAGGTCACTCATTGGGTGGTTCCATTGCCACGGTATATGCCTCTCAATATCCTTTTGATACCCAAAGTTTATTTTTACTCAACAGCGCGGGCATTTATAAACAAGCCAATACCAGTTATACCCGCGACCCGTATAAACTTAAAAATTTAATCGTTTCAAAACCGGGAGATTTAGATGATGTCATGCATAAACTCATGCAAAATCCGCCCAATGTTCCGACACAGCTTAAAGAAGCGCAGGAAAATATCTTAATTGCGCGTGCGCCCTTCACCAGTAAAATGATCGATCAAGTCGTCACGCTCAATCGAATCTACACCCCTGAAACTTTTGCTCGATTAACACGAACGGTGGAAGCACCAACCCTGATCCTTTGGGGCAAACAAGATAAAATCTTTAATGTTGAAGTGGCTGGCGAACTCAAGTCGTTACTGAAACGTGCAGAAACCCCTGTAATTTTAAATAACGTCGGTCATATGCCAATCTTAGAAGCCGAACAACAAGTTGCAGACCATTACTTACCTTTCCTTGCGAAAAGTCAAAAGTTTAAAAATCCTTTGGTAGATAAACTGATTCAGTTAAACTGAGCATTCGCCATTTTTAGATACCCATCACTGGGGCTTCAGGGAAAGTATGCAGAAAAACCCGATGATTGAGCAGTTGATTGACGCTCAACTGAACTTTTTAGATCAGAGCTTTTCACACAATGATACCGTAGCCACTGAATTCACCCATTTTTATCAATGGTTTCGTAAACAATCTTTGCAGCAAATTTGGAGTTTTGATCAAATCAATGCCTTGTTGCAGAAACAAATTTTAAATACCCCTACAAGTCAATTTCTAATTGAGCAAATTGCTGAACATATCAAATTTGCACTGATTCACCCTGCAAATGACAGCATTACGATTGCCGAAATCATTCCAGTGTTGACCATCGATAAAATTGCACAGTATGTGGCAAGTAAACAGGGACATCGTCAGCGTTTAATTCATACCATGGTCAACAATCCTGCATTTTCAGCCATGATCAGTCAATTGATTCAACATGCGATACAAGATTATTTAGATAATTCGGTGATTGCAAAATCTGTACCCGGTGTTTCACGATTTATGAAAATGGGGAAATCGGTACTGGAAAACGTCACAGATACCAATTTAGATAATGCGGTCAGTAAATATTTGCAAAAGAATATTTTAAAGCTCAGTCAAATGAGTGAAACCGTGTTAAATCAGCACTTTGATGATCATAAGCTGTACCATTTTCAGGCCAATTTGTGGCATAAAATTAAAGCGCTGCCAGTTTCGGTATTAAAGAACTATGTTGAAGTTCAGGACTTGCCGCAAACCGTCGCTATGGGTCATGAAATTTGGGACTTTATGCGACAGTCTGAGTATATGAAACAGCAAGTGCATGATGGCGTATACGCTTGGTACGTGCGCAATGCAGAACGCCCTTTTGATTTATTGCTGCGTGATTTAAATATTGATGAAGCACTGATTCAGCATGAACTCCAAAATTTACTCAATCCTATCGTTCAACAAATGATTGAGTCAGGTTATATACGTGAGCGTTCACGCCTATATTTAGAACAGTTTTACTACTCAAGTGAAGCACTGAAAATTTTAAATATCCCAACATAAAAAAAGCCGCGTGAAGCGGCTTTTTTTTGGACATACTTAGAACTGGTATTTCAAACTTGCATAGTAAGCACGACCCGGCTCGTTATATGTTTGGTTGACCGTTTTATCACGCAGTTTCTGCTCATCAAATAGGTTATTCACACCGATACGAGCACTCAAATCCGCATTAAATTTATAACCAAAGTTAATGCCTGCAATGCCATAACTTTTCACGCTATCCATCGCTAAGCCAGCTTTGTTTTCGAGACTGGTTTCTGCATATTGACGTGGCTTTTGACGACCATATTGGGTATAGACAAAGTTACTGTCTATACGATCCGTGATGTTGTAGTTCAAAATAGAGTTTAGGGTGTAATTCGGAATCACTGAAAGCGGATTGCCAGTACGTTTATCTTCAGAGTTGATCATATAGGTAACGTTATTGGTCCACGTGATATCACCCCAGTCCAAAGAAATACTTCCTTCAACGCCTTCCACCAAGGCTTCTGGCGTATTCATCCAACGCAATACATTATACGTTGTACCATTTACTTCTATTTCTTCTAGACGTGTATCCCCAGCAACGATCTTATTTTTATAATCATTACGGAACCATGCAAAACTTGCATTCACGATGTCTTTTTCGAACTGTACACCTAATTCTTTATTCACTGAAGTTTCAGGTTTGAGATCACCATTACCTTGTAATAGACATTGGCTCAGCCCAATCGGACAACCATTACCGCGAGTACTTAACAGATAACCTTCCGCATTTTGGTACATATTAGGTGCTTTATACGCCTTAGCCACACCACCTTTTAGTGTCCAATAGTCGCCAAGCTTTTGCGTAATATTCAGACTTGGGCTCCAGCTATCACCCGATTTACTATGATTATCATAGCGTAGTGCCAAAACGACATCGGTGCTTTCGCCCAAGTTCATATTGTTTTCAATATAGGCCGATGCAATCCGTGAATCCATGTGTGAACGGTCACCAGAGGTCAACACATCACCAAAACCGCCTGCGCCAGCTTGTGTATTAACCGTATCTGTAAAGTCATCTTCGACCCATTCAGCGCCTAAAGTTAATACTTGTGGAACATACCATTGGAACGGTAGATTGGCTTCTGCATTAAAACGAATGGTTTCTAGATGTGACGTTTGTTTATTCTCGAGATTATTAATTTGTCCCTCAGTACTACCGCCTGTCCCTTCAGGTAGGCGTTTATTTTTGGTTTTGTCATATTGCGCAATGAGTTTACTATCACCCCAACCCCACGTACCTTCATGGGTTAATGCAAAACTATCACGATAAATGGTATTGGTTTCTTCACCAATTAAAGCAGATAAAATTGGTGCTTTGTTTGGATCGGCTGGATCAAATACACTGTTTTGACTGTCTCCTGCAAAACGGTTACCTTGGCGGCCAACACTTGCGTCAAACATCAAGACTTGTTGATCGTTCAACTGCCAAGCCAAGCGCCCTGCAATATCTTTATTTTCAACGCCTTCTCGACCCGCCATACGCGCACCATTATCCATTAGAGCATTAATATCCGCAGCATCTGAATCGGTTTTGTTATAACTACCGTATAACCGATATGAAAGGACATCTTTAAGAATTGGCCCGCTTAAGTTAAAGCTCTCACGGTGACTTGCGCCCTCTTTAGCGTCTTCGGGCTGATTAGTAAAAACCTCCACAGAACCATGCACTTCGTTGGTCACTTTCTTGGTTTTAATATTGACCACACCACCCATCGCACCTGAACCATAACGCGCTGCTGCTGGACCACGCAGCACTTCAATCGATTCAATAGCATCTGCAGGTACCCAGTTCGAATCGCCACGTGTATCACGCTCACCGCGCCAGCCATAACGTACTGAGTTTCTCGAATTTACAGGCTTACCATCAATTAAGATCAACGTGTTTTCAGGCCCCATTCCACGGATATCAATCTGACGGTTATTCCCTCGCTGGCCTGTGGCACTGTTACCAGTCAAATTTACACCCGGCATACGGCGCACATATTCTGAAATATCATTCACAACCGGTATTTTTTCTAAATCTTCTGCCGTAATTTTTGAAGCACCTAATGATTGTTTAACTTGTTCTGCTGCAGTAACAACAATGGTTTCCATCTTCGTTACGGATTCATCTGATGCTTCAGTGTGCACATCTTTTGCATGCGTCAAACTTACCAATGCACAGAGTATTGAAAGTGTAAGCGTTGATTTTAATAGTTGTTTGGTCATTGAGTGCTTCCAAATAAACGTATTTATGGAGAAATCTAGAATAATGTGTTGCACATTGTAACCACAACAAACAATATTGCAATTAATTTTAATAATCATTCTCATTTATATTTGTGATATCGCTTATCATTTTGATGTAAAAACCCTAGAAATATCTAAAAATCTTCGTTTTTTTGATTTAGACAATAAAAAAGCCGCAAGGTTGCGGCTTTTTATAAAAATACTGAACTTATTTGAAATAAGCACCTTCAGTATTACTATGATCTGTTTGGTCAACAACACGCATTAACTCAGGTACATGCTGCTTCAATGTTGTTTCAACACCTTGTTTCAAGGTTAAATCGATTGAAGAACAACCTTGACAACCACCACCGAATTTAAGCACTGCAGTTAAACCATGTTCTGCATCTTCAACCACTTCTACCAGTGCACAGTTACCACCATGACCTGCAAGGCCAGGGTTAATTTCTGACTGTAGAACATAAGTAATACGCTCTTCTACAGAGGCATCTGGACCCACACGTGGCACTTTTGAGTTTGGTGCACGGAATGTTAACTGACCACCAAAACGGTCTTTGTTATAGTCAATCACCGCATCCAAAAGATATGGAATAGACGGTGTGTCAATAAATGCAGGGAAATCTGGATAGTCTTGTTTATAGTCTGTAGGCACAACTTCTTCTGGTGCACTGTAAGCCATACAACATTCAGCACGTGGCGTACCCGGATTTTCCACAAAAACACGTACACCAATGCCCGGTGTATTTTGTTTATCCAAAAGATCTTTCAAATACTCTTGGGCATTTGGAGTGATCAATAGGTTTGGAATTTCTTCAGCAACTGCTGTGCTGTTGTTCTCAGTCGACATTACAATATTTCCTCAAGCTGAAGTCGCTATTTTAACTTAAGATGCGGGGCATTAGAAAAAAATCAACTAAAATTGTCGGATTTATTCTGAAAGTTCACGCTTTAGGCAGATTTAATGGCATTATTGAGCATAAATTTTAACAAGTAGAATAGTCATATATGTTGGGTCTACCCTTTAACCACACCGTGACCATTATCCTGATTACGGTGGTGATTTCACTGATTGCATTTTCAAATCAGAAAGTGATGAATCGATTGTTATTTTGGCCACCGGCCCTCAGTCGTGGCGAGTATGACCGATTTATTAGCCATGGCTTTATTCATGCAGATGGCGCGCACCTATTGTTCAACATGATTACCTTATTTTTCTTTGGTAGCGTGATTGAAAGTTTTTATCGCCAATATTTCTTCGACATGGGCTTTGTATTGTTTTATTTAGGCGGTTTGATCGCTGCGATTATTCCGAGTTATTTAAAACATAAGCATGATACCCATTGGGCAAGTTTAGGGGCTTCTGGGGCAGTATCTGCAGTACTCTTTGCTTATATCTTGTTTGAACCGTGGAAACTGATTTTTGTATTCTTTATTCCTGTTCCTGCGATTATTTTTGCCGTGCTATATGTTGCTTATAGTATCTGGTCAGGTAAACGTGGCAACAGCAACATTAACCACAGCGCACACCTTTGGGGCGCAGCGTATGGTGTAATCATGACGATTATTCTTGAACCGAAGCTCATTCCACATTTCTTAAGTCAGTTATTAAACGTTCCTTTCTAACATTAAGTTTAAAAAATCAGCCTGATGTAACCAGTAAAATGACAGCCTAAACCGTTTCAGTTTAGGCTTTTTTATTGTGCAGAGTTTAGCCTCATGACCATTGATCTTTTCTTTAGCCAATTTCCCACATCTACAACACCGCACTTTGAATATCGAGCTATACAATTTCACAGCAGATTGAAACGCTATCTATCCTTGCCCTGATTTAAACTGAAATGACACAGAATAAAAAAGGGAAAATTCCAATGAAAATAGTCCTGATGTTCTCAAGTTTGCTGTTGACCTGCGTGTTGAGTGCTTGTGCCGTTCACACCCGTGAAGGCAGTATCGTGGTCGACCCAGATCGTAATCACTATCCTTATAATTTCCCAGATCGCCATGGCGACTTTTGCCCGCCCGGACAGGCTAAAAAAGGCCGTTGTTGATTTGCCGTTACTGATTTAATGCCCTCTTCTTTCAAGCCTTCAAACCGAAGGCTTTTTCAATTCCGGCAATAAAAATTGACGCTGTATATTCTACGAAAGTTCACAAAAGCACATGACAAATCATATAAATCTGGCACTTTATGCCACCCTATTTTTTAATTTGGCATAGATAATGTATACATCTGTATATTAATGACAAAATTAGCTGAGATATTTTGCATGTCGAGTTCAACTGAAGGTCTTCAATTTCCCATTTCGGCTTCCAACCAAAAGCCGAGTACATCTAAAACCGGTCGTGAAATTATCGCTGAAGCCTTAGCTGCAGTTGACCATCACTCGTCTGTACGTGCGAAACAAGAAAAAAACTGGCGTAAAAAATATCCTGAATATTTTAAAGCCTTGGTTGAACAAGGAATTCAATCATCTGAAGCCGCGATCAACATTGCTGAACAAGGTTTAAATAAAGCGCATCACGTCTTTGAATTTTATCGTGATCAAGAAAAGCATACGCTCAAAGATGCCGTGGCTTTAACTGCGCATCCGCTGCATACCGTGAAATTAAAAGGTGAAAGTGATGCAGCGCCTGAGTGGTATGTGCCCTATCATGGGCAAAAACTGCAAGGTGAGGCTTTACTGGCTCAGATTCAAAAATGGCAAGATGCTGGCATCATTGAAGCCAGTCATGCCGACGCATTACGCGAAGCCATTGCCCACCCAGAATGGTTCGATTTGTCAGATCGGACTATGGTGCTTTTCGGTGCTGCTTCCGAAGCTGGCCCACTGACATGGTTAGCAAAATGGAAAGCCAATATTGTCGCAATTGACCTGAATAATGAACGTGTTTGGGATCGAATCTTAAGCACGGTTCAGGCCGGTAATGCCACTTTATATGCACCGAGTCTCGACGCTGTGCATGAAGATACGCCCATTCAAGAACTAAAACACAAGTTGGGCGCCAATTTACTGACACACATTCCTGAAATTGCACAATGGCTTGCACAAAGTGAACATCAACTAGATCTAGCTGCAATTGCCTATTTAGATGGTGAAAAGCATGTTCGTGTTGCAATGGCCATGGACAGCATCATGGCCTATGTCAGCCAGCAAAAAGCCGACACCAGCTTGATGTTTATGTGTACTCCGACCGATGTCTATGCGGTGCCAGAAGAGATTGTTACGGCAGCGCAAGCCAAATTCCAAAACCGTGCGTCTGCACAAAAGCTATTGACGCAAAGCATTGCCAAAGTCACAGGTCAGCATTTCTTTAAGCAAAATAATGAGCAAACCACCACAGCAGACAACGGAAAATCCTATGGTATTGCTGACTGTCTGGTGGTGGAACAAGGTCCAAACTACGCACTCGCAAAACGCATCCAACAATGGCGTGCAACTGTGGCACGTCAAAATGGTCAGCGGGTTAGTATCAATATTGCACCATCCACCACGACCCGCTCAGTGACGAAGAATCCATTATTAAAAGCCGCATTTGATGGTGCGAGTTTATTTGATGTGGAATCGTTTCAACCGGAAACCACTAATGCACTCATGGCGGCTTTATGGATTCACGACTTGAGAAACCCTCAATCGGTTGCTAACCCTGAAACAGCGCTAGACCATCCATTAGAACTCATGATGCATGGTGCCAACCATGGTGGCTTATGGCGTGTGGCTTATTTGGCGCGTACTGCCTTACCTTTTGCAGCGCTGTATGGTTTTGCTGAAGAGAAATTGCCCGTGAAAAAAGCATTGGGGCTGTTTAAAAAAGCGTCATTGCATTGGTTCAAATAAGTGTTGAACTTTGCAAAGTTTCAACTCGCTAGTTTGATTGTTCTAATTCAGCTCTCAGTCATCCCATTAAAATCGGTGATGTCTGAGATACAGCCATAAAAAAACGCTACCGAAGCAGCGTTTTTTTATACCTAGAATTTGAGTTGCTTAGAACACTTTCAAGAATAACCAGTACAAACAGCCTGATAGACAGATCGTTGCAGGTAAAGTGAAGACCCAAGCCGATAGAATGGTTTTCACTGTTGCAAAGTTCAGACCCGATTTATTCGCGACCATGGTACCTGCAACCGCAGAGTTAAGTACGTGTGTAGTCGATACTGGCATACCAAAACCATCCGCAGCAGCAATCGTTGACATAGCAACAAGCTCGGCAGACATACCCTGACCATAAGTCATGTGGTTTTTACCAATACGCTCACCTACAGTCACGACAATACGTTTCCAGCCCACCATGGTGCCAAGACCCAGTGCCAATGCAACAGCGACTTTTACCCATGTTGGAATGTACTGTAAGAACGAATCTAAGTGACTACGATATTCTTTCACAGTCTTTTGTTCAGCTTCTGCCATTGCTGGTAGTTGTTCAGCTTTATCTAGACGTTTAAAAGCAGTGGTACTTAAGTACATATCATTACGAATCGAAGATACTTCTTGTTCAGGAATATCTTTTAAGTCGCCATACTGTGCAACTCGCTCACCTAAATGATCGGTCAAACTTGCCAAAGCTGGCACAACTTCTGGGCTGACTTCTTTGGTTTGAATGTATTTGGTGAGTACATCACGTGCTTGTGCATCAGGAATGTCATTATGCTCTGCATAGATCGCAGTCGCAGTTTGAGCAGATAACTGATGGAAAGATTGAATATGTTGATTATCTAAGTTCTTATTCAATGAATAAGCCAATGGCACACATCCGATCAAAATCAGCATGATCAGACCCATACCTTTTTGACCATCGTTTGAACCGTGCGCAAAACTTACACCTGTACAGGTAAAGATCAAAATTGCACGAATCAATGGTGGTGGCGGCTTATTGCCTTCTGGTGGTTGAAACAGTTCAAGCTGTTTGCGGAAAATACGCTTCACCAACAAGAAAACGAGAGCCGCAAATGCAAAACCAATCAGTGGCGAGAACAATAACGCCTTACCGACTTTAAGCACCTGCTCCATATCTACACCGCTCGCACCACCGCCTGCATTTAACAGGTAGTTCATGATGCCAACGCCAAGAATAGAACCAATCAAAGTATGCGAACTAGACGCAGGGATGCCTAAGAACCAAGTTCCTAAATTCCACAAAATCGCTGCGATCAGCATTGCGAAAACCATGGCAAAACCTGCACCTGAACCAACGTTCATAATCAATTCAACAGGTAATAAAGCAATAATGCCGTAAGCGACTGCACCACTGGCAACCATTACACCCAGAAAGTTACAGAAACCCGCCCACATTACTGCAACTGGTGCTGACAAGGCGTTGGTATAAATCACTGTTGCTACTGCATTTGCAGTGTCATGGAAACCATTTACAAATTCAAAGCCAAGTGCGATGAATAAGGCTGTGCCCAATAAAATCATTGAATAAAGACTTAAAGGCGGAACATGCGCTAAATCGGCAGTCACCTGAAAACCAATATATATCAACGTTGAAATAATCAGCGTTAAAAATACCGGCATAAAGAATTTCGGTGTAGGCACATGAACATTCGTGGACTTTTGAGGAGTCGACGTGTGCGCTGAATCTACGGGAGTTTGTTTAGAATTCATGCAGGCAGGAATAGAGGATTTTAAAATCCCCATATTGTTCAATTTAATTATGACAATTATATGACAAAGCGGTGTCATATAAAGCAATTTTTCATGCTTTATTTGTTTTTTTTAGGTGTTTAAAACCGACTCCTATACTCTACTTTCATAAAGTAAATCAGTTATTTAATCTGCGTATTTAAACTTTATTTTCTTTAAAACCCAATGTTTCAACTTATATTTCATCTGTCATGTTTTTTGTCATTTTGCATAGCCCTACTAGATGTTTTTTAATCTTGCCTGAGCAATATGACAAATTTATGAAGCTTTCCATACATTTATATGAAATTGGAATATGAAATTAGCAAGTTGCAATATTGCTCATTAATTCAACAAGCTAATAATTGCGCGCTGTGAAGATGGTTGAATATCAATAAAACTGCAATGAATTCTGTTAATATATTTGCCGATTTTATATTCCATCGGATTGGGGTTATTTATGTCCACGCTTGCCACCCTAAAAGAGCTGCTCGCTCAACGGATTCTGATTATCGACGGTGCAATGGGCACCATGATTCAGCGTCATAAACTCGAAGAAGCTGACTACCGTGGTGAGCGTTTTGCAGATTGGGCATCTGACCTCAAAGGCAATAATGACCTATTGGTGTTGACTCAGCCGCAAATCATTCAAGGCATTCATGAAGCCTATCTCGATGCTGGTGCAGACATTATTGAAACCAACAGCTTTAACGGCACAAAAGTTTCAATGTCTGACTACCACATGGAAGATTTGGTATCAGAGATCAACCGTGAAGCAGCGCGTATTGCCAAAGCCGCTTGTGAAAAATACTCAACGCCTGAAAAACCGCGTTTTGTAGCAGGTGTGCTTGGCCCGACTTCACGTACTTGCTCGATCTCGCCAAATGTAAATGACCCTGCATTCCGTAACATTACTTTTGATGAGCTGAAAGAAAACTATATTGAAGCTGCACATGCCCTGATTGAAGGCGGTGCGGACATTCTGCTCATTGAAACCGTATTCGATACCTTAAACTGTAAAGCTGCCATTTTTGCAGTGAAAGAAGTGTTTAATCAGCTGGGCTATGAATTGCCATTGATGATTTCAGGCACCATTACCGATGCCTCTGGCCGTACTTTAACTGGCCAAACTGCTGAAGCGTTCTGGAACTCTGTGCGTCATGGTGATTTATTGTCGATTGGCTTTAACTGTGCCCTAGGTGCAGATGCCATGCGTCCGCATGTAAAAACCATTGCTGACGTTGCCGATACTTTTGTTTCGGCGCATCCGAACGCTGGCTTACCAAATGCCTTCGGCGGTTATGATGAAACCCCTGAACAAACCGCTGCCTTTATTAAAGAATTTGCAGAAAGTGGCTTGATTAACATCACTGGCGGCTGCTGCGGTACAACGCCGGATCACATCCGTGCTATTGCCAATGCCGTAAAAGACATTGCGCCGCGCCAAGTGCCAGAAACCAAACCCGCGTGTCGTTTAAGCGGTTTAGAGCCGTTCAACATTACAGAAGATTCGCTGTTTGTAAACGTCGGTGAACGTACCAACGTGACAGGTTCTAAAAAATTCCTACGTTTAATCCGTGAAGAAAACTTTGCCGAAGCTTTAGAAGTTGCACAGCAGCAAGTTGAAGCCGGTGCTCAGATTATCGACATCAACATGGATGAAGGCATGCTGGATTCAGAAGGCGCAATGGTGCACTTCCTGAATCTTGTAGCCTCTGAACCTGAAATTTCACGTGTGCCGATCATGATTGACTCATCTAAATGGGAAATCATTGAAGCGGGCTTAAAATGTGTACAAGGTAAAGCGGTTGTTAACTCGATTTCCTTAAAAGAAGGCTATGACGAGTTCGTTGCAAAAGCGCGTTTGTGCCGTCAGTATGGCGCTGCCGTAATTGTGATGGCCTTTGACGAAAATGGTCAGGCCGACACTGCTGCACGTAAAAAAGAAATCTGTAAGCGCTCTTATGACGTGTTAGTGAATGAAGTTGGCTTCCCTGCTGAAGACATCATTTTTGACCCGAACGTGTTTGCCGTGGCAACTGGTATTGAAGAACACAATAACTATGCTGTGGACTTCATTGAAGCGACTGGCTGGATTAAGCAAAACTTGCCGCATGCCATGATTTCTGGCGGTGTGTCTAACGTATCGTTCTCATTCCGCGGTAACGAGCCTGTACGTGAAGCGATTCACTCAGTGTTCTTATACCATGCCATTCAGCAAGGCATGACTATGGGTATTGTCAACGCAGGTCAAATGGCGATTTATGACGATATTGATGCTGAACTGAAAGCTGCGGTTGAAGATGTGATCTTGAACCAAAACCAAGGTGAAAGCCATCAAGAAGCAACAGAAAAGCTGCTTGAAGTTGCTGAAAAATACCGTGGTCAAGGCGCTGCACAAAAACAAGTTGAAAACTTGGAATGGCGTGAGCTTCCAGTTGAAAAACGTCTTGAGCATGCTTTGGTGAAAGGTATCACAACGTTCATTGATGAAGATACTGAAGAAGCGCGTTTAAAATCAGCTCGTCCTTTAGATGTGATTGAAGGCCCGCTGATGGACGGCATGAACGTGGTGGGCGATTTGTTCGGTTCGGGCAAAATGTTCCTGCCGCAAGTCGTGAAATCTGCACGTGTCATGAAACAGGCTGTAGCTTGGCTGAACCCGTTCATTGAAGCGGAAAAAACAGCTGGCCAATCTAAGGGTAAAGTCCTGATGGCAACTGTGAAGGGCGATGTGCATGACATCGGTAAAAATATCGTAGGCGTGGTGTTGGGCTGTAACGGCTATGACATTATCGACCTTGGGGTGATGGTGCCTTGCGAGAAGATTTTACAAACTGCGATTGATGAAAAAGTCGATATCATTGGCCTGTCTGGCCTGATTACGCCGTCACTGGATGAAATGGTTTTTGTTGCGAAAGAAATGCAGCGCAAAGGCTTTAATGTTCCATTGATGATTGGCGGTGCAACCACTTCTAAAGCGCATACGGCAGTGAAAATTGATCCGCAATATTCAAATGATGCAGTCATTTATGTTGCCGATGCTTCACGAGCTGTGGGTGTAGCAACAACTTTACTTTCTAAAGAAATGAAGCCTAAATTTGTTGAAGACACACGTGCTGAATATGAAAAAGTCCGTGAGCGTATTGCCAATAAACAGCCAAAAGCTGCCAAGCTGACATATGCTGAATCTGTAGAAAATGGCTTAAAAATTGACTTTGCTGCCAATGCGCCTGTGAAGCCAAACTTTATTGGTACGCAAACGCTGACCAATTATCCATTGGAAACATTAGTTGAGTACTTTGACTGGACACCGTTCTTCATTTCTTGGAGTTTGGCAGGTAAATTCCCTGCTATCTTAACGGATGAAGTTGTAGGTGAAGCAGCAACTGACTTGTATGAACAAGCACAGACCATGCTAAAAGACATCATCGACAACAAACGTTTTGATGCTCGTGCTGTGTTTGGTATTTACCCTGCTAACCGTTCTGCAGCGGATTCGGTTGAAGTGTATAGCGAAGATGGTCAATCGGTTACGCATACCTTCCATCACATTCGTCAACAGTCTGATAAAGTGACAGGTAAACCAAACTTGTCATTAGCGGACTTTATTGCGCCTAAAGGTGTCGCAGAAGACTACTTGGGCGGTTTCACTGTATCGATCTTTGGTGCAGAAGAAATGGCCAATGAGTACAAAGCTAAAGGCGATGACTACTCTGCAATTCTTGCACAATCTTTAGGTGACCGTTTTGCGGAAGCGTTTGCGGAGCATTTGCACGAGCGCATTCGTAAAGAGTTCTGGGGCAACCAAGCTTCTGAAACCTTAAGCAATGAAGAATTGATTAAAGAGAAGTATATAGGCATCCGTCCTGCGCCGGGCTACCCTGCTTGTCCTGAGCATTCTGAAAAAGCGCCATTGTTTGATTGGTTAGGTTCTACCGATAAAATTGGTACGCAATTGACTTCTAGCTTTGCAATGTGGCCGCCTTCATCTGTCAGCGGTTTCTACTATGCCAACCCTGAAAGCCAATACTTTAACGTGGGTAAAATCGCAGGCGATCAGCTTGAGGATTATGCAAAGCGTAAAGGCTGGACTTTGGATGAAGCGAAGCGTTGGTTAGCGCCAAATTTGGATGATTCAGTTCAATAATTAGTTTGAAAAAATCCCCTCGAATGAGGGGTTTTTTTATTTATAATCAAAAATCTTAAAAACACATAAACGAATTTTATAAAATGAAAAAAATATTCTTACTTTTAGTTTTACCTTTTATTTCATCTTTTGCTTTTGCAGAATGTAAGACAAGTAATGTTTATGATGAAATTGCCTGTTATGAAAAAGAATTAAAATCTAATAAAACCAAGCTCAACCAAACTTATCAAAAGCTTTATAACACTATGGATGAGGAAGGTAAGAAAATTTTAGAAACCTCTCAAAAGAATTGGTTGTTATATAAAAATAGTCATTGTGATGAACTCGTATCTTATCTATCTAGCAGTGTATAAGGTGCAGGATCTAAGTTAATCAATCTATCATGCAATGCTGATCTTATTGACCAGAGAATCAAGCAATTAAATCAGTTAGAATAATAGCCCCCCTACCTTTAGCCTTTAAAAATAAAATGAACTTTTTTTAATTTTGTGAATAGTTGGTGGCTCGAAATGATTATGGAAATAAGCTTTGGTATTGTGTGTTTAATAGGATCCGTTTTTGTATGGAAATACACACATTCACTAATCTGGATTATCATTTTTATGTCATGCTTTGCACACATGGGATCACTTATTATTGATCATTTTCGTACGCAAAAAATTAATGATGCCATGCAATCAAAACATAAAGTCAAAAAATGCGGCACATATACAGGTCATTCAACAATTCTGCGAGGAAGTCATCGCAACTCATGGCAACAAATTATTTTCCATTTCACAATGTTAGATGGTAAAAATCTTAGTTTCCCTGAATCAGATCAAATTTCTATGACTGGAAGCCATTTTGAGTATTTGGAAAATCTACCACAATCAGTTTGTTTAACCTATGCAGAAAATTATTCAGATAGATTTGGTTATTATTTTTTGACTGATATCCATTTCAACAAAAACTTAATTAAAAAATAATCTATCCTAGTAAAACAATAGACATGTCTTAAAAAATGAGAATCTCACTAAATCAGATGTATTGGGATTCCTTTATAGGAAATTTCAAAAAACGCTAAAAGACCACTCATCAATCTGTCCTAGCACCTACCCATTCCTCCTCCCCCTTGCTAAGCAATGCGTCTCATCCCAGAGTGAGAGGGAGCTTTCATTGTGAATTAAAAACTTTATGAATTTATTAATGGATATTACCCCTATAATAACCTTTACGCATTGATTTAAAACAAAATGAAAGTAAGGGTTAGGGAGAGGTAAAGTTTCAAAAGCTCAATCTATACTTTCCAAACCATCCGTTTTTACATTATTTAATCAGCAAAAAACTTCAAATTCCTGAATAATTAAAACTTAGAACTCTCCCCTATAAATACAGATTGGTACATCCATGAAAAAACTCATGAACGGTGCAGAAAACATCGTAATTGAAATGTGCAAAGGCTTTGTTCTTGCCCATCCAGAACTCGCATTTAACGAGTCGCACAAAATCATTTCACGCAAAGAAAAGCACAATAACGTGGCATTGATCAGTGGTGGTGGTAGCGGTCACGAACCTGCCCATGCAGGCTTTGTAGGCACAGGCATGTTAGACGCTGCCGTATGTGGTGATGTATTTGCATCTCCATCGCAAATTCAGGTCTATAAAGCCTTACAGCAAGTCGCAACTGACAAAGGCGTGCTGATGATCATCAAAAACTATTCTGGCGATATGATGAATTTCCAGAATGGCGCAGCCCTTGCAACTGAAGACGGCATTAAAGTTGACTATGTAAAAGTGGCAGATGACATTGCGGTTAAAGACAGCCTATATACAGTCGGTCGTCGTGGTGTTGCAGGCACAGTATTTGTACATAAGATTGCAGGCGCAGCAGCATCAAAAGGCTTAGAACTTGCAGACGTAAAAGCGATTGCTCAAAAAGCTGCGGACAACGTCATTAGCCTTGGTTTTGCTTATAGCTCATGTACTGTTCCAGCCAAAGGCACGCCAACGTTTATTTTGGCTGATGACGAAATGGAATATGGCGTCGGCATTCACGGTGAACCCGGCATCCGTCGTGAAAAAATCTTGCCATCCAAAAAAATGGCACAGCGCATCGTGGATGACCTGTTCCTTGACCGCCCAGACATGAAAGAAGTTGCAGTCTTGGTCAATGGCTTTGGTAGCACACCGCTGCAAGAGTTGTATGTCTTTAATCATGATGTATGCGAACACCTTGCACGTAAAGGCATCAAAATTTACCGCACATTTGTCGGCAACTATATGACCAGTATCGACATGAATGGTGCATCTGTGTCCTTGCTTGCTGTCGATGATGAATTGAAAACTTACCTCGATGCAGCAGCCAACACCCCTGCATTTAAAATGGATGGTTCAGCAGCACAGCCTTTAACTTTTGCAACTAAAAATGCTGCTACCAAAGCTGTAGTAAACACCCAAGTTGAAACACAGCCTGAACATGCGGTGATTAGCAATGAGCAATTCACCATCGAAAACATGCGTTATGTGGTGGATGTGATGTCTGCCTGTATCATTAGAAATGAAGTGCCATTCTGTGAGCTGGACGCGCATGCTGGTGACGGCGACTTCGGTATGAGCGTGGCGAAAGGCTTTAAGCAATTAAAACGTGAATGGCAAAGTCTAATTCAAGCGCAGCAGATGGATGAATTCATGCTGAACTGCTCAATGATCATTATGGAACACTGTGGCGGTGCGTCTGGCCCAATCTGGGGTTCAGCATTCCGTGCGGCAGCGAAATCAATTCAAGGCAAATCAGTTTTAACTGTCGCTGATTTCGCAGAGATGCTGCAAGCAGCAGTCAAAGGCATTCAAACTACAGGTGAACGTTCATTTGGACGTGGCGCAGTGGTGGGCGATAAAACCCTGATTGATGCTTTAGTACCATGTGCAGATTCATGGTCTGCCCATACCGATAAATCATTTAAAGAAAATTTTACATTAGGTGCAAAAGCGGCAGTTCAAGGCGCTGAAAATACCAAAGAGATCGTGGCGCGTATGGGACGTGCGGGAACTGTAGGCGACCGTAGTCTTGGCTATCCAGATGCAGGCGCACATGGTTTAGGTGTAATCTTTACGGATATTGCAGAACATATTAAATAACTGAGCATCTTTAAAAATTGCCAGACCACATCAAAAGCATCGATTCGTCGGTGCTTTTTTTATGGCTATTTTAAAGCACTTTTTTTCATCAAATATCTCATGCATACAATACCGTTAGCATGAAATCCATTTTCAAATAATGCTTAAAAATTAACACAATTGAGCTGCTTTATCGCCTAGCGCTTTGCTAAGTTAAAACATATAACGATAAAAAAGGATGAGACATGGATTTAGCCCAAATATTCATCCATGACACCACATGGACTTTTGCTGCCGAAGTGATTTTGCGTAGCGTCATTATGTTCGTTTTAATCATCGTATTCTTACGCCTAACAGGCAAACGCGGCGTACGTCAGTTATCCATCTTTGAAGTTGCCATCCTCCTTGCTTTGGGTTCTATTGCAGGCGACCCAATGTTTGAAGAGGAGCTCCCCCTCCTGCAAGCTCTCATTGTGATGACGGTGGTAATTGGTTTATACCGAGTAATCACTTGGCTCATGATGAAATACCAACCCTTTGAAGATTTAATTGAAGGCAAAGCCCTCTACATTGTTGAAGATGGTGAATTGGTTTTAGAAAAGATTAAACAAGGTAAAATGTCACATGATGAATTCTTCTCTGAAATGCGTCAGCAAAATGTGGAGCATCTTGGACAAGTTCGAGTTGGTTTATTAGAAAGTGATGGAAAATTTAGTATTTTGTTTTATCCACCTGAACAAGTGCGTTATGGACTGCCACTATTTCCGAAACCCTATAAAGCGGTTCGAGATATCAAAATGCATCATCTCTATGCCTGTACGCATTGCGGTAAAACTATGTATATCCATGGCGCACAAGATGTTTGCCCACGATGTGGATGCTGTGATTGGGCGGAGGCAATCAATACTCAACGTCTCGCTTAAATTAGTATTCTCCTCATCAACCGGAACTAAAAGAGCTCAAAACCGCATTTCCGCTACAACACTCTAATAAAAGCCCTTTGAAATAATTTGTCATGTATTTGCACTACAGAATAACCAACTCAATGAACAAAATGACCCAATGATAGGCAAATTTTAAAGCTGTGTTCTTCTCAACTTTCATTTCATTTGCACAATAATAACCGTTCACCGTAATATCTGCGAGTAAACTCAAATACATGCCCAAATTTCTCGCATTCCGATGAAAATTCAAAAATATTTAATGCCCTGAATTAATGCCTTTTTGGCGCTATAAAGTTAAATAAGTTTCAAACATATTCACTTTTCAGCCTTTTCCATTTAAGAATCATTCATTTAATTTTGTCATTGCAAATCACCATTGCACTATTTTAGTGCATTGTTGTCATACTCATGCAAGTCTTTGCTTTATATCGAGTCTTCTACATTTTTTAGTTTTTTTAATCAAAATTTCCCTCTCTCACTCCTCTTTTCGAAATTATTCCGCTCGATATACTGAACTTCTTTTCGTGAACTAGCGCACTAAACTGGAACACCTTATGCAAAATATAGATCTCCTCTTTCTCCTTCTTGGTGCAGTCTTGGTTCTTGCCATGCATGCTGGCTTTGCATTTTTAGAATTAGGTACAGTACGACATAAAAATCAGGTCAATGCGCTGAGTAAAATTTTGACTGACTTTTCTATTTCCGCAATTGCATACTTTTTTGTGGGTTATTACATCTCTTATGGTCAGCACTTTTTTCATATTGGGGACACTTTAGCAGCCGATCATGGCTACAACTTAATGCGTTGTTTCTTCCTGCTGACTTTTGCCGCAGCCATTCCAGCGATTATTTCAGGTGGTATTGCTGAACGTGCAAAAATGCGGACTCAAGCGATTGCCACATTATTATTGGTCGCTTTGGTCTATCCATTCTTTGAAGGCATGGCATGGAATGGTAATTTTGGGCTACAAGCATGGTTAGAACGCACATTTGGCGCAGCATTTCATGATTTTGCAGGTTCGGTCGTGGTACATGCGATGGGCGGTTGGATCGCTTTAGCTGCAGTACTTTTACTTGGCGCACGTCATGGACGCTATAAAAAAGACGGTCGTATCAGCGCTCACCCCCCTTCAAGTATTCCATTCCTTGCCTTAGGTTCTTGGATTTTAATCGTCGGCTGGTTTGGCTTTAACGTGATGAGTGCGCAACGTTTAGATGCCATTTCAGGACTGGTTGCAATTAACTCTCTCATGGCAATGGTGGGCGGCACGCTTGCAGCAAACTTTATGGGTAAAAATGACCCCGGTTTCTTACATAACGGTCCCTTAGCAGGTTTGGTTGCAATCTGTGCAGGCTCAGATGTAGTTCATCCTGTCGGTGCGTTAATTATCGGCGCTATCGCAGGTCTGATCTTTGTCAAACTATTTACATACACTCAAAACAAACTCAAAGTCGATGATGTACTTGGCGTATGGCCACTACACGGTGTTTGTGGTGCTTTCGGTGGTATTGCAGTGGGTGTATTTGGACAAAAATGGTTGGGCGGTTTAGGCGGTATTTCAATGATCTCTCAATGTATCGGTACGCTACTCGCAATCTTGATTGCATTGGCAGGTGGATTCATCGTTTATGGTCTACTCAAAGTAACGATGGGCATTCGCCTAGATCAAGAAGAAGAATTCCGAGGTGCAGACTTAAGTATTCACCGTATTTCGGCAAACTCTGAAGAAAACATGTTCTAAACAACACAATCTAAAGCGGCATTTATGCCGCTTTTTTTTACCCTGAACTTCGCTTAAAGCTTGAGTTTAAATCACCTTATTTTAGAAAATCTAAGACCTGATCCAAATGCTGAATTTTATTCGGAATGCTGTGCTGTTGTTCAGCACTTAAAGTATCAAAGCCTTCAAGCAATACGGCAGATATCCCTGCTTGGCTCGCACCATAAATATCATTGACAGGATGATCACCAATAAATAAACACTCGGTTTCCGTCACGCCCAACTCACGACAACTGTACTGAAATATTTCAACTTTGGGCTTACTGATGCCTGCACTTTCCGAGCTGATGATCTGATCAAAATACGATGCAAAACCTAGTCCATTCAAAATATTCAGGCGTGTGGCATGTCCACCATTCGACACCACCGCCAGTTTATACTGCTGCTGTTTTAGTTGCTGCAGCAAGGTCAATGCTCCCGGCATCGCCACGGCAAACTGACCGAAGTACTGAAACCAAAATTGTGTCAGCTCATCAAAATCGGGTTGATGTATCCAATCCAGCTCCGTTTGTAGAGCATAAGCGACAGATGCCCCAATACTCGGATGTGTAAGGAGTTCTTTTTTCGGATATCCCCCATTATCTATACGGTTAATAATACGTTTAATCTGTACAAGGTCTACCTCCGCCAGCGTCGACTGATAAGACTCGGCTAAGTACTGCGTATACGCCTGAACGCTGTGATCTCGGTGAGTCAAAGTATTATCTAAATCAAAAAGGACTGCACGTATGCTCATAAATCTTTATTACTGAGTTTTCAAAAACTTTAACACAAAGCCTGTTCTGCTTTATGCACCTTCTTCACTATCGATATCGATACAGTTCAAATAGCCGATTAAGTCTGATTTAAGTTTCGTGGTTTCAAATAGCAGCATTCAAACAAAATAATTTCAGCACATCACACGACTTATGCTCTCGAACAGTACCTTTTTATTGCGACAAGCCCTGCTGCTCACGCTCAGTATGGTTGGCCTCCTTTATGTTTTTCCCGTCGGTGGTTCGCTCGACCAAGCTTTTATTCAGCCTTGGGTCGACCTACATGGTGGTTTTCCTCATCGTAATGATTGGGCACTTGCGGTGCTGAACCATCGCTATATCAAGAATATCGTCATAGGTGTGTATGTTCTCTATATCGCAGCATGGATATGCAGTTTTAAATATCCACATCTGAAAGCTCGCAAGTTTGAATTTGGTTATTTTTTCGTGGTTGCTCTACTCAGCACGGCAGTCATTGGGTTGCTCAAATCACAATCTGCGCATGCCTGCCCTTGGAATATGACAGTCGCTACAGCCCATGGCTTTTCTTGGGATTTTTCTGCACGCCAAGGACACTGTTTCCCTGGTGGCCATGCTGCGACTGGTTTTGCCTTAATCACAGGATATTTTGTTTATCGCATACATCGACCTGCCGGTGCTTACTTCTTTTTATCTGCTGGGCTGATTTTAGGCTTTGCTTTTGGCTGGGCGCAAATGATGCGGGGTGCGCATTTTCTGAGTCATAATCTATGGACAGCATGGTTTATTTGGGCCTTTAACACAGTCATTTATACATTTGGCTGTCGTTATCTACCCACAGAAAAAATCAAAACTGCCTATAAACACTTTGAATGGATATAGGCTTTATTCGCAAGGAGTAAATTAAAATAATTAGGAGTTTAAAGGTCTTAGCGGAATCTGAATCGTTACTTTCAACCCACCCAGCGTTTCACTTTTCGCGAAATCTAAACGTGCACCAATATGCGCAGCGGCCTTATCCACGATCGCTAGCCCTAAACCACTTCCAATTTCTTCATGATTATAAATTCGATAAAAGCGTTTTCGAATTTGCTCATATAAAGCTGGGTCGATGCCAGGCCCACTATCTTCAACCTGTACAACCGCCTGCCCCGCATGTTCAAAGACGGAGACATTAATCATGCCCTGTGCAGGGGTATATTTAATGGCATTATCAATCAAATTAAAAATGATTGAATGTACCGTTGGCTCAAGACTATATAAGGCAATGCTTTGTTGTTGCTCCATGCCAAGGTCAATATCTTTTTGCATCGCCAAATGTACCAGTTGCTCCACGCAATTGGTTGCGACTTGCTTAAGATCAAAATGTTGTTTGCGCTCAAGTTCAAAGACCGAGGCATCTTGTTTTGCCAAACTCAATAATTGACTGACCAAATGCTGAATACGAATTAAACCTTTACTCAAATTTTGTAGAGCGTCATCTTGTGGAAATTTTTGTAGCAAAATCTGCATTTGCAAATTCAGTGCGGTAATCGGGGTCCGTAACTCATGCGCTGCGTCAGCAATAAACTGGCGCTGTTCCTGCTGTGACAATGAAATTCGTTCAAACAACTGGTTCATTTCAATAATAGTCGGTGCAATTTCCTCTGGATACGGCATTTGAGAGATTGGAGAAAGTTCAAAGGCATCCCGTTTTGCCAGTTCTTTTTTAAATTTTTCCAGTGGGTTTAAACTGCGTTGAATCAACCATCCCAAAGCGATTAATGCAAAAGGTATAAAAACCAAATAGGGAATAAACATGCTACTGGCCAATTCTGCTGCAAGATGCTGTCGTACCGATTCTTGCTGACTGACCTGAATTTGCCGATCTGCAAGTGGCAAAATATAGGTATGCCACTCATCTTGTTGGGTATTGTGGGTATAAAAACCGGCTTTGGGCTGAGGCGCGACCAATAATTTTAATTGATGGGTTTGATGCGCATTGGACTGATAAGTCCACACATCAACAAATAAATCTTCTTCGTGATAACGCTTATGTTGATCAAATTCGCCGCGAATAGGCTGCGGATCATGCTCTGCAACACGTTCCGCCAAATTTTGCATTTGCGCATCTAAAATTTCATTAATTTCTTCAAGTGCAATTCGATAAGCTGAAAACACCAAAAGACAGCCCAAAAACATACTGAAAACAGACACATAAATAATTAGTCTCTTTTTCAGAGAATAAGGCTGCTGCATGGTTGATAATTCCTTTGCCTTAACCGAGTCGATAACCTAAACCACGAATGGTGCGAATAAAATCTTTGTCTAATTTTGTTCTGAGATGATGCACATACACTTCTATGGTATTACTGCTGATATCACTATCAAAATCATAAAGCTTATCTTCTAAATTGGCTTTCGAAAAAATCTTATTCGGATGTGTCACTAATGGAATCAATATGGCCCATTCACGGTTAGATAAATCGACATATTGCCCCTTATAGCGTGCAAGATGCTGCTCAATATCTAAAATCAATTCACCATGTTTTAAAATTTTCTGTGGTGCTTCGACTGAACTCAGCCCTGTGCGTCGAAGGAGCGCATGAATCCGTGCAAGTAATTCATCAAACTCATAAGGCTTAATCAGGTAGTCATCTGCCCCATGGTTTAAACCATCTACACGGTTTTGTAGTTGATCCCGTGCCGAGATGATTAATACTGGCAATTTGGGCTGCATTTGACGAATTTGTTTCAGGACTTGCATACCATCCATCATCGGCAAACCCAGATCCAGCAAGACGATATCAATTCCCCCTTGCATTATGAGCTTTAAGCCATCGATACCATTATTCACCCACTCGACTTCAAACTGTTGATAGTTCAACAAGGTTTTAGTCGATTCGGCAATCATGAAATCATCTTCAATAATAAGTATTTTGTGCATGGCTTAAGTCCTGCGCTGTACTGAAGTACATTGTTGCAACATATTGTTTTTTTCATCAATCACTTGAGTCTGCACATCGAGCAAACTTAATAGCGATGGAAATAGATTATCCTGACTTAATTTTTGGCTTTTTTGTGCCATTAAACAAGTATATTGCGCTGAATTATTTTTTTGCCACGCCGGTGAAAACCACATCAACATCGGTACATGGGTTTGCTGTGACGGTGCAATTGCGTATGGAGAACCGTGTAAATATAAGCCATGCTCACCTGTCGACTCGCCATGATCGGACAAATACCACAGTCCTGTTTGATAGTGGTCAGTCACTTTTAAGGTGTTAATCAATTCACTCAGCACATGGTCGGTATAAATAATACTGTTGTCATAACTATTTATTAATTCTATAGAGCTACATCCCTGTATGGCATTGCTATTACAGGTTGGCTTAAATTTTTGAAACGCTGCGGTACTTCGTTTGAAATAAGCAGGGCCATGACTGCCCATTTGGTGTAATACAATCAAACGGGGAGTTGGATCTGCTTTGGGGATCGAAGCCAAATATGCCTTCAAACCATCCACTAAGATTTCATCATGACATTCGCCATCGGCATCACACCACTTTTTCTTCAGCGCTTCAGGAAATTCATATTTTTCAACACGTGTGCATGTGCCCTTACAGCCTGAATTATTATCTAGCCACGTCACCTTATAGCCTGCACGCTGTGCAATATCGAGTAAACCTTCGCGATGACTTGCAAGCTGTTCATCATATTCGGTTCTCGGCATACCTGAGAACATACAAGGAACAGACACAGCGGTTGCGGTGCCACATGAGCTGACTTGGCTAAAATTGATAATATTTTGCTGACTGAGTTCAGGATTGGTATTTTTAGCATAGCCATTGAGTGAAAAACTTTCCGCGCGCGCAGTTTCACCAACCACTAAGACCATCAATTTTGGTAAGCTTTTGGCGCTTACGTTTTCAACCATATGTGCATCTTCACCATAGTTCAGCAATGGCAAATTCTGTTTCGGTGCTTTTTTGTGATAATAGGAAAAGGTCGAAGCGATACTGTTTTGTGGTGAGAGCATGCCTTTTAAGTCACGATGCTCACGAAAGATCGCAGCATAATCGACAAAATAAACAAACAGCAAAGCACCCAAAAGGATGAGCGATAGCACTATATGTAGACCCTTTTTGGCTACGACCGTGCTTAGGGCTTCTTTATGTAGTGGCAAAAGCCAGATCAATAGCACTGGCAAAATAACCAGTCCAAAGACCCAGATAAAAAATTGTGGCGAGATTAAATCCCGCACTTCCTTTACATCTGTTTGCATCATGTTTTGTACTTGGTCAGATGTAATGGTCACGCCTAAACTATTGACGAAATAGGCACTCAAGCCACCAATGATCAGCAAAACACTCGCCAAAAGTTTTGAATTCCATCGCCATTGCAGGAGTTGCATCAGCACATTATAAAGTGCCACTACCACCAGTACGGTTGCCGCTAAAAATAGTCCGGCCTTCAGACCCGTATAAGGTGTGAGCTGCTGGATTTGCTGATAAAACGCGAGGTTCAAAACCACCCCAAGCCATAAGGCAAGCACGAGGTTAAATTGACTTAAACTAAGTCTTGGAATTTTTTGCTGTATTTTAGCTATGACCTGAAGCATATTGGCATCAATTATTGATCTTTGATGCCCTAATCTAAAAATTCAAACTTAAAAATCACTTAAAACTGATCAAAACCAAGCAAGAAAAATCAAAAAAGGCGATGTAAAACATCGCCTTTTGAACAACTTAAATCAAAGTTTTAGAATTTAAATTCTAGACCTGTACCTAGAACAGGTTGTTCACTTTCATTCGAACCTTTTTCAAGTGCTAAGTAACCTGCATAACCATAAGCTTTCACTTGTTTGCTAAATGCATAATCCGCACCTGCAATGAATTGCTGAGCTTCGTAATCATCACCCTCTTTATAAGTCGTGGTATTTTGACTATATTGTGCTTTTACTGTCCAAGCTTTTGCAGAGGGTAAATTGTATTCTGCACCGACTAACCAACCTTGAGCATCATCAATTTTTGCAGCTGAAGTATTAACCTGAGCGGACTCAACCTCTGAAGTTTGATACAGCGCTTTGAGTGCCAAACCACCCTCAAGATTTACACGACCGATCGCACGAACAGTATTTGCTGCAGCAAATACTGAAGTTACTTTTCCATCTTTATCTAATGCAGGATGCACCTCAGGCGCGCTTGCATTTAAGATCCCTACACCACCAAAGTTCGATGGAATGGCTTTGTCATAGGCTAAACCTGCAACAACAACAGGGCTGTCATAGACAACAGACGCCGACCAAGCATCGCCAAGACCACGACCTGCAGTTTTTACTACACCTTTGTCGCTCTTGATTCCTGAAGACTCACCTGTTGCAAGCAATGCATTAACTTTAATTGCACCTTCAGCAATTTTAAAAGCTGGTGATTCATAGACAACAACGTTATCTACACGGTTTTCGCCAGTCATGATGCCTGCAACATCAGCACGGTTACCCACGTAATTGTTGAATGTATCAACCGGACTAGACAATTGTTTTAATGGTGTATCGTGTGCACCGACTTTCAATGTACCAAGTTTCGCATCTTTCAAACCAACGAAGCGGTTACGCTTAGACCAGTCATCGCCTTCGCCGTCTGAGTTAAATGCCCATTCAATTGCATAAACTGCGCTTAAACGGTCAGTCAGTTTTTCATCGCCCTTTAAACCCAAGAAAGAACTGTTTGAACTGATTTCAACGACATCTTTGTCTGAAACACCCGTTTTATTATCTTCAGGTAAATAATCAACAGACGCATCAATTTCACCGTAGAAGGTTGGTGCTGCAAAGGTTGAGCCAGCCAAAAGGCTCAATGCGATAGCCGCTGCTAACTTAGTTTTCATCAAAAATTTTCCTTAAATTATTTTGTAACAGATATTACACACGGGAAACATATTACAAAATTATTAAAATAATATTTGCATTGCTCTTTTAGTGCTTTAGCTGATAAAAAACAACCAAAATCATGATTTAGAAGTGATTTTGGTCATTTTTTGATGCTTTTCCCCAAAATAGAATCGGGACTAAGCTCAATGCAGCCAAACCTGTGATCCAAAATAAATAAGTGCTATAACCCAACTGATCGGCCACTATGCCACTGATGCTATACAACCCCCCACTCACCGTCGCCATAATGGCAACCTGAAATGTAAAGTCCGTTGCTGCAAATGCTTTACGACTATATTGCATCACCAAAGTCAGCATGATCACGAGCAGCATGGCTGAAATCATGTCTTCGGCAGCATTGATCCCATAGATCAGCCATTCATGTACGGGCCGTTTTGCCTCGAACTGCAAAGCCAGCCATGCATAGGCTAATAAGCTGAATATTTTCAATACCGAATAGAAAACCAAGGCTTGCGCCCGAGAAATATACTTCAAGCTTAGACCAGCAACCCCCGCCCCAATTAAAGCAGCCACAGCACCCAGCATGGTGACATACAGACCAATTTGACTAAAACTTAATCCTAAATCCACCATCAGCGGCTTGAGTAAAGGACCTGCCAGACCATCTGCAAGCTTAAAACTCAATAAGATCATCAGCCATAGTGTGAGGGTTTTGGTTTGAGTAAAATAAGCCAAATACTGGCGAGTAGCATAGAATAAGCCTGAAGTATGTTTATGGTTGTTATCATGCTCTTGAGAGGATTTTATATTGAGCTGTGGCTTTGAAGGTTCTCGATAGAGAAAAATAGGAATCGTATTCATGAACACCAATGCCGCTAAAAACAGAAAGGTGGCTTGCCAATCCAACCAATCCAAGGCCCAAAGTACAGCACCACCGCCCACGATAAAGCCGAGTCTTGAACCAATCACCTGAAAGGTATTGCCCCAGTGCTGTTGGTCAGTTTTTAAAATATTGACAGCCAATCCATCCGTTGCAACATCTTGAGTTGCACCGACCAAATTCATACTGAGTAAAGCCACAAAAAACAGCAGCAAATACATTGGTTCATTCAAGCTTTGGATCGGCAAAAAAGACAGGAAGACCAAGACCACCACGGACAACAACTGCATTGGAATAATCCAACTCCGATAGTGCCCTTTGGACCTTGAACCATGCCGATCAATCCACGGTGCCCAAAAAACTTTGATCGACCATGGCAGCATGAGTAATCCAAAGCCACCTATATGTGCCAAAGATACACCTTGCGCTCTTAAAATCACTGGTAAAGCATGCGTCATAAAACCGACAGGTAACCCTTGCGCCCAATATAAGGAAAACAGTAAAAGATAGAGCTGACGAAGCTGGATCATAAGTTCCTAAATGTTGAATGCGCTGAAGTTACATTTAGAGTAGTCAAAATACGGCTATTTTGCCAATGATCTAAAAAATCATCGACCTAAGATAAGGTCAATGCTGATGCCGTACTTTTAAATGTGCATCACATCAAAAATGGATTTCACTTATATAAGAATATGCATGAATCAAAAGACTCAATTATTTCCAGTTTTGCCCGATCAAGTTCCATCACGCGGTTCCATCCTGAGCCGAACAATTAAAAAAAAAAACTTTTCTTGGCACAAGGATGGAAATTTGACGGCGAATTTCCCAACCTTGCCAAAGCTGTGGCAATCATTTCTCCACATACTTCTAATATAGATGTATGGCACGGTTTTCTCGCCTTGCTTGGGATCGGGATAAAAATAACCATTTTTGGCAAAAACACCCTTTTCGATACTCCCTTAAAGCCACTTTTAGATTGGGTCGGCGTGATCCCTGTGCAGCGTGAAAACCCACATGGGCTTACACGTGAAATTGCTGAGATTGTTCAAGCGACAGATCAAATTTGGATTGGAATGGCACCTGAGGGAACACGAAAAAAAGCCGATAAAATCAGGAGTGGTTTTTACTATATTGCCTATGAAGCACAGATTCCTATCGTGATGTTTAGCTTTGATTATGCAAAAAAACCATTCATTGCTTGGGTGTTTTTGAACCCAGTGGAGATTTTGAAACTGATCTCGAAAAAATTTTGAAGATTTATGATGGCAAATTTTCCCCGAAAAATCCCGAATGGTTGGCCTTGCCGTTACAAAAGCACTGGAAAAAGCCCTAGTCAAATGGCTATTTTTTTGATGTGATGTGCACTTTGTATATTTAACCATCAGATTTCACCCATGAAACTTTTGCAATACCTGATTCCTAGCCTCTTCGTATTGGCACTCACTGGCTGTGACTCTGCAACTAAAACGCCTGCGACCACGACACCTACACCAGCCAAAGCACGTGAACCGGTGATCGCGATTGCGCTCGGTGGTGGCGGTGCCAAAGGTTTTGCTCATATTGGCGTGCTTAAAGTGCTCGAATCGCACGGTATTAAACCTAAAATTGTGACTGGGACCAGTGCAGGTAGTTTTGTCGGTAGCTTGTACGCCAGCGGTAAAACACCATATCAAATGCAGCAATTGGCCTTGAACTTTAAAGAGTCCGATATTCGTGACTTAACCTTAAATAGCCAAGGCATTATTCAAGGGCAAAAACTGCAAGACTTTGTTAATAAAAACGTCGGCAATAAATCAATTGAACAATTTCCAAAGCGCTTTGCTGCCGTAGCCACCCGTTTGGATAATGGCAGTAAAACTGAATTTAACCGTGGTAATGCAGGCCAAGCGGTACGTGCATCGTGCAGCATTCCAAATGTATTTGTACCTGCAACCATTGCAGGGGTGAAATATGTCGATGGTGGTTTAGTCAGCCCGATTCCAGTGAAAACTGCACGTGATATGGGTGCAGATATCGTGATTGCGGTTGATATTTCTGCGCGTCCTGACGGTAGCAAAGCCGTAAGCATGTTTGGTTTACTCGATCAAACCATTAACATCATGGGACAACAAAGTATTAATGAAGAACTGAAAAATGCCAATTTCGTGATTCAACCTAAAGTGGGACATATTGGCACACTCGATTTGAAGTCGAGCAATGCGACGATTTTAGAAGGTGAAAAAGCGGCACAGCTTAAAGTGAATAGCATTATTAAGGCGATCGACAACTTTAAACAGTCCCCTGCGGCCTTTAAACCAGCACCAAAAGCGAAAATATAATTCAACGATTTTTTTTATATTCATTGAGTTATACATCTGCTACATTGATATAGATACTGGTTCATCTATATCAATTCACCCTTATATAAGAGTAGATGTATGGAATTTATTTTAGAACCTTGGCACTGGTTTGTATTGGGCGTCGCTTTGATGCTTTTTGAACTGATTTTGCCGTCTTTTGCAGCGCTCTGGTTTGGCGTTTCTGCAATTTTGGTTGGGATCTTATATTGGATCTTTCCATCCATGAACTTTAATGTCCAAATTGTGGTTTGGATTATTTTTGCCGTGCTCTGCACATTTTTGTGGTTCAAATTTATTAAGCCTTTATCCATCGATAAAACCAAAGCAGGTCTGTCCCGTGAAGCGACGATTGGCCAAGTGGGTATGGTGATTCAAACCCAGCTCAATCATGGCAGCGTTAAAGTTCGCTTCCCGATGCCTGTTTTAGGTTCAGACGAATGGCATTGTCGTACTCAAGATGCACTTCAAGTCGGTGATCGTGTTCGCGTAACCGATATTTTAGGCAATGATTTAGTCGTCCAACTGCACAGCAGCAACCACCCCACTGACAATCCATAAATAAGTGAGAAATGACATGTCTGGTGTTTCTATTGTTTTTTTAGCGCTCTTAGTTTTTGTAGCCGTCACCATTTTTAAAGGTGTCCGTATTGTTCCCCAAGGTTATAAATGGATTGTTCAGCGTTTAGGTAAATACCATACCACGCTCAATCCGGGGCTGAACTTTGTGATTCCGTATGTCGATGAAGTGGCTTATAAAGTCACAACCAAAGATATCGTGTTAGATATTCCCTCTCAGGAAGTGATCACACGTGACAACGCGGTACTGCTGATGAATGCTGTGGCTTATATCAACTTAACCACGCCTGAAAAAGCAGTTTACGGTATTGAAAACTACACATGGGCGATTCAAAACTTAGTTCAAACCTCTTTACGTTCTATTGTCGGTGAAATGGACCTCGATGATGCACTTTCATCGCGTGATCATATTAAGGCTAAACTTAAAGCTGCTATTTCTGATGATATCTCTGACTGGGGTATTACGCTTAAAACTGTAGAAATTCAAGATATTAAACCGTCTCATACCATGCAAGCTGCGATGGAAGAGCAAGCGGCCGCTGAACGTCAACGTCGTGCAACCGTGACCAAGGCAGACGGTGAAAAACAAGCGGCTATTTTAGAAGCAGATGGTCGTTTAGAAGCCTCTCGTCGGGATGCAGAAGCTCAAGTGGTACTGGCAGAATCTTCTCAACGTGCAATTGAAATGGTGAGTTCAGCCGTCGGCGATAAAGAAATTCCAGTTGCATACTTACTCGGTGAACAATACGTCAAAGCCATGCAAGATATGGCTAAATCTAATAATGCCAAAACTGTGGTATTACCTGCGGATGTACTCAACACCATTCGTGGTGTGATGGGACGTAATAACTAAATCTTCACATTAATAAAAATGGGTCGTGACATACGGCCCATTTTTATGCCCAAAACAAAAAAGAAGGCAAAGTTTGTGAATTTATGTTTAAATTTCACGTTATTTTTTTGACGTTTTAGGACTTATCGTTCGATTTCACCTACTTGGCTTAGGCAAATCCCATTGAGTCCCCTGATTAAACGCAATTGTCCAACGCCAAAGCGGATACCGTATGAGCTCCCTGAATCCCACCCTAATTACCTTTCTCTTTTATATTGTCGCCATGGTCGTGATCGGTTTACTTGCATACCGTGCGACCAGTAACTTTTCTGACTACATTTTAGGTGGCCGCCGATTAGGGAGCTTTGTCACTGCCCTTTCTGCAGGTGCATCGGATATGAGTGGTTGGTTGCTCATGGGTCTTCCGGGGGCGATTTACTTTTCAGGTTTATCTGAAATGTGGATTGCAATTGGTCTGATCATCGGTGCTTGGCTCAACTGGCTACTTGTGGCAGGTCGTCTTCGTGTACATACCGAAGTTCAAAATAATGCCTTGACCCTACCTGACTATTTCTCAAATCGTTTTAACGATCAAAAGAAAATCTTACGTATCGTATCTGCTGTGATTATTTTGATTTTCTTCGCAATTTACTGTGCTTCAGGCATGGTTGCAGGCGCTCGATTATTTGAAAGTATGTTTGGTATGTCATATAGCACTGCGCTTTGGATCAGTGCCATTGCAACGGTGAGCTATGTGTTTATTGGTGGCTTCCTTGCTGTCAGTTGGACCGATACCATTCAAGCGGGCTTTATGATTTTTGCCTTGCTACTTACCCCTATCGTGGTCATGTTGTCATTCTCTGATTTAAGCCAGTTCACTCTGGCACTAGAAGCGGCACGCCCTCAAGCGATGAATGTATTTGCTGACTTAAGTTTTGTCGCAATCATGTCTTTATTGGCATGGGGCTTAGGCTATTTTGGTCAACCGCATATCTTAGTCCGCTTCATGGCAGCTGATTCTGTTAAATCGATTCCCAATGCACGCCGTATTGGTATGACATGGATGACGCTCTGCCTCGGTGGCGCAGTTGCAGCAGGCTTCTTCGGTATTGCTTATTTCCAACAGCATCCAGAACTGGCAGGTGTCGTTACAGCAAACCCTGAAACGGTCTTTATGGAATTGACTAAAATTCTATTTAACCCATGGGTTGCAGGTATCGTACTGGCTGCGATTTTAGCTGCCATCATGAGTACCCTCAGCTGTCAGCTTTTAGTCTGTTCAAGTACCTTAACTGAAGACTTTTATAAATCATTCTTACGCAAAAATGCCTCACAAAAAGAATTGGTTTGGGTCGGCCGTTTCATGGTGTTAATGATTGCGCTTCTTGCGATCTATATGGCGGGTAATCCTGACTCTAAAGTTCTTGGTCTCGTAGCATATGCATGGGCAGGCTTTGGTGCTGCATTTGGCCCACTGATTATCATGTCATTGTTCTGGAAACGTATGACATTAAACGGTGCTTTAGCCGGTATGGTGGTCGGTGCTGTTATGGTTATTCTATGGAAAAACCTCTGGGGTGATACAGGCGTTTATGAAATTATTCCGGGCTTCATCTGCTCACTCATTGCAATCATCATTGTGAGCTTAATGGGCAAAGCACCATCTGCTGAAGTCACTGAAAAGTTTGAAGAAGCAGATCGTATCTATAAAGAAAGTATTTAAGACCAATAGCACTTAAATTTAAGCTCTAAGTTTTAATATCTGCAAAAAAGGACGCCTAGCGTCCTTTTTTGTTTTTATTATGTCATCCATTTAGATATTACTTAGAGGTTTATTGACTTCTGTTCCAAATATACAAAATATAAAAAAGCCCACATCATGTTAAATGTGTGGGCTGAGATCTTTTACTGCGTCATATTAACTTTGACGTTTTAATAAAAACTGCGTGATCTTGTGTAATTCTGCCGCATCTTCTGCAAAATAATCCAAAGCTTGAAGTGCTTGTGCATGTAATTCTTCTGCATATGCTTGCGCTTGATCAAGGCCCATTAACGCAGGATATGTGGATTTATCCACTTGTTGATCTTTACCCGCTGTTTTACCCAATGCTTCAGTGTCAGCAATAATATCTAAAATATCATCTTGCACCTGAAAGGCTAAACCAATCGCAAGACCAAATTCACGGAGTTTAGGAATGGCTTGATCTGTGCCATTAAATATTGTCACTGCCGCCATCATGATTGCTGCAGAAATTAAAGCGCCGGTTTTATTTCGATGAATATTTTCCAGTTCATCCTGACTGACGTGTTTGCCTTCCGCTTGTAAGTCTAGGACTTGTCCATTGACCATTTTTGAAGTTGCAGTCGCTAAAATTTGCATTTGCTTTAAGATAATCGGCGCTTCAACGGCTGGGCCTTGATCAAAGAGACGACTGCCTAAAACTTCAAAAGCCATCGATTGTAAAATATCGCCAGCAAGTAAGGCCGTATCTTCACCAAAAGCCACATGACAAGTTGGTTGACCACGACGGAGTAAATCGTTGTCCATACACGGCAAATCATCGTGTGCCAATGAATAGCAATGAATAAATTCAATTGCCACCGCAGCACGGCGTACTGCTGCAAAATTGGTATTGGGTTTTAATGCTGCTGTTGCATAACAAAGTGCCGGTCGAACACGTTTTCCACCCAACATCACAGCATGATACACCGCCCCTTTTAAGGGTTCTGGAATTGAAAATGCATCAAGCGCTGTCAGTAAATCCTGCTGAATACGCTGCTGCGCTTCTGTCAGGGCATGTGTGGAAACGTCTGTTAAAGAAGACACATTCACCTCAAATACTTTAAATATTTAACTGCTTCGTTCATTAGCAAATCGACTGCCAATGTTTTCTGTCAATTTTGACCTGTTGCATAATACTGCTTTCTCAGATCTTTCTCTATGTTACGACCTAAATCTATGTGTTTTTCCCACAGTCTGATGGTTTTTTAAATGTCGTTTCCTCAAATAGCGCCACATTTTGTCCATCATTAAAACAAGTACAATTTTTCGAGCCTTTCTTGGCTTGATACAAAGCCTGATCGGCACGTGCCAATGTTTCAAAAAATGACTCTGTACCATCCCACAAGGCCACTCCGCATGAGATACTCAGTTGTAAAGCCTTATCCGCATAATTCATCGAAGAAGCATAGATTTGCTCACAACATTGTTGTGCAATCGAACATGCAGTCGATATAGCCGTGCGTGGCAAAATCATTGCAAACTCTTCCCCACCCATGCGATATATTTGTGCATCTGCGTGTTGACTAATTTGCACCCTTAAAAGCTGCGCACTTTTTCTTAAAACCTCATCGCCAAACGCATGACCGTAGATATCATTGATTTGCTTAAAATTGTCTAAGTCGAGCATCATCAAACAAATTTCATCGGCTTGTTCAACCGCGAAGCTTTTTTGCCACTGAGAAAGGTCTAAATCAAAACCTCGTCGATTTTTTATCCCTGTCAGATAATCAAAATAAACTTGTTGTTCGAGTTGTTGGTTATGTTTCAACAGCGATAATTCGAATTGCTTTAAATTTGTAATATCCGCACAGCACAACAACACATGTTCCAAATCGCCACTTTGTTGAAACTTTGGTTTGAGCGTGAACCAATAATGCCGTTCATTTTCACTATACATAAAGGGTTCAATGCTATCGTTCTCTAAACAGCGTAAATCAAACTCAGAACTTGTGGCTTTGGTTTTTTGCTGCATCACAGACACATGATTTAATACGATCTCTTGTAAGTCTGACTGAAACCGATGTTTAAATATTTGATTGGCGCATATCAGCTCAGCTGTCGCAGAAAATAATGCAGCAGGCATCGGCAACGCTTCTAATACAGCCAATTGTTCAGTAGGTAGATCCGATTTTATTAAGTCTTTTTTAAGCATGGTTTCGCTACTTTTTTTCAGGGTAAAGCTACGCAAAATGCTAACAAAATTAATCTGGCATAAATCACAGAAACTTTCTAATATTAAATGCAGTTCATATTATATAAAAAGATATACCAATTCATGATTTGCTTATTCATATAAAAGATAAAGGCAAAAAAAAGCCCCTGCAAAGCAGAGGCTGATTTCAAATGAGATGTTAAATGCTTAATCCAAACTATTCGCAGGAATACGCACCCAACCTTCCATTAAGACACGCGCACTTCGGCTCATTACGGCTTTTTTAACGACCCACTGACCATTTTCATAAATCGCTTGCGCACCTACACGTAACGTCCCAGATGGATGTCCGAAACGCACAGCTTCTCGCTCCCCACCACCCGCGGCTAAGTTCACAAGTGTCCCTGGTATCGCAGCTGCTGTACCAATGGCAACTGCCGCTGTGCCCATCATGGCATGATGCAGTTTCCCCATCGACAAGGCACGAACCAATAAGTCCGTATCGTGTTCTGAAATTTGTTTAGAACTCGAAGATGTATAAGCTTTCGGTTTTGAAACAAATGCAATCTTTGGTGTATGTTGACGTTGCTCTGCTTCAGCAATATCTGAAATCAAACCCATTTGCTGCGCACCATAAGCACGGATTTTTTCAAAACGGGCCAATGCCTTAGCATCACCGTTGATCGCATCTTGTAGTTCAGTGCCGACATAACCAATATCTTCTGCATTTAAGAAAATCGTTGGAATACCTGCATTAATGAATGTTGCAGGGAAACTGCCTTCATCGGGTACGGTTAAGGTATCGACCAAATTCCCTGTAGGGAACATAGCGCCGCCATCTTCACCATCATCTGCGGGGTCTAAAAATTCAATTTGAACTTCGGCTGCTGGGAAGGTCACACCATCTAGTTCAAAATCACCGGTTTCTTGTACTGCACCATCAGTAATAGGTACATGCGCAATAATGGTTTTTTGAATATTGGCTTGCCAAATGCGAACCGTACACAAACCATTTTCAGGAATACGTGATGCCTCAACCAAACCATTTGAAATGGCAAATGCACCAACCGCTGCCGTTAAGTTTCCGCAGTTACCACTCCAGTCGACAAATGCTTTATCTATCGACACTTGTCCAAATAGATAGTCTACATCATGCTCAGGCTGTGAACTTTTTGCCAAAATCACGGTTTTACTGGTACTTGAAGTCGCTCCACCCATCCCATCAATTTGTTTGCCATAAGGATCTGGACTGCCAATCACACGTAATAAAAGTTGGTCGCGAACTTGTCCAGCTTGTTGTGCTGCAAGGGGCAAATCATCTAGCTTGAAAAATACACCTTTACTTGTACCACCACGCATATAAGTCGCTGCAATTTTAATTTGGGGAGCAAAACTCATTTTTATTGAATCCTTAATCTTTATCATTGTGTTTTGGCAGAGCGTTCTTTTCTGCGCTTTTGCATCATACAATGTTTAATTGAAGTTTTAACAATCACATGACTTAAGTATAAAAAAACAACATTCGATACCTTTTCCATATAAAGCCAAGCATCAGAATTTCAATTAAAATAAAATTAATCTATTGATTCATAAATTTTTAATTCAGCATTTAAAACGAAAAATAGGTTATTAAACCTATAAATATTTTTCATAAATTTTGAGCTACTAGGCTATTCATTCTCTATACATTACAATTACCAAAATTAAACCATTCTCGGGAAGAGTAACTTGACTACCAATTCCTCCGAACTCAAGCGTGGCTTAAAGAATCGTCATATTCAATTGATTGCCATGGGTGGTGCAATTGGTACAGGCTTATTCTTGGGCTCAGCGCATGTGATTCAATCTGCTGGACCATCCATTATTCTTGGCTACGCCATTGGCGGTTTGATCGCCTTTCTAATTATGCGTCAGTTGGGTGAAATGATCGTCCATGAACCTGTAGCGGGTTCATTTAGCCATTTTGCATATAAATATTGGGGGAAATTTCCAGGTTTCTTAACAGGTTGGAACTACTGGATTCTCTATATTTTAGTGGCAATGACAGAACTCACCGCTGTTGCGAAATACATCAATTACTGGTGGCCTCATATTCCAGCATGGGCATCTGTACTGTTCTTCTTCGTGATCATTACTTTAGTAAACTTAGGTAATGTGAAGTTTTATGGTGAATCTGAGTTTTGGCTGTCGATTATTAAAGTCACTGCAGTTATTTCGATGATCGTATTTGGTTTGTATTTGCTACTGACTGCAGATGCCAACTCAACAGCATCATTTACCAACTTATGGAGTCAGGGCGGCTTCTTCCCAAATGGTTTTGAAGGCTTATTCTTCATGCTGGCATTCTTGATGTTCGCCTTCGGTGGTATTGAACTGATTGGTATGGCGGCAGCGGAAGCTGAAAATCCAAAAGAAACCATTCCTAAAGCGATTAACCAAGTTGTATTTCGTATTTTGATTTTCTACGTGGGTTCTTTGACTATTCTATTGTCACTTGTGCCATGGAATCAGCTTGAACTAGGTGGTTTAGACAAAAGTCCATTTGTGATGATCTTTAGCCAACTGGGTATTGATTGGGCTGCACATTTACTGAACTTCATTATTTTAACTGCAGCACTGTCTGTTTATAACAGCGGTATGTATGCCAATAGCCGTATGCTTTACAGCTTGGCGAAGCAAGGTAATGCACCAAAAGTTTTCGCAAAAACCAACAAAAGTGGCGTGCCAATTCCAGCAGTATTACTTTCTGCAGTACTGATTTTCGGTTGCGTACTCTTAAACTACTTCGTACCTGAAGATGCGCTAGGTCACTTAATGTATGTGGTTGTTGGTGCGCTTGTTCTGAACTGGGCGATGATTACCATGACTCACTTACAGTTCCGTCGTGCAAAACGTATTTTGAATTTTACAACGTCTTATCCTGCACTTTGGGCGCCAGTCAGCAACTACATCGTTCTGATCTTTATTGCATTAGTTCTCTTTATTATGTGGACTCAGGGCTTTATGGAATCTGTTCTGATGATCCCTGTTTGGATTACAGTCATGTTATTAATGTTTAACTATCTTAATCCTAAAGATTTGAGCGACATTGACCCCAATGAAGTTCATAAAGATTAAGTAATTTAAAAAGTTATTGTTTCGGCAATAACTTTTTTTTTAGCTAAAATAGGAGTACATTAGCCTCCGTCTTGCGCTCTTAGCTTAACTGGATAGAGCAGTTGCCTCCTAAGCGACCGACGTGGGTTCGAGTCCCGCAGAGCGCACCAAATCATTAACTCCACACAAACCCACTTAAACTTCAAGACATATAAATCAATAACTTAAATACAAATTACAGCCTTTTTTGACTTTATATAACTTGATATAGCTTTAAATAATGAGTACCTTAATAAGCACCCAGCCCGATTCTATTAATTTTTAGGTACTCATTTTCATGGCTAAAATTGTCAAACCCCTTACAGACCCTCAATGCTCGTCTGCAAAGCCAAAGGAAAAGGACTACAATTTATTTGATGGGAGCGGATTAATTTTGCTCATTCGGACATCAGGCACAAAAACATGGCGATATAGATATAAAAATGCATTAGGTACTCAAATTATTACTATAGGTACTTATCCAGCTATCAGATTAGCTAAGGCCAGAGAATACCGTTCTAAATACCAGTCTATGCTTTCCAATAATTTAGACCCTAAAGAACAATTAATTATTGAGCAATCTAAACAAGACAATCGCTACCATTTTGAACCTATTGCAAGGGCCTGGCATGTTGCATATAAGTCTAGTGGAAAATGGGGGGAAGAAACGGCAGAACGTGCATTAAAGAACTTAGAAAAATATGTATTTCCTATCATTGGTACCAGGCCAATAGACAGCATCAAACCTAAAGATTTAAACCTTGTACTAAGTGAAATTGAAGAAACTGGCTTCTTAGAAGTTGTTAAAAAAACTCGCCAACGTTTTGTCAGTATATTTGCCTACGCCATATCTAAAGGCTTAATAGAATTAAAGTAAGCGTCCGCTGAACACACCTTCTGAATTCATCCTATAAGCCTTAATTTAGTCCCCACTTAGAAACAAGTGGGGACTTAAATTTATGACTACAAATCATCAGACATCCATCGCATCTCTTGCGA